>DASVES010000228.1:0-6291 GCA_036380435.1 Pyrinomonadaceae bacterium | reverse complement strand
GCGAGCGGTAGCGAGCGGGTTGTAGCTACGGGAGCGTCAACCCGCTCGCTACCGCTCGCGGTACTGTCCCACGTACTCCATTGCAAACACTCACGCGCCGGCGCGCGAGGTCTGCTTGCCTGCGCCGCGCACGCGCTCCGTCTCCGACTCGAAGATATAGGACAGAGACTTGTAGATCAGCTTGGCGCACAAAAACGCGGAGGCGGTCTGGCCCTCGACGTAGGCGTACTCGTTCAAGTCCATGCCGACGACGCGGCGTTGGCGCGCGAGCGTGCGGATGAGGCCGACGGTCTCGTACCAGCCCAACCCCCCCGGCTCGGGCGTCCCCGTCTGCGCGACGAGCGACGGGTCGAGACCGTCGATGTCGATGGTCAGGTAGACGTTCTCCGTCAGCCCCTCGACGGCCTCCTCCCACCAGTCCGTGCGGCCCACGATGTCCTTGGCCCAGAAGATGCGCGTCGGAATCTCATCGATGACGCGCGCCTCCTCCGCCGAGATCGAGCGGATGCCGACCTGCACGGCCGGAATCTTCAAGTCGCGCACCACGCGCGCCATGATCGACGCGTGCGAGTGCGGCGTGCCGTCGTAGGTGTCGCGCAAATCGGCGTGGGCGTCGATCTGTAAGACCGACAGGTTCTCATACCTTTCGGCGTGCGCCTGAATGACGGGCGCGCTCACCGAATGCTCGCCGCCGATCATGCAGACGAACTTCTCCGTGGCGACGAGCCGGCGCGCCTGCTCCAGCAACCCCTTCATCATCGCCTCTGGCGGCGCGACGCTCGGCGTCACGTCGAGCGTGTGGATGCCGAGCCGGTAGGTCTCCGAATCGGTTTCCTCGTCGTACAACTCCATGTTCCGCGACGCGTCCACAATCGCCATCGCGCCCTCGCCCGTCCCCCCACCATAGGAAACCGTCCCCTCGTAAGAGATCGGCCACACGAGAACGCGCGCGCCCTCAAAGGCCGACAGAGCCTCGTCTTCGATCCCGCCGAAGTTCATCGGGAGCTGTGCTGATTCAGACATGCGGAAAGTTTACAGGAAGTCAGGAGTCAGAAGCCAGAAGTCAGAATTCGCGCGCAAACTACAACGGAGCCGGAATGAGACGGCCCCACGCCGACCGCCTCATTCCGGCTCCTGACTTCTGACTCCTGACTCCCTTTTTTTTACGGCACCTCGACCATCAAATCCCGGCCGGCGAAGGTGAAGGTCGGGCGCTTGCGGCCCTTCATGTACTTGGCGGCCGTTTGCGAAAGCGAGGTGACGAGGATGGGAAGGGCGATGGTGGCGTCGCAGTTGACGTGGGCGAGGGCGGCGCCGCGTTGGAGCTTGCCGAAGACGAGCGTGTCATCCGACCCCATGCGCCCCGAGGGCTGCTGCGCGTTGGGCGAAATCTGGATGCCGTATTTGTGGCCGCGCACGGGCTGCTTGATGATGCCGGTGGCTGCCTCCATCTGTTGGAGGAAGCTGCGACTGGTTCCGCCGCCGATGTTGATGACTCCGGTGACGCGCGAGCGCGCGGCGACCTGCATCACGTCGAGGATGTCCTGGGCGAGGTCGAAGCAGAAA
Source organism: Pyrinomonadaceae bacterium (assembly GCA_036380435.1). Classification (GTDB taxonomy): domain Bacteria; phylum Acidobacteriota; class Blastocatellia; order Pyrinomonadales; family Pyrinomonadaceae; genus DASQDT01. The sequence continues at coordinate 4,725 of DASVES010000228.1, read as the reverse complement.
TTATTCTTCTTCTCGAAGCGTGCGCCGGCGATGCCGACCGTGATGGCGCTGTCGGAGATGGTCGGGCAGAAGATGGGGACGCGCGCCTTGTAGCTCGAAGTCAGGATGCCGTCGTCGGTGGCGATCTCGGCCAGCTCGCGACCCAAGAGGTGTAGGAACTCGCGCGTCGAGTAGGCGCGCGTCTGGTCGAGCTGGTTGGTGAAGCCGCCGACCCACTCATCGGCCTCGCGGTACTCCTCTTCGCTGGCGAGCACGTCCCACATGCGGTTGATCTGCGACGCTTCGAGTTCGGCCTCCGTCATGGACGGGTGCGCCTGATAGTGGTGCCGCCCGAGCGTCTCGTGCAGGTCGTGGAAGAGCATTGGGCCGGAGCAGACGAGCATATCCACGAAGCGGTTCTTGATGACGTAAGCGAGGAGACGGCGCATGCCGGCGGGGATCAGTGCGCCGGAGGCGGCGACGATGATGGTCGTGTTGTCGCCGAGCATGTCGAGCCAGATGCGGTGGGCCTCGGCCAGTTGGCGCGCCCCCAGCCCCGCGCCCTCCATCTTCTCAAGGAGGCCGGCGACCGAGCGGTCGCGGTCAACCTGGACGGGGCGCATCGGCGTGGTCAGATACTTCGTGGCTCTCGGTTTACGTTGGGTTACCATTCTTAAAACCTCGTCAATCGTCAATCGTGAATCGTCAATCGTGGTTGGCGGTCTTTAACGTTAACGGCGAATCGTAGGTCAGGCGTTCGGGCGGCGCGGGCTTTTCGATTTACGATTTACGATTCACGATTGACGTCTTTTAGTCTTTCCGGCGCTTCTGGCCCGCGACCTCTCCGTTGACCGAAAGGTACGTGTAGGCGTTAATCCGCGCCTCGTAATATTCGACCATCTTGGCGGCCTCGGCCTCGGTGAGTTCACCGTGCTTGACGCGCTGCGCGACCTGACGGCGGAAGCCCTCGTGGAGCTGGCCGCGCTCGTAGCGGGCGCGTTCCAGCGCCTCGCCGACGGTCGTGCCCTTGACCACCTTCTTGATGAGGTAGCCGTCCTCGTCGATGTGGATGTGCGCCTCGTTGGGCGCGCCGAAGAGGTTGTGGTTGTTGCCCATCACCTCCTGATAAGCGCCGACGAGCGCGAAGGCGATGTAGTAAGGCTCGCCCTTGATGAGCGGGTGGAGTTCCAAAACCTGCTTCACGTCGTGGAGATCGACGAACTTATCGACCACGCCGTCCGAGTCGCAGGTGATGTCGCAGAGCGTGGCGTAGTCGGTCGGCGCCTTGTTGAGACGATGGATGGGGACGATGGGGAAGAGCTGGTCGAGCGCCCAGTGGTCGGGCACGCTTCGGAAGACCGAGAAGTTCGTCAGGTACTTGGAGCGCAGCAGCCGGCGCAGTTCGTCGAACTCCTCGGAGACGTACTCGCGCGTCTGCGCGTACTTGTCGGCGCGCTCGCAGATGTCCCAGAAGAGCACCTCGCCCTTGGCGCGGTCTTCCAGATTGATGAGGCCGAGGTTGAAGAGTGTGAACAGCTCCTCGCGGTGTTCGAGGGCGTCGTGGTAGAACTCGCGGTAGTTCTTCACCGTCATCGACTCGCGCAAGTCGCCCAGCTCGATGACGACCTGCGGGTCGTCCTCCACGATCTCCATCGGCGTGATCTCTTCGACCTCGGTCTCCACTTCGTCGATGATGTTCGTCACCAGCACGGCGTGGTAGGCCGACAGGTAGCGTCCGCACTCCTGAATGATCGTCGGGTGCGGCACGTTCTCGTCGTCGCAGACCTGCATGATGGTGTAGACCACGTCGTTGGCGAACTCCTGCGCCGAGTAGTTGGCCGAGGAGTCGAAGGCGGTCTTCGAGCCGTCGTAATCGACCGCCATGCCGCCGCCCACGTCGAGGAGGTCGATGGGCACCTTCATCTGGCGGATTTTGGAGTAGACGCGCGCGGCCTCCTTCATCGCGTTCTTGATGCGCTTGATGTCGGTGAGCTGCGAGCCGATGTGGAAGTGAAGCAGGCGCAGGTGCTCGGTGCGCCCCGCCTCCTGCATGCGCCGGATGACTTCGAGAATTTCCGTCGTGGTGAGGCCGAACTTCGCCGCCTCGCCGCCCGACTTCTCCCAGCGGCCCGACCCTTTCGAGTAGAGCTTGACGCGGATGCCGACCATCGGCAGATCGTCGCCGTCGCCGGCCGTTTCGGCGAGGCGCAGGAAGTGGTCCAGCTCCGACATCTTCTCGATGACGATGACGACGCGCTTGCCGGCCTGCGCGCCGACGAAGGCGAGGCGGATGAACTCCTCGTCCTTGAAGCCGTTCAAGACGAGGAGCGATTCACCCGACTGCTCCATGGCGAGCGCGCCGTAGAGTTCGGCCTTCGAGCCGGCTTCGAGTCCGAAGTCGTAGCGCGTGCCCTCGCGCAGGTACTCCTCGACGACCGCGCGGTTCTGGTTGACCTTCATCGGGTAGACGCACATGTGTGCGCCCGCGTACTCGTATTCGCGGATGGAGTTGCGGAAGGCGCGCTGGAGCTTTCTGACCTGCGCGGCGATGAGTTGCGGGAAGCGCAGGAGGACGGGCGTGCGGATGCCGCGACGGGCGAGGTCGTCGATAATCTCCTTGAGGTCGGCGCTGCGTCCCTGCTCGTTCTCCGAAGGGTGGACGACGAGGTTGCCCTTGCGATTGATGCCGAAGTAGCCGGCCCCCCAGTTTTCGATGCCGTAGGTCTCTAAAGTCTGTTCGATGACGGTGGTCAACTTCTCGGTTCTCCTGCCTCCCCGGTGATCGCCGCGTTAGATGGCCGGCCGAGGCCACTCGTCTTCCGTTTCGGAGTGCTCGGGCCCTTCGGACGGTTAGATGGAATCAGTGATGGGAAATCTTAGACAGGCAATTTAGCAAATATATACGGGGCAGGTCAAAAACTATTTTTTTGACGCGGGCCGCGCTTAATCCGGCGTGCCAGAAAGGTTTAGGGCGAAAACGCGGACGCGGGCGCGCCGTCGGACGCGTGAAACAGAAGTCGTGAAACCTTGACACCCAAGCGCTCCCGACTATAATGCCTGCTTTTTACAGCGTCCGACGTGAAATGACGCACCTCCTCCGGTTAGTTTCCAGCGCCGCTCCAGCCGCCCCCAAGGCGGCCCACCCTGTCAACCCTCCAAATAGATTCCAGGAGACATTATGAACGCTAAGACCGTCTTGAAGTATGCGGATGACAACGAGGCCAGATTCATCTCAGTCAGATTCACCGACCTCGTCGGGGCGTGGCACCACCTGACTTTCCCCATCCACGAACTCTCCGAAGACTCCTTCCGCGACGGCTTCGGCTTCGACGCCTCAAGCCTTCGCGGCTGGGCCTCGATTCACGAATCAGACATGCTCCTCGTGCCCGACCCCGTGCGGATGTGGATGGACCCGTTCACGGAGGAGCCGACGCTGTGCCTGATCGCCAACGCCGTCGATCCGATGACGAAGGACGGCTACGGCCTCGACCCGCGCTCGGTGGCGCAGCGGGCCGAAGCCTATCTGCGCTTCACGGGAATCGCCGACACGGTCTACTTCGGCCCCGAAGCCGAGTTCTTCGTCTTCGACTCCGTCAACTTCAAGAACGACGCGAACGCCGCCGGCTACAGCGTCGATTCCGACGAGGCCCACTGGTCGAGCGGGCGCACCGAGACGAGCGAGTTTCAGGGGCCGAACCTCGGCTACCGCGTCCGTCAGAAGGAGGGCTACGTCCCCGTCGCGCCCGTTGACTCGCTCGTCGATCTGCGTTCGGAGATGGCCTTGACGCTCGAACGAGTCGGCATCACGGTCGAGTGCCATCATCACGAGGTGGCGCCGATGCAGTGTGAGATCGACATCCGCTACGCGACGATGCTGGGCACGGCCGACAACCTCCAGCTCTTCAAGTACGTCGTGCGCAACACGGCTTATCAGTACGGCAAGGCCGCGACCTTCATGCCCAAGCCGCTTTACGGCGACAACGGCTCGGGGATGCACTGCCACCAGAGTTTGTGGAAGGGCGAGAAGCCGCTCTTCGCCGGCGACGGCTACGCCAACCTCTCGGAGATGGCGCTCTGGTACATCGGCGGACTGCTCAAGCACGCGGCGGCCGTCGTCGCCTTCGCCGCGCCGACGACGAACAGCTACAAGCGTCTCGTCCCCGGCTTCGAGGCGCCGGTGAATCTCGCCTACTCGGCCCGCAATCGCTCGGCCGCCATCCGCATCCCGATGTTCTCGCAGAGTCCGAAGCTGAAGCGTCTGGAGTTTCGCCCGCCCGACCCGTCGTGCAACCCTTACCTCGCCTTCTCGGCGATGCTCATGGCCGGACTCGACGGCATCCAGAACCGCATCGACCCCGGTCAGCCGCTCGACAAGGACATCTACGATCTGTCGCCCGAAGAGTTGAAAGACGTGCCTTCACTGCCCGGCTCGCTCGACGCCTCACTCTCGGCGCTCGAAGCCGACCACGACTTCCTGCTGAAAGGCGATGTCTTCACGCCTCAACTCATCGAACGCTGGATCACCTACAAGCGCGAGAAGGAGATTCAGCCGCTCAGGATGCGCCCGCACCCGTTGGAGTTCTCGATGTACTTCGACATTTAGAGTGCACTCCGCTTGAGCATCAGCGAGCCGCCGGAGGCGGCGGCAGAATGTAGCCCACGGCGTAAGCCGTGGGGACGAGTCAAAAAAGAAACCGAAGCCCCGGAGGGGCGGAAGAGAATTGACGGGCGTGATGCACCGGCCCG
>DASVES010000227.1:0-8813 GCA_036380435.1 Pyrinomonadaceae bacterium | reverse complement strand
CCCAGAAAGCGGCGCAGGCGAGCGCGAAGCCGCGTGCTTGTGATAGAAGTTAGTAATTAAGCGAGACGAACAACGCCGCAGCCCTTCGGGGTTGCGGCGTTGTTACTTAGAGCTTCAGATTGAGTGTGCGGTGAACCCAATCTACTCGACACTCAACTCAAATACGATCTAAATGTCGAACTCGCCGCTGCGGAGCGCCGCGGCGATTCGCTCGAAGTCGGGGGCGAGCGGGCGGTCGCGCGTGAGGCGCGGGACGTGTGCGCGCACCTGCTCGTGTGCGCGCACGACGCCGCGGCCCGGCCGGAGCGGCGCGCGGTATTCCAGCCCCTCGGCGGCGCACAGGAGTTCGATGGCGACGACGTGCTCGACGTTCTCGACGATGGCGCGCAGCTTGGTCGCGGCCGTCATCCCCATCGAGACGTGATCCTCCTTGCCGCCGTCGGTCGGGAGGTTGTCCACCGAGGCCGGGTGCGCGAGCACCTTGCACTCGTTGAGGAGCGCGACGGCCGCGATCTGCGCGACCATGAAGCCGGAGGAGACGCCGGGGCGCGAGGTGAGGAAGGCCGGCAGGCCCTCGTTCATGTCGGGGTTGACAAGTCGCTCGATGCGGCGCTCGCAGATGTTGCCGAGCGAGGTGAGCGCCAGGCCCGCGTAGTCGAAGGCGTAGGCGAGCGGCGCGCCGTGGAAGTTGCCGCCGGAGATTAAGTCGCCCGTCTCGGCGAAGACGAGCGGATTGTCGGTGGCGCTCCCCGTCTCGATCTCCACGGCCCCGCGCGCGTGCGCCACGGCGTCGCGCACGGCGCCGTGTACCTGCGGCATGCAGCGCAGGGAGTAGGCGTCCTGCACGCGCGGGTCGCCCTCGGCGTGAGAGGCGCGGATTTCGCTCTCGGCCAGAAGCTCGCGCAGGCGCGCGGCCACGTCCTGTTGGCCGCGGTGCGGGCGCGCCGCGTGGACGCGCTCGTCGAAGGCGGCGGGCGTGCCCTTGAGGGCTTCGAGCGTCATGGCGCCGGCCACGTCGGCCGCGCGCGTGAGGCGGTGTGCGCGGTGGAGGGCGAGCGCGCCGACGGCCGTCAACGCCTGCGTGCCGTTGAGGAGCGCCAGCCCCTCCTTAACCTCAAGTCGGAGCGGCTCGACGCCGGCGCGCCTGAGCGCCTCGCCGCCCGCCATGCGCTCGCCCTGAAAAAAAGCCTCGCCCTCGCCGATGCACGCGAGCGCGAGGTGCGCCAGCGGCGCGAGGTCGCCGCTCGCCCCGACCGACCCCTTCTCGGGGATGACGGGGATGACGCCGCGCCCCAGCATCGACAGCAGCGTCTCGGCGACGACGGCGCGCGCGCCGCTCAAGCCCACGGCGAGCACGTTGGCGCGCAGCAGCATCAACACGCGCGTCTCCTCTTCCGAGAGCGGCGCTCCGAGGCCGCACGCGTGGCTGCGGACGAGGTTCAGTTGCAGCTCGCTCAACTCGTCCGCCGCGATGCGGATGTCGGAGAGCTTCCCGAAGCCGGTGTTGACGCCGTAGACGACCCGCCCCTCCGCGACGATGCGCTCGACCACCGCGCGCGACGCGCCCATCCGCTCGCGAGCGCCCGCCCCGAGCGACACGCCCACGCGCCCCGCGCCCACGGCCGCCACCTCTTCGAGCGTCAACTGCTGTCCATCAAGTTCAATCATAAGAGGTCAGAGGTCAGAGGTCAGAGGTTACTTAAAAAGCAGGTCTTTGACTGACCTCTGACCTCTGACCTCTGACCTCTACTTGAGCGTTTCTTCCGTCGTCGATTCCCGGTTGGGAATCTGCGAGCGGTGGATGTCGTCGGGCGATTGCGAGCGGTGGATGTCGGAGCGTTTCCACTCGCCGGTCTGGCCCATGCGGGGCGAGGTGCGGGTGGTGCGTTCGCGCGCGCGCTTGGCGCGGCGGCGGGCGGCGCTCGTGGCCGGAGCCTTGGCGGCGTCGCGGGCGAGGTTTGTCATGCGCCGCAAGGTCGGGAAGTCGTGCTGCGGCAGCACCTCGCCGGTCGCCTCCTTGAGCCGGATGGTGGCGACGGCGAAGACGGCCACCGCCGTGTTGAAGAGGATGCCCAACATGAAGACGACCTCGCCGGGCACGAGGCCGACGCGCGCGCGGTCGATGAAGGCGTTGAAGTCGTAGGCCGGCAGCGGGTGCAGGTAGACCTTCAGGTTCCACGCCGCGGCGAGCAGCGCGAAGATCCACAGGTAGTTGCGCCGCAGGCGACGCCCCACGGCCTCCCACTCGCTGATGGTGAAGTGGGGGCGTACTAAGTCTTCGGAGAGTTGCTTGGCCCAGGCGTCGTCCGCCGGCGCCTCGGGCGCGAGAATGCGCGAGAAGTAGCCGGTCTCCAGCACCCGCACGCGGCTCGACCAGATTTCGTAGTAGCGGTAGCGGCGCGCTTCCATGAAGAGGAAGAAGGCGACGAGGAGCGAGTTGATCAGGATGACGAAGTGGGGGTTGGTCGGCGACGAGAAGGCGAAGGAGAGCGTGGCGCCCGCGGTCAGCACCGCCCAGTTCGTCGTCGTATCGAGACGGTTGCGCCAGGTGTTAGCGCGCTGCACCTCGCCGCGGTAGAAATGGACGAGCGCCATGTTCAGCTCCGCGGACGTGAGCTTGCGCGGGATGAGCGGAGCCTTCGTCGGGTCGGGGACGACCGTCTGGTGGATGGACGGGGCGGCGGTCTCGGGTGAGACGGCGGGACGCCCGGTGCGCGGCGGCGTCGGTTGCGTTGGCGGCGCAGCCGCGGCGGCGGCGGCGTTGCCCCTGCTGTCGCCGGCGGCCGGAAGAATGCCCGTTCTCGTTCGCTGGTCGCTGCTCATCGTCTGGGTCGAAGCGGGCGCGGCGCGCAGGCGGGAGGGACAACACGCGGTGCCTTCAGTCTCAGGATAATAGCACGGTGCGCGGCGGCGGGCGTAGAAACTCTTGCGTGGTCGCGCGCGCTTTGTGCAGTCGGGCAAGGATGAGGATCAAAGGAACACGGATGAGACGGATGAAAACGGATTCACACGGATCGCATCCGTGCCCATCCGTCTTCATCCGTCTCATCCGTGTTCTCGCACGCCCCGGCGGCTTGCGCGCGCAAGGAAATCCGCGCCGCGTTCGCGCCGCCGGGGCGGGTCGGCCGCGCGGCCCAAAAGCAGCCGTAAAGTCCCGCGTTTCATCAAAACCGGGTCGCTTGACAGCCCGCGCCCACGGCACCTATAGTCACGGTTCGTTTGCTGCTTCTTGAAAGCGTCTATCACGAATGCGGACGCATGAATCGCCGGAAACTGACGCGGCCGAGGCCGAGAGCGGAGACGCGCGTTGGATGCGCGAGGCCGTCGCGGCGGCGCGCGAAGCCGCGCTCCGCGGCGAGGTGCCGGTCGGCGCCGTGGTCGTCGCGCCAGACGGAATGAGCGTGCTCGCCGTCGCCGGCAATCGCACGCGCACCGACTGCGACCCGACGGCCCACGCCGAGGTGGTCGCCCTGCGCGAGGCCGCGCGCCGCGCGGGCAACTACCGCCTGACGGGCGCGACCCTTTACTCGACCATCGAGCCATGCGCCATGTGCGCCGGCGCGCTCGTCCAGGCGAGGATCGCGAGGTTGGTTTACGGCGCGCGCGACGAGCGGGCCGGCGCCGTCGAGTCGGTCTTCCGCGTCTGCGACTCCGGCTCTTTGAATCATCGTCTGGAACTAACGGCCGGCGTGCTCGAAGCAGACTGTCGCGCGTTGATGCAGGAGTTCTTCCGCCAGCGCCGGAAGACAGAGGTCAGAGGTTAGAGGTTAGAGGTTAGTAAATAACGGATTGCTTTTACTAACCTCTAACCTCTGACCTCTAACCTCTCGCCCTTTACGGAGAGGTCGCATAGTGGTTTAGTGCACCGGTCTCGAAAACCGGAGTGGTCGAAAGGCCACCGTGGGTTCGAATCCCACCCTCTCCGCCATTTATTTCAAGGTCTTGCGGGGATTTCGAGGTTTCGATTTTCCGCATTTTACTTGCCGCATCCTGACCCCCACGCGAACCCACCTCTGGTGGTTCTTTTCGTCTACTTCTCGCCTCCAATCCTCGGCCGACAGGAGACTGGGCCGCGCCAGTTCTCCTTCAGATCTTCCGAGCGCGGGTCGCGCGACCGCCTGCACCCCGCGCCTTCACCAGACTTGCTCGTCCGCACTCATCTTCTCGTCGGCAAGCAGGCTTCTGAGCATCCACGCGGCCCTGTCGTGCGCCGCCAGACGCTGGGTCAGGAGGTCTTCAGTCGGCGCGTCCACCGCCGAGCGCGCGACCGACAGCGTCCAGCGCGCCGTGCGGGCGGCCGTCTCGTGGTCCCGGACCAGTTGGCGGATCATCTTCGCTGCCGTGGGGACGCCTTCGGCCTCCTGTAGGTAGGTGAGCTTGGAGAACTCCTTGAAGGATCCCGGCGCGGGGAAGCCCAGCGCGCGGATGCGCTCGGCGACACGGTCGCCCGCCGCCCACAGTTCTCGATACTGCTCCTCGAACAGCAGGTGCAGCGTGTGGAACATCGGCCCCGTCACGTTCCAGTGGTAGCTGTGCGTCTTCAGATACAGCGTGTAAGTGTCGGCCAGCACGTGGGACAGCCCATTCGCTATCTCCCGTCCGTCCTTCGCCTCGCCCTTGATGCCGAAAGGCTTTACTTCGATTTCGGCCGCAACCGCACTCGTCATCTTCTTTCCACCTCCCTTTTCGTCCTCGTCAATAAGCCCTACTGATCACGCGCCGCTGTCGTGTCCACGACGGACTAAACCTCATGCTGCGCTGATCCTCCTGCTCCACACTCCCAGCAGAACAGCTCCGGCACCGTTGTGCGGACTAAAAAAAATTGGTGAGATAGTTGCTCTCCCTGTCACACTTCTCGCAGTGGCGAATGACCTCACCCCCCATAACCGACATCCCTTCTCACCTCCCTTCGTGCGTGCCCGTGCTCACCTGCGGCGCCGGTTGACAGCCGCCGTAGCGCGCGGCTGATCGTCTTCGCGCCCAGATAGTCGGGCGGCGTTTCGCACATGCCCGGCGGCAGGGACGCCTCTATGTCGGCGTCGGACAATCCGTCCAAAGGGTGTCCGCACCGCGCGAACCCTTGGCGAATTTTTACGAGCGCCCGCCGTCGCCTGCGCGCCGCCAGCATGTGATGGAACTTCGTGAACACTCAGTAACCCTCCCTATAGACTTGCGCATCACGAGGCGTGGCGGTGTGACCCGCCCGTCGCGTCACCAGAAAGGGCCTGCGCGACCCTCACAGCGCCCGGTAGGCGTTCGAGCCGAAGACGGCGTGCCCGCGATTAAAGACGGTATCGAAGCAGAGCGCCGCAGCCCCCGACCCCGGCGAGCAGCGCCGCGTCCTCGATGAAGGTGACACGCGCGCCCGACAGCCTCGCGCGTGTGACGAGTAAGTCCGCAGCCACCAGGTGCGGCTCACGACCGCGAAGGGCGTGTTGACCGGGTAAGTCGCCGTCCGCCATAGCCTCGTCAAAATCTTCTTCGTCGCAGACGATCTCTTGCGCCGAGGCGCTCAGAAGCAGCTCGTCCACCTGACCCTGATAGAGCGCGGTGAGCGTGTCGCGCACTCCGACGACCGCCAGGCCGCCGGCGCGGTACTCGTCCAGCAACCGCCTTACCCTTTCGGCATCCGTTTGCAGGTTGTGCTCTCTGAGGGCTTCCATCGTCGCCTCTAAGATTTCGTGTTCGGGCGTCCTGATGTCGAGCCGCAGCACGTCGATCACCTTGTCAGCGAGGTGCGGCGGCAACTGCTCCCGGAGCAGTGGGCGGATCACTTCGTCTCCGGCGATGACGACGTGATCCGCCGCCTCCTCGCGCACGACGCGTCCGAGCATCTCAACCACCTCTTTGGCGTGGAGCAGGTGGTAGTTGTCCACGTGCCGCTGGTAGCGCATCTGCGACCAGCCCCGGCCCTGCGTGCGGCTCACCTTGGCGCTGCGCACCTCCGAACTGCTCACCGTCTTGCCCAGGCCGAAGACGAACAGGCGCGCCGAGTTCGTGTCGGCGATCAGCGCGACGTAGCGCGGGTGCTGATCGAGCAGGCGCGCCAGCGGGTAGAGGTACGGTTCCTGGTAGACGTGCAACTGATGCCGCCTGACGGGCGCGTCGAGCTGCACCGCCCTGAAGTAATCGCCCGCGCCGGCGCAGGCGAAGATGGCGACACCGTTCGCCGAAGGCCGTAACTCATCCCGTAAATATTTCTTGATGCGGGCGGTGTCACGCTCAAAGCTCGCCAGCTCAAGGGACTCCGGCGCGAACGCTTTGGCGCGCGCCTTAAACTCCTTGCGCACGAAGGACTCGAAATTGTCGCGCCCGTGCTGGTCGGCCTGCGTGTTCAGGTAGAGGCTGACGAACGGGTATTCGGTCGGCTCGAAAGCCGCCAACTCGTCCAACTGCTCGGTGAGCGTCACGTCTGTCATTTCCATCATCTAAAGACCGCCTCCTGCGGCGAAATCGTTACCCCTAACCTAAGCGATAACGCTGGCGAGAGATAGCGTATTAACTCCTGTGATCTATGAGTGTTTACACTTGCTTTTAATCCTCGGTCGGAAGCGCCGAGGGTCGATCCCGGCGCGTGAAGCGTCGAGTGATAACAATCATGGGGCGCGCGTGATATCACGCTTACCAGTGCCACCTCATCGCGCCTAATGCATAGGCATGAAGATCGTCGTGACCGGCAGCACGTGCGACCCCACCCGCCTTCTACGGTGCGCCCGCGGGTGTTGACACCAGAGGGGCGAGAGAGTCGGGTAGGCGTCGAGTTGGATTGTAAAAAGTGTGACGAGTCAGTGCCGGGGAGGACTTAGCGCTGATTTGCTGCTACACCGAAGAATGCTTTATAACCCGCGGCCCTTGATGCGTGAGATAATGATTAGGTGAGCAGTTCTCAATACCTCTATGACGAATAATTCAAAATCAATCCCGCAACCGCGTAAGGGGCAGGGCGACGTTAAGCTCAGCCGGGAGGAGTTCATCCGCCGTCTGTCCGAAAGGTTCTACGACCCCGCGTTCGACGCGGTCCGATCAGAGATCGACCGGGTGATCGAAGTCGCCTGGACAAATTACGACGAATATCACAAGAGCCCGCGCAAGCGAAAAGCGGGCCCCGGCTTCCATGATCCGGACTTCGAGCTGCCCGTGGAGTGGCTCGAAGCGCGGGAACAAATCTTGTTGGCGGAAGAGCGCCAACGTGACCCCGCAGGCCCGTCACGCATACTGTTAGTGTGCGGCGCCGCGCGGCACGACCAGACGTGCCCGGGCGAGATGTCCAAGACGTTCCGACTGGTTCAAATGGCGCGGCAGGAGATTGAGGGTGCTGAAGGCTTCGAGTGCGACCTGCTCGACCTGTCGATGCTGACGGCGCAGTACGGCCGCCAGATCTTGCCTTGCAAGGCGTGCGTCTCGACGGCGATGCCGCTCTGCCACTGGCCCTGCTCCTGTTACCCGAATCACGCGATGGGACAGGTCAACGACTGGATGAACGAAATCTACCCGCGCTGGGTGGCCGCGCACGGCGTGATGATCGTCACCCCGGTCTACTGGTATCAGTCACCGAGCGTTCTCAAGCTGATGATGGATCGGCTGGTCTGCGCCGACGGCGGCAACCCCGACCCGACCACGACGCACGGCAAGAATCCCGAGGAGGCGAAGGCGATAGAACTTCAGGGCTGGAGCTATCCGCGACACCTGGCGGGCCGGCTCTTTTCAGTGGTCGTCCACGGAGACGCCGCCGGCGCGGAGGTGCTCCGCCGCTCGCTCACGGATTGGCTCCTTGATATGAATCTGGTCCAAGCGGGCCACGCGGCGACGATTGATCGCTACGTCGGCTACTACGAGCCTTACGCCACCAGTCACGACGCGCTCGACCGTGACGAGGCGTTTCATGCGGAGGTGCGAAACGCCGCGAAAATCCTGATCGAGGCCGTGGGGCTGGCGCGCGCCGGGAAACTCCCCCAGCCCGGAGAGCGGGTGCAAGACCCCCGGCCCAAGTAAACCGCATCAAGTCTGCGGGCGGCTCAAATTCAACGACGACCTGCCCTGTGATTCGGCGCGCGGATCGTCACAGGTTGTACTCGCCCGCCGCCTCGGGCTGGTAGAGAATCTCTTCGACTTTTAATCTCCTCAGGCCGGACGGGACTTGCCACTCGATTAGGTCTCCCACGCGGTAGCCGAGCAGCGCCGTCCCGACGGGGGCTAAGACGGAGATCTTTCCCTCGTCGAAATTCGCCTCCGTCGGGAAGACCAGCGTGTAGACCATCTCCTCGCCCGTGTTCAGGTCCCTGAGACTAACTTTCGAGCGCATGGTGATCACGTCGGCGGGCACGACCTCTGGCGCGACCGTCTCAGCCCTCTCTAACTCGTGCTCAAGCCTGCGAAGGTTCTCGTCACTCGCCAAACGGTCGCGCTCATCGGCGATCTCGACCAGCTTCTCCAGCCGCTGCCGGTCAACCTCGGTGATGTAAATCGTTGCTTCCTTGACCATATCTGCCTCGACTACTTTCATATCTTTCCTCAGCTCCTGGGCGGCGGGTCAAATCAGGCGTTATAAAAAACATGTCCCGCCCGGCCTGCTCCCGCCGTTGCTAAGGAGCAGGCCCCGGCAGAACTTTCCCGCCTGAAGTTGGAAACCCGCGAATCGTTTTCCATTGATCGTCGCGCGCGCGCCCTGCCCTTGCGGTGGCCGCCCGCGGCGACCCGGCCCGTCCCCCCCGGGCCTGCCGCCTCCTACGGTCGCACCGCCTCCGAAGCCCGCGCGCGACGATCAATGAATGTCTAAATATTAGACGACGGCCTTTGATTCGGGTCAGCGTGTT
>DASVES010000226.1:0-29142 GCA_036380435.1 Pyrinomonadaceae bacterium | reverse complement strand
GCGTCATCGAGCTGCGCCGCTTCTTCACCGAAGGCATGATGAACGAGGACGGCGAAGAGGTCTCGACACGCATCATCAAGCTGCGAATCAAAAAGCTGATCGAGGAAGAGGATTCCAAAAATCCCATTACGGACGATCAGATCGTCAAGATTTTGATCGGGGAGGGCATCAAGCTGTCGCGCCGCACGGTGGCGAAGTACCGCGACCAGATGTCGATCCCCGGCTCGCGCGAGCGCAAGGCGGTAGTCTGAATGAGGAGTCAGAAGTCAGTAGTCAGGAGTCAGAAGAAAAGCATGGTTGCTAATTTATTCTGACTCCTGACTTCTGGCTCCTGACTTCCTTTTCAGCCGCGCCGTTCGCGAAGGTTCAAGTAATACACATTCCATGTCGAGTCGGTGCGGTGGGGAGCAGAAGTGTCCCCGCGTGTGCGTTTGGGGCTGACACCGGCGGAAGGGAAGCACTGATGAGGTTCGAGTACACGGGGCGCCACGTCGAGGTGACGCCCGCCATCCGGCGCCACGTCGAGGAGCATTTCGGGATGATCGGCCATCTCTTCGAGGGGTCTTCGACGGTCAGCACCCACGTCATCATCGAGGTGGAAAAGAACCGCCAGAACGCGGAAATCCTCCTCCACTGGCGCGACCACACGCTGACGGCCAAAGACACGAACGCCGACATGTATCAGGCGCTGACGCGCTGCATCGACAAGATCGAGAAGCAGGCCGTGCGCCTGAAGAAGAAGATTATCGGGCGACGGCAGAGCGCCACGCCGCTCTCGGCGCTTGAGCCGACACCGGCCACCGAACAACTCGCCGCCGAGACGGCCGAGGCCGCGAAGGCCGCCGGCCCGCGCATCATCAACGCCCGCCGCTACCGCGTCAAGCCGATGACCGCCGAGGAGGCCGTGCTCGCCCTCTCCGACGAAGACAACCAGTTCCTCGTCTTCCGCGACGCCGACACCGACAGCCTCAGTGTCATCTACAAGCGCAAGGACGGAAATTTCGGACTGATACAGCCGTAAAAGACTGTCAATGGTCAGTAGTCAGTGGTCAGTTGTTTCTCGTACCGTGGCATGAGCATTCGTCTTCAGTGCGGCGCGCAGCCGATACAAACAACTGACCACTGACTACTGACAACCACGAAAGGATTATTGATGCTTAAAAGAAGTGCCTTCATCGTCATCGTCGCCCTTCTGCTCGTCGTCAGCCCCGTGCTGGGCGCGACCACGAAGTACGAGATCGACACGGCCCACTCGAACGTGGGTTTCTCAATCCCGATCATGGGCGGCCTGTCGCAGGTGCGCGGGAAGTTCACGGACTTCGCCGTGACCATCGTCTACGACGACAAGGACGTGACCAAGTCGTCCGTCACGGCCGTCATCAAGGCCGCCAGCATCGACACCGGCATCGAGCGCCGCGACGCGCACCTCCGCAACCCCGACTTTTTCGACGTGGAGAAGTTTCCCGAGATCACCTTCAAGAGTTCGCGCATCGAGAAGAAGGGGAAAAACTTCATCGCCCACGGCGCCTTCACCATGCACGGCGTCGCGAAGGAGATCGCGCTGCCGTTCACCGTCAACGGCGTGACGAAGGACGAGAAGACCGGCAAGACCACGCTCGGCGCGCGGGCGGCCGTCACCCTCAACCGCCGCGACTTCGGCATCAACTTCGCGCGACCTGACAATCCGACTTTCCTCGGCGATACGGTCGAGGTCGAATTGAACCTGATTACACGGGCCGCCAGCCCGCAGTAAAGGCAGGGATGAGGGCGGAGGGATGAGGGATGAAAGAAGACAACTTGTCTTAACTTCATCCCTCATCCCTCCGCCTTCATCCTTGTTCTTATGACTGAACACCCCTCCGTCACCGTCGCCGAGTTCGTCGCCGATGCGCCGGCGCAACTGGGCTTGCGCGTCATCAACGGGGCGGCCGGGGCCGGCACACGCCGCCTCGACGCCGCGCGCATCCAGAAACTCGGCCTCGCCCTCGCCGGCTTCACACACTACATCCACCCCGGCCGCATCCAGCTCATCGGGCAGAGCGAAGTGCAGTTTCTCTCGCAACTCACGCCGGAGGGACGGCGCGAGGCCGTCGGCAATCTCGAACTCGAAAAAATCTCCTGCATCCTCATCACGAAGGGACTGCTGCCACCGTCGGAACTCTCCGAGGTCGCCGAACGTGCGGCGCTCCCCATCGTCCAGAGTCCGCTCATCACCTCCACGGCCATCGCCGTCATCACGGAATACTTGCAGGAAGTGCTCGCGCCGCGTGAGCGCCGGCACGGCGTGCTGCTGGAGATTCACGGCCTGGGGGTGTTGATCGAGGGCGAGTCGGGGATAGGCAAGTCGGAGTGTGCGCTCGACCTGCTCATGCGCGGGCACCGGCTCGTGGCCGACGACGTGGTGGAGGTGTGGCGGGCCGGGCCGGGCACGCTGCGCGGAAGCGCGCCGGAGCTTCTTCGCGAGCATATGGAGATACGCGGCCTCGGCATCCTGAACGTGCGCGAGTTGTTCGGGGTGACGGCGACGAGCGGCCCCGTCGTCGTGGGCCTGTCGATCAGTCTGGAGCGTTGGCACGACGCGGGGGAAGTCGAGCGGCTGGGGCTGGACGCCGCGAGAGTCGAGATACTGGGCGTGGAAGTGCCGCGCGTGATTATCCCCGTCAGTCCCGGACGCAACCTCTCGACGCTCGTGGAGGCAGCCGTGCGCGTGCACCTTCTGCGCGTGCGCGGCTACAATGCGGCGAGGGAGTTCGTCGCGCGCCACTCCGCTGCGATAGGTGACGGCGATAAGCAGGAAGGTCGCGGTGCAGACACCGGCGCCGAGCATCCGGGTTGATGACAGAGAAAAGAAGAAAGCGGAAGGCCGGGGGCGGTGGGGCTGTGAACAACGGCGCCGGGGACGGCGCGCCCGACATCGTCATCATCACCGGCCTCAGCGGCTCGGGGATGTCTTCGGCCACGAACGCCTTTGAAGACCTCGGCTACTTCTGCGTGGACAACCTGCCGCTCACGCTCCTGCCGACTTTCGCCCGGCTCGTTCAGGAAGACGACGAAGAGCGCCCGCACATCGGCCGCGCCGCGCTCGCCATCAACATCCGCGAAGGGCAGTTTCTCAGTGAGTTCCCCGGCCGCCTCGCGGCGCTGCGCCGGAGTGGGCTAAAGGTCTTCGTCATCTTCCTCGAAGCCTCGGACGACGCGCTCCACCGCCGCTTCAGCGAGACGCGCCGCCCACACCCGTTCGACACGGGCGACGGCCTCGCCTCTTCGATTCGCAGCGAGCGGCAGGCGATGGACGAGATACGGGGCCTCGCCGACCACGTCATCGACACTTCCGAGCACACCGTCCACAGCCTGCGCCGCCTCCTCGTCGAACGCTTCAGCCCCGACGCCGAGGGCACGCCGATGCGCGTTCAGGTCTTGAGCTTCGGCCACAAGTACGGCGCGCCCCGCGAGCTGGACTTGCTCGTGGACGTGCGCCACCTCCCGAACCCGCATTTCGTCCCGGAGTTGCGGCACCTCTCCGGCCACAGCGGCGAGGTCGTCAGTTATTTGAACGCGAGCGAGGAAGTGGGCGAGACGCTCCGTCGCTTCGGCGACCTGCTCGACTACCTCCTGCCGCTCTACCGGCGCGAGGGCAAGTCGTATGTGACCGTGGGCGTCGGCTGCACGGGCGGACGCCACCGCTCCGTGATGATTGCCAACGCGCTCGCCCGGCGTCTGCGCCGCGCCGGCTTCGCCGCGGCCGCCACGCACCGCGACGTGAAAAAGACCCGGAAGGCGAAGCGGCAGCAGTAGTCAAAGCGGGTCGCAACCCTGTAGGGGCCGCGGACTTGTCCGCGGCCCGTTCCAGCGAAAAAAGAATTAACATGGATGGACAGGATGGGCAGGACATGAAGAATTTAAATCTGAAATCTCCAATCTGAAATCTCAAATCAGCTCTTTCTTCATCCTGAACATCCTGTCCATCCATGTTTGAATTGTTCCCAAAGTAAGCGGGCCGCGAACTTGTCCTGCCCCCACGGTCGTGACCGGCGGCCTGCGGAGTGAATCGATGAGCGACAACAGTGAGAAGAGAGAGGGCGAGCGCGCCGCGCCGCCGGGCCGCGTGGCCGGCGTGTTGGTGACGCACGGGCGTTTGGGGAGCGAGCTGCTGACGGCCGCCGAGACGATCATCGGGACGATCAGTCACGTCGCGGCCGTCTCCATCGGCTGGCACGACGACGTGGACGCCGCCAGCGACGAGATCGAACGCGCCGTGACGCGCGTCTCCGAAGGACGCGGCGTACTCCTGCTCACCGACCTCTTCGGCGGGACGCCGACGAACATCGCCTCTATGTTTCTCAAGGAGGGCGAGGCCGAGGTCGTCACGGGCGTCAACCTGCCGATGGTCATCAAGCTCGCGTCGCAGTCGGGCGATGAGTCGCTGGCCGACGTGGCCCGCCGCGTGCGCGATCAGGGCCGCGAGGGCATCTATCTCGCGGGCGAGCTTTTGGCCGGCGCCAAAAAGGGGTGACGCTTGGTCGAGTGCAGCGTCCGCGTCGTCAATCGCCTGGGGCTACACGCGCGCGCCGCGGCCCGGCTCGTGCGGACGGCGTGTACCTTCCGCTGTCGGATTCGGGTCGAGCGCGCCGACCGCAGCGCCTCGGCCGACGCCAAGTCCATACTGAGCGTGCTGATGCTGGCCGCCTCGCGCGGAACTGAATTGCGCGTGAGCGCCGAGGGCGACGACGAGCAGGAAGCGGTCGAAGCCGTCTGCGCTTTAATCGCGGACGGCTTCGGTGAGACTGAGGAGGAGCCGCGCCCGGCGTGAGTCGCGCGGGCGCTGTAGGGAAGGCCGAAGAGTTGAGCCGCAGGGAGAGGAAGGAGAGGGCTGAGGAGCGTCTGCGCGGCGTCGCCGTCTCGGATGGCGTCGGGGCGGGGCGCGTGCTGCGTATCCACAGCGGCGCGCGCGAGCACGTCTACAAGGCGTCACTCGAAGAGACGGAGGTTGCGCGCGAGGCGCGTCGCTTCCGCGCCGCCGTCAGGCTCGCGCGCCGACAACTTCAGGTGGTTAAGAGACGCGCCGAGAAGGCGCTGGGCGAGGGCCATGCTTACATCTTCGACGCGCACCTGCTGATGCTCGAAGATCGACGGCTCCTCGAAGAGATCGAGGAACACATCCGCGGCGGGCGGGTCAACGCGGAGTGGGCCGTCAAGGTCGTCACCGACCGGCTGCTGGCCGTCTACGCCGAGATCAAGGACGACTACCTGCGCGAGCGCAGCTCGGACATCGAGGACGTGACGCGCCGGCTGCTCGTCGCCCTGAGCGGGGAGAGCATGCCGGCGCGGCGCGTCATGGAGGACGCGGTCATCGTCGCCGAGGAGTTGCTGCCGTCGGCGGCCGCCGAGCTGGACTTCGAGCGCGTGCGGGCCATCGCCACCGACGGCGGCGGCTGGACTTCCCACACGGCGATCATCGCGCGCGGCATGGGCATCCCGGCCATCGTCGGCCTGCGCGATCTCTACCGCCGCGCGCGCACCGGCGACGAAATCGTGGTAGACGCGCGCAAGGGCGAAGTCGTGCTCCACCCTTCCGGCGTGACCTCGGGGCGATACCGCACGGACGAGTCGGCCGAGCCTGCGACGCGTGGGGGCGTTGCCGCGGCCGGTGGCAACGGCGGGCGGGGCGAGCCGCTGCTGACGCTCGACGGTGTGGACATCATCCTGCGCGCGAACGTGGAGCTGCCGGCCGAGTTCGAGGGTGTGAGTCGATACGGGGCGAGGGGCGTCGGGCTGTACAGGTCGGAGTTCCTGATGACGCAGCGCGGCGCGCCGCCCGGCGAGGAGGAGCAGTATCGCGCCTACCTCGAGGTCGCCGAACTTGGCGGAGCCGACGGCGCGTGCGTCCGCCTCTTCGACCTCGGCGGCGAGAAGCTCTCCGCCGACTTCGACGGCTCCGGCGAGCACAACCCCGCGCTCGGTCTGCGGGCCATCCGCTACAGCCTCCGCAACCTCGACGTGCTACGCACGCAGGCGCGCGCCGTGCTCCGCGCCGCCGCGCGCGGCCCGCTCGATCTCGTGCTCCCGATGATCTCCGACGTGACGGACGTTCGCCGCGCGCGCGCCGTCATCGAAGAGGAGGGCGCGCGACTCGCGCGTGAAGGCTGCGAGGCCGGTAAGGTGCGCGTGGGGGCGATGATCGAGGTGCCGTCGGCCGTGCTGGTCGCGGAGAGTCTCGCGCGCGAGGTGGATTTCTTCAGCCTGGGGACGAACGATCTCGTGCAGTACCTGCTCGCCGTTGACCGCGGCAACGACGAGGTTGCCGAATGGTTCCGCTCGCTCCACCCGGCCGTCCTTCAGAGCATCCGGCGCACGCTGCGCGCGGCCGAGGGGGCGGCCATCCCGGCGGTTATCTGCGGGGAGATGGCGGCGACGCCGGCCTACGCCGTCGTCCTCGTGGGCCTCGGCGCGCGCCAGTTGAGCATGACGCCGTCGTCGATTCCGCGTGTGCGGCGCGCACTGGCCGGGGTGGAGGCCGAAAGGGCCGCGGGCGTCGCGAAGGAGTGCGAGGAGTGTGAGACGGCGGACGATGCGGAGGAGGTCGTGCGCGTGCGTCTGGGCGAGCTTTGGCCGAACCTTTTTCCGCCGGAAACCTTGCCACCATCGAAATCCGGGATGTAGAATCAAAGTCGGTGGAGGTGCGAACGGCCGTAAGCCCTCCAACACGTCTCCCGGCCTCGCACTCCGACACTCCGGGCCGCGCCAACTGTCCTATCCTTTTGCGCGCCGATGTTTCTACAAAATACGGACTTTTAGACATTTGAATCAACCGTGGGCGGCGCGTTGCCCGTGCCTCCCACGAGTCGGAAGATTTGAGCCTGCGGAGGGAGACCGACCGGCCGCAAATGCCCTGCGAAGCCGGGTCGCTTCAGCGAGTATGGAAATTGAGTGCCACTTGAAAAAAGTTCTGCTCGGCGTCATCATCGCCGCCTTCGCGGCCGACGTCTCGGCGGCACGGCCCCAGACGCCGAGCGTGCGCGTCGGCCCCGCCGCTGACGAGTCGGCCCCCAACGACTCCGCGGTGGCGAAGAAGGACGACGAGCGCGCCACTGACAAGTCCGGCAACTCCGCTAAAATCGACCCCAAGAAGAACGCCAAAAATTCCAAGACCGGCGACGCCGGGAAGTCTGCGACCGAACGCGCCAGCAACGCGACTCCGAACCCCGCGGCCGCAACCGCGGCGCCGCAGATGACGAGCGACGCGACCGGCGCCACGTCCGAACGCACGACTCCTCCCGTCAACTCTCCGAAGGTCACGCCCGCCCCCGACAAGGGTTCGCCCGCGGCCGGCGGCACGGCTTCTCCCGCCGGCGCTACCTCAGCGGCCCCCGGCTCAGCCTCCTTCTCCAACATCAACGCCGCCGCGCCGCCGCACGCCCCCGCGCCCACATCCATCTACCGCGTCGGCGTCGGCGATGTGCTCGACATCCGCCTTCAGAACGTGGGGCCGCGCGAATCGACACTCTTCGCCGTGCTGGCCGGCGGACTCATCGACTACCCGCTGGCGGGCGACCCCTTCAACGTCGCCGGCATGACGACCGATGAGGTGGGCGTGAGAGTCGCCGCGGAGCTGCGCCGCCGCGCCGTCTACGACAAGCCGCAGGTCTACGTCAGTGTCCGCGAGTACGGGAGCCACACCGTGCTCGTCAGCGGATTAGTCTACGACCCCGGCGTGAAGATTTTGCGGCGGGAGGCCATCCCGCTCTACGTCCTCATCGCCGAGGCGCAGCCGAAGCCGGAGGCCGGCCGCGCGCTCGTCATGTCGCACTCGACGGGACAGAGCAAGACCCTCGACCTCTCGGACACGCAGGGCCTCAACACGCTCATCCACCCGAGCGATGTCGTCAACCTCGTCGCCCGCCCGCAGGAGTTCTTCTACATCGGCGGCGAGATCAGCGCGCCGGGCCAGAAGAACTACCACCCCGACATGACACTCACACAGGCGCTGCTCGCCTCGGGCGGCGTCACGCGCACGTCCTCCGGCGCTGTCAGGGTCTCCCGACAGAGCGCCGATGGACGACTCGTTCCGGCCACCTACGACCTGCGCCTCATACAGGAAGGAAAAATCCCCGACCCCGCTCTCCAGCCGGGCGACCGCATCGAGGTCGAGGCGGCGGGGAAGAAGAAGAATTAGCAGCACCGGCCGTGGCGAGGGGCGCCCCGTGAACAAGCACCTTGCCCGTCGCCGAAGTGTGGATGTATTATCGCGCTGGCCGGTTCGCAAACAGATTTCGCCGCGCGACTCCCCGAACCGTCGCGAAAATTTCCAGTACAGCATTATCAACTCGCACCTACCTGCCGGAGGATCACAATCTTGATGAAAAGGAATAAAATCAGCGCCGCGGCGCTCGCGGCGCTGCTCGTCTTCGCCCCCTTCGCCAACGTCGCGGGCGTGCGCGCCGCCGCCGGGACGGCCGCCGGCGCGCAGGACGACGGGCCGAGCGACGCCGAGCAGAGTATGTTCACAAGGGGGCAGAACCTTTTCATTCAGGGCAACTACGAGCAGGCCATCTCTGTCCTCAGAGATTTCCTGAAGACCTACCCGAACAGCGTCATCTCCGATCTGACGCTGCTCTGGCTCGGACGCTCCTACATGCAGACGGGGCGCATCCAGGATGCCGAGCAGGTGGGCCAGCGCCTCCGCACCATCCGCGAGACCCCGTTCGTGGACATCTACGAGAGCGAGTTGAAGACGGCCCGCGAGGAGATTGCGCGTCGTCCGCCCGTCACACAGCCCGGCGCGCCGGCGACACGCCCGCGCATCGATTCGACGCCGCTGCCGGCAGTGGCCGCTGCGGCCACGCCCACACCCGAGCGCCCGGCCGCGAGAGAGGCCGCTGCCGTCTCCCAGCCGAGCACGCCGGGGACGACGGCTGTCACCGACACCAGAACGCCCAGACTCGTTCCCCGGAGCGAGGGAACCAGCGAGCGCTCGCGCCGCGCCGGCACGCGCAGGGGATCGAACATTCCGGCCGACACCGCCGCCGCCGCCGTGCAACCGACGCCGAGGGCGACGCCGACCCCGACGCCGTCAAGACGTCGCGACACTCGGGAAGTCGCGAGGGTGAACACCACTCCGCCGCCCGTCACCGCGCCGTCCGTCGAGCCGGCGCGCGTTCCCGAGACGAGCGACCCCGCGGCCACTTTGAGAACATCGACGGCGCCGGCCGACTCCTCCTCGCCACAGTCGTCGAGCTTCGTCATCACCGTCAGGCAGGTTCCCAACCTCGTGTTGGCGTTGCGGCGCGCGGCCATCTCCGCTTCGCCGGGGCAGACGGTTCAGTTGCCCCTCGTCGTGACCAACACCGGCAACAAGGACGACCAGTTCAGCATCGAGACCGACCTGCCCGCGGAGTTTCAGCCGACCTTCAGCGCCGCGCAGGGAGGGGCGGGTACGGAAGTGCCCATCATGGTCACGCCGAAGCTGCCGCGCGGGGCCAACTACGACGTGCTGCTTAACCTGCGTATCCCCGACGCCGCGCCCGACAACAAGCAACTGAGCTTCTTCGTCCGCGCCGCCTCGCAGACCGACCATCAGGTCTTCAAGGTGGCCGACGCCGCTCTGACCGTCGCCGCCGCCGCGCTCATCGCCACAACCGATCTCTCGCAGGAGTCGGTCATGCCCGGCGAGACCTTCACGCAGAACATCACGATGAAGAATCAGGGGAGCGCGCCCGCGCGCGGCGCCCGCGTCGATTTCGTTTTCAACCCCGACTTCGAATTAGTCAGCGCCAATCCCAGTCCGCTCGTTTACGACCGCCCCTCGCGCACGGCCATCTGGAATCTCGGCGAGGTCGATTCGCGGCAGGGGCGCGACATCAGCGTCACGCTCAAGGCCGTCCCCGAGGCGCTTGCCGCCACGCGCTCCGTCGGACGCGGCACGATGAAGACGCAGAGTCTCATCATCCCCGCGAACTTCGACGGGCCGAGCATCACCGTGGGCCGCGTCGCGCGCGCGCGCATCGACTCCGTCACGACGGGGCTGACGGCGACGCCCGGCGACACCATCTATCTCCCGTTCATCGTCCGCAACCCCGGCAACTATCCCGAGTCGTTCGAGGTCAGGGTGACGGCGCCCGGCGCGCCCACCGCGACCGTCTACGCCGACACGAACGGCGACGGCCTGCACCAGGAGGGCGAGCCTTCGGTGACGCAGACCGCGCAGATCGAGCCGCGCGGCGGGCAGTACCCGATACTTCTGCGCGTGGACATCCCGCGCTCGACGCCCGACCGCCAGCAGTACGCCTACAACGTCGTCACGCGCGCTCTCGCCGCCGGCCGCGTGGCCAGCGAGGCGAGCACGGTGCTCACCGTGGCCACGCCGCGCGTGCGCGTGCGGCCCGAACTTCCAACCTCGGACGTGAAGCCGGGCGACACGATCTTCTATCGGCTCGTGCTCGTCAACGACGGCGCTGGTCTTGCGAAGAACCTCGTCCTGACGGAGCAATTGCCCGACGCCCTTGAATTCATCTCCTCCGAGCCTTCGCTCAACTCGCAGGACGCTCCGGGCAGCGCACAGCGTTTCGTCTGGCGCGTCACGGAACTCTCGCCGGGCGACACGGCGGTGCTCAAGATCGCCGTCCGCATCAAGATGAACATCGAGGCCGACCGGACGCTCTCGCCGTCTCATTCGCTCACCTTTCAGGACGGCAACGGCAACACCTACCGGGGCCAATGACCGACGACCATGCGCGCGAAAGCGGCGGCGGGCTGGAGGATAAATCTACCTTCAGCCCGCCGCCGCTTTCGCGCCCGGCCGTCCGTAAAACTCACCTGAGCGAGTCCGCCGACAAAGCTGCCGCGAACGACCGCGCGCTGGCCGCGTGGGAGATAGTCTCAGTCACGCTCTCCGTCCTGATCGCCGAATGGGTCGTGCTCGCTCTCGCCGATTCCGGCTCAAGTCTTGTCAATTTCGCTGTCGGCCTGTTCGCCTTCACCTTCATGTTGCTCTCGAAAAGCGTGCGCAAAGAGACGGCGCGCGACCTCGGCTGGCGTTTCGACAATTTCCCACGCGCGATGCGTCTGCTGGCGCTGCCCACACTGGCGATGACGACCTTCCTTCTGCTCGCGGGCGCACTTGCCGGCTCGATTGATTTTTCAAGGTGGCGCGGCGGCTGGGCCTTCGTCGGCGTGCCCACGTTCGTCCTCGCGTGGGCGCTGGTGCAGCAGTATGCCCTACAGGCATTCATCAACCGACGCGCGCAAATCATCTGCGGCCGCGGGCCGCGCAGCGTCGTGCTCGTATCGGCTGTCTTCGCGCTGGCCCATTTCCCGAACCCGGCTCTCACGGCCGTCACCTTCGCCGGCGGTCTCGTCTGGGCCGCCGTCTACCAGCGCGCGCCGAACCTCCCCGCGCTCGCCGTCTCCCACGCGCTGATGACGTGGGTGCTTGTCTCGACGCTCCCGCCACAACTCCTCGGCGGCCTCCGCGTGGGATACAAATACTTCGGCTGATCCATCAAACCCTGACAACAGACTTGAAGCAACTCGTTTGTCATGCAATCGAGGACGCGCGGAAGGTTTAACCCGTCCCTGTACGTGTTCAACGATGGTTTGCTATAATCACGCCGGCCTTGCAAATGGAGAGCAAGTCGGGCGGTCGCCGCCGGCGCCTTCGGGCGTGGGGGGAGGAAAGTCCGAACACTACAGGGCAGCGAGCCTGCTAACGGCAGGGCGCCGGGCGAGGAACGGGCGGGCCTTCGGGTTCGCCGCCAGTACTTGCCGGGTGACGACAAGTGCAACAGAGAACAGACCAGCCAGCGGGCCTCGCAAGGGGCAGCGGGTGATGGGTGAAACGGTGCGGCCCCTCGGGGCTTAATGTAAGAGCGCACCAGCACGCTTGGTAACAAGTGTGGCTAGGCAAACTCCTCGCAGTGCAAGACCAAATAGGGAGACTGAACAAGGGCTGCCCGTCCGAGTCGCGCCGCCGTGGCGCGCTAAGTCTCCGGGTAGGTCGCTCGACCCGAACGGCAACGTTCGGGCTAGATGAATGATCGCCACCCCGGCCCACGTGGTCGGGGAACAGAATTCGGCTTACAGACCTGCTCTCCATTTGCAAGGCTCCTCGCACCAATTCGACCACGCGCGCGGCGCGCTATTTCAGGGCCGCCCAAACTTTTTCTGAGGAGAATCGAGGATGGCCAACCGGAAGGGAGTCTTCATCGGGGCTTACGTGCCGTCAGACCTGAAGGAGTCTCTACGCAAACGCGCCGCCGCCGAGCACCGCACGCTCTCACAGGAGATCACACGCATACTGGAAGAGGCCGTCAACGGGCCGCGCCTCCCACCCGGCTTTGTTGACCGCCGCATCCCCGGCTCGCCGTCGCGCCGTCGCGCCTCCGACCCGCTCCCACGCCGGCGTAAAGACGATCTGCCTTACTCGGCCAACTCGGAAGAAGAGTAGTCATCCTCCTCCGTTAGAACCATCTCAAACGATGCGCGGCGCGCGGCCTTGTTGCCGCGGCGGCGCGCTTTCAATTCCGGAGCACCGCCCGCACGGAGCCTCCTGCCAACCCCGCGTCGCCATCCACATCCCTTTTTTGTTACACTCGCTCGCGGGGCCACGCGCGCGAGTGAAACTACTCTTCATCTTTCTGCTAATGCTGGCGCTGGTCGGCGTCTACGCCTACTGGCGGCTGCGCCCGTACATCAGGGCGGTGCGCCAAATTTTCGGCGTCGCCAGGGGCGCGACGGTGCGAGTCGGCCAACGCACGCAGGGTGCGGGCGACGCCGCACAGGTCGGCGACCAGTCGGCCGCTGAAAGCCTCGTCCGCTGCGCCTCCTGCGGCACATGGATACCCGCGTCGCGCGCCGTCTCACTCGGAGGACGCTCCGCCCAGTTCTGCTCACACACCTGCCTCGAAGACGCGGCCAACGCCCCGGCGACGACGCGCCGCTCAGCCTCCTGACGCTGTAGGACAGGCATTCCTGCCTGTCATGAGCGCGCCAGCGCGAAAGGGGATTCGCCGACTCACATCGCCGAGCGGAGCGCGAACAGTTTATTCGCGCTCCGCGCTCAAGACAGGCAGGAATGCCTGTCCTACGTGACCGCCCGATTGAACTTTTCTTTATGCCGGGGCCGTTTCGTGTTTGACCTCTTCGGGCAGAAGGTTTCCGGCGTCGTGGATGGCGCGGGCAGTATTCGTAAACAGGAGTACTACCATCCCGGCGGCGAAGAAGAAGACGAGCGAGAGGAGGGCGGTGCGATAGGAGCCGGTCGAGTCGAGCACGAGGGCGAAGATCACAGGCCCCATCCAGGAGGTGCCGCGCTCGGAGATTTCATAGATGCCGAAGAACGACGACTCGCGCCCGCGCGGGATCATCTGTGAGAAGAGCGAGCGCGACAGCGCCTGCGACCCGCCCATCACGACCGCAATCGCCGCCCCGAGCGCCCACGCGTGCGCCTTCGTTTGCAGGAAGCCGTAAGC
Source organism: Pyrinomonadaceae bacterium (assembly GCA_036380435.1). GTDB lineage: Bacteria > Acidobacteriota > Blastocatellia > Pyrinomonadales > Pyrinomonadaceae > DASQDT01. The sequence goes on along the minus strand of DASVES010000226.1, from coordinate 15,676 downwards.
GTAAAGAACCACGCACGTCCACAGCACGAGCGCCGTGATGATCGCCCGCTTCGTTCCCACCAGCCGCGCCACGCGCTCGAAGAGGAGCGCGCCGCCGATGGCCGTGAACTGAATCACGAGGATGAGGCTGATGAGGAACGACCGATCCGGCTCCAGCCCACGCGACTTGAACAACTCCTGCTCGATGAAAACGCCGGCCACAGTGACGACCGTCTGGATGCCGTCGTTGTAGAGCAGGTAGCCTAACAGGTAGCGCAGCGTGTGCGGCAGACGGCGCAGCTCCGCGAAGGTTTTACGAAGCTCTGAGAAGCCCACCGTCAGATACGATGTTCCGGCTGGCAACGGACGCGCCGCCGCGCGGCTCCGAAGCCGCCTGAACGCGTAAGCCGCAAACACCCCCCACCACACCCCCGCCGAGAGCAGCGACAGGCGCACCGCCATCCCTCCGCTAATGCCCAATCGGTCAGCGCCCGCGACCATTCCGAGGTTGAGAGCGAGCAGCAACCCGCCGCCCAGATATCCGAGCGCGAAGCCGCGGCTGGAGACGCGGTCGCGCATGTCCTCGGTCGTTATCTCCGGGAGGAAGGCGTTGTAGAAGACCATCGCCGCGCCGAAGCAGAGGTTCGAGATGATGAGCAGCAGACCGCCGAGAAGGTAAGTTTTCTCCGTGACGAAGAAGAGCAGGCAGGTGGCGACGACGGCCGAATAGCAGAAGGCCGCCATCATCCGCTTCTTGACGTTCGAGAAGTCGGCGATGGCCCCGAGCACGGGCAGGAGAAAGACCTGTAGGAAGACGGAGAGGCCGATGCAGTAGGGGAAGAGCGACTCGGCCGTCAGAACACGGTAACCGCCGATGGTGATTATTGAGCCTCGCGGGCCGACCGCACGTTGGGCCACCTCGGTGAGATAGAGGCCGAGCAGCGTCGTAATCACAGTGGTGTTGTAGACCGAGCAGGCCCAGTCGTACATCATCCAACCGAAAATCTCGCGCCGGTCGTTGACGATTTCTCCGCCGGGGCCGACCTCCGCGCTCTGCTGCTCCCGTGCCATGTGGGTTTCGTGGCTCACGCGGCGAGTTCTCCTTCGGTAAGGATTTCAAAAATCGTGGGCGTGATGTCGGCGAGCGTGCGGACGCGCCGTGCGACTCGCTCACGCCCCGGCCCCCAGACGAGAGTGGGGACGGAGTTGAGCGTGTGATTGCGCGCGGAGAGGTCTTCGACGTTGCCGTGGTCGCTGGTCAGGATGACGGTCGTCGCGCCGTGATCGACTAGGTCGAGCACCGCGCGGACAAAGCGCGCGAGGTCGGACAGGACTCTTTGCGCCAGCTCCGCGTCCTGCATATGGCCAGCGCGGTCAGTCAAAAAATGTTCGTAGAGCGTGAAGCGGTGTGCGCGCGCGACGGCGGCGAGCACGGCGGCAGCCTCCTCGGGCGTTCGCGGCGGAACGTCCTCGCCGCGCTCGGTGATGAGGCGATTCGTGAAGTCGTGGTAGACGGCGCGGCCCGCGCGCAGGTCTTCGACGGTGCGAAAGGGGAGGCCCGCCGCCTCGACGGCGACTGTCGTGGCCGAGACCCAACGGGGTCGCTCGTCGAAGAAGCGACGCGTGTAGGCGTTGACGAAGACGTTGGGGCGCACCCCGGCGCGTTCGAGTTGAAGGAAGATGGAGTGACGGCGGATGATCTCGCGCATCGCTTCGTTGGGGAAGCCCTGCTTGTGGTAGCCGAGCGCGGCCGGCGCGTTGACGCCCGTCAGGATAGTCGTCTGGCCGGAGGCGCTTTGCGGTCGGCCGCCGACGCCGAGGCGCGCGTCCGTGCGGACGAGCACTCCGCCGTGTGGGAGGGAAGGCTCTTCGTCTTCAAAGACGGCGAGCGGGGAAGCCTCGTCGCCGAGACGGTCGAGCGGGTTGAAAGGGCCGCGGGCGCCGATACCCAACCCGTCCACGAAGATCAGCAGCACCGACATGGAAGACATTGGTAACACCAAGACGGCCGCCAAATCAAACTGTGGGCGGACAGCGTCGCGGCGCTCGAATGAGACGGCGGCGTCGTGATTACACGGGCACGCGCGGCGGCAGAGGCGCGCGGCGTGGCAATTTTTGAATTACTCAAGTGAGAGAATTGTGGCATTCTCCTATCGGTTTCGTCTTGAATAAAAGTAGGATGCCTCATCAGCGACTCGGCACTGCGCGCGCCGAGTTGAGAGCCAGACAGCAGCAATCATGGTAACTCTTCGCAACACACCCGACTGGTTCACAACCCCGGAGCCGAACCCGCAAGCCGAGCTTCGTCTCTTCTGCTTCCCATACGCGGGAGGCGGAGAAACCATCTTCCGCCGGTGGCCGAGTCATCTCCCGAGCACCATCGAAGTCTGCGCCGCGCAACTCCCCGGACGGGGGCGTCGCATGAAGGAGCCGCCTCGCACCCGTCTCTCGACTCTCGCGCGGGAGATCGCCGACGCCGCGCGGCCGTACCTGGACAAACCGTTCGCTCTCTTCGGCCACAGCATGGGAGCCGTCATCGCCTTCGAACTCGCGCGTCTTCTGCGCCGGGAGACGGGGACGGCGCCGCTGCGCCTCTTCGTCTCCGGTCATCGCGCCCCACAGATACCGAAAAGCGTGCCGTCAATCCACAATCTCCCCGAGGAGGACTTCTTCGAGGAATTGAGGCGGTTCAACGGCACGCCGGCGGAGGTGCTTGAGCACCGGGAATTGATGGGTTTGATGCTGCCGCTGCTGCGTGCGGATTTCGAGTTGATCGAGACATACACTTACACGGACGCTGAGCCGCTCGACTGTCCGATCACGGCCTTCGGCGGAGAGCGTGACGTGAGCGTAAGCCGCGCAGAACTTGAACGTTGGCGCGAACAAACTGCGGCCAATTTCTTCCTGCACATGTTCGAGGGCGATCACTTCTTCCTCAACGAAGCCGGGCCGCGACTGCTGCAAATCATCCGGCGTGACCTCGGAACGGCATGATCGATCCAAAGGAAAGGACAACGTCAAATGGTCGGTGGGAATTTTTACTTAAGGCCGAACGTGCTCGTCGAACCGTTGTTCAATCGGTGGTATGCGTGGTCGGCGCTCATCGCCCCCGCCACCGCCGCGATGTACGTGACGAATTCACACCTGAAGATCATGCAGTCGTTCGTCGCGGCCCCGCAAGTGCACGTCGCCGCCAACAAAAACCTCGCGATGAGGGGCGGGCCATTCATCAATTACGACGCGGACAAGGCGCCGGAGGTCAAGGCCCTGCTGGAGAAGACGACGCGCGAGCAATCGCACCTCTTCGAGTTTGCCAGATCGGTTCAGCAGCTCAACGACATTCTCGCAAGTGAAGCAGCGGGCGGTTCACTCGAACCTTTCTACGAGAAAATTCCCGACAACCTGAAAGGCTACGTGGAACTCGTTTACGACTTGAACAACAGTCCTTCGATTCGCTTCATCGAGGGGCTGCTCTACCGGAGTCAGTTCTACAGCGAGTCGTCGCAAAGCATCGCGCTCTCGCTGTGCGAGAGTGATGAGCGCCCATTCGCCCTCAGCACACCCGTCCTGCCTGACGAACATCGACTGCATCTCGACATCCCGTTCCGCACCGACGCGCTCGACGAGTTGTTCAAGACGAAGCACACGCCGCAGCCTTTCGACCACGTCCGTGAGTTATTGAACCTCAGGGACGGCGAGGGCGGCTTGTGCCGCACTTTCTTCACCGAGGAGGAGCCGCGCCGGCCCGAGAGGTACGCAGGCGAAAAGGTAAGGATTCGCTACTTCGGACACGCATGTGTTCTGATCGAGACGGACGAGACGAGCGTCCTGATCGACCCGCTGGTCAGCTACGAGAACCCGGGTGGTCTGCCGCGCTACACGTATCAGGATTTGCCCGAACGGATCGACCACGTCCTCATCACGCACAACCATCAGGATCACTGCATGTTCGAGACGCTCCTGCAACTCCGCCATAAAATCGGGAACGTCATCGTGCCGAAGAACAACGGCGGCGGGCTGGCCGACCCCTCACTCAAAGCTGTCTTGCAAAACGTCGGCTTCCGGCGCGTGCGGGAACTCGACGAGATGGAGACCGTCGAGATCGAGGGCGGGTCGCTGACGGGTCTGCCTTTCCTCGGCGAGCACGCCGACTTGAACATCAGGACGAAACTTGCCCACCTCGTGCGGCTGAAAGGCAAATCCGTCCTCACCGCCGCCGACTCGAATAACCTTGAGCCGAAACTCTACGAACACATCCACGAACAGGTCGGCGACGTTGACGTGCTCTTTCTCGGGATGGAGTGCGACGGCGGCCCCCTCTCGTGGCTCTACGGCCCGCTCATGTCCCGGCCACTGGCGCGGAAGTTCGACCAGACGCGAAGGCTCAACGGCTCCGATTGCGAGCGCGGCATGAGCATCGTCGATAGACTGCGCCCCCGACAGGTCTACGTCTACGCGATGGGTCAGGAGCCGTGGTTGACCTTCCTCACCTCGATTCACTACACGGAAGAGTCGCGCCCAATCATCGAGTCGGGCCGACTGGTCGCGGAGTGTCGGGGGAGGGGGATTGAGGCGGAACGCCTGTACGGCCGCAAGGAAATCCTTCTGTGAGTACGCGCGCCGAAACGGTTTGTGTCGAGCGTTAAAGGGGCCCCGGCCCCGGCCGCCATAAGTATTGACACCGACGCGGAACGGTCATATTGTTACCGCGCTTCAACTCTGATTACCCAATAGCACGATCATTGCCCGACAGTCTCACCACGGCAATACCAGTACATTTCGGAGGCGGTCAAAGGGAGGGGAAGCCGCCGTGGCGAGGGGCTTGCGCCAGCAGTATGCAGGTAGGTCGAGGCTAGCGGTCTTTCGTTGAGCAGGAAGGCGGCCATCAAAACCCGCCCCAGTTTAAAGGAGCGCCCCCATGAAATCTCTTCTCCGTCTCGGCATCGTTGCTTTCTTCTTAATCAACTCAACGGCTGCGGCCCAGCCAGCCAGTCCTTCAAACGCTCCTCAAACTCAAGCCGGCGCGGCGACTGCCCCGGCCCCACAGGGCAGCGCCGGCAGCGGCAGTTGGTACTTCGCCGTCTCCGGCGATTCGCGCGACTGCGGCAACCTCATCATGCCCAAGATTGCCGCCTCCGTTAATAGTCTCCCCCCGCAGACACCGGCCTCGTTCTACTGGCACCTCGGCGACTTCCGGGGGATGCAATTCCCGGACTGCGACATGGTCTTACCCATCACGGGCAGTTGCCAGAAGTTCCCCCCGGCCTGGGGCAACTTCGCTGTGAATTATTATCTGAACAACGCCTGGGATGATTTTATTCAAAATCAGGTGAAGCCATTCGGCACTCTGCCCGTCTTTCTCGGCATCGGGAATCACGAGTTGTACGGCCATCACACGCGCGAACAATTCCGGTACAAGTTCCAGCCGTGGCTGACGCAGGACTGGATATACTTCCAGCAGATAGCGGACACGCGGAGGAAACCTCCGTTCCATGCGCCAGACCTCGGGATGACCTATTTTCACTTCATCAGGAACGGCGTCGATTTCATCTACCTCGATAACGCCGGCTCGACGCAATTCGACGCCGCCCAACTTCTCTGGCTGGGTCAGGTGCTGGCCGCCGACGCGCAGGACCCGACCGTCAAGACCATCGTCGTCGGGATGCACGCAGCCCTGCCCAACAGCATCTCCAGTGGCCATGCGATGGACCATAATTGCCAGGGGGTTTGTTCCGGCAGCCACGCCTACAACATGCTCTTTAACGCTTCCATCGGGCCGAACCGGAAAAACGTCTACGTGCTGGCGAGCCACTCACACCTCTTTCAGGAAAACATCTTCCAGACGCCGCAACATCAGGGTCAGGTTCTGCCCGGTTGGATTGTCGGGACTGCCGGAGCTTCGCAATACTTGATGGGCGGGGCCGCCACCCCCTCCGATCAGTTCAAGGATTGTTGGAAGACCAAGATTTGTTATGGCTACCTTCTGGTGGAGGTGCGTCCCGACGGGACTATCAACCCGCAATACAAGCTGGTCACGGAGGATTCGCCCCCGAAGGGACACGCCGGCTTGAGCGACTTCTGCTTCAATAAGAACGGAGCCGTAACCACGCAGAAGCCCCCGAATTTGAACTGCGCCTGCGGCGAATCGAAGTAGCAAAACGGCCCGCAGGCGCCAACCGGCAAGTCCCGTAAAGACGCACGGCTCAACCTCGCGCCACGCGACTCTGTTGGCCGCGCGGGCGCTCATCCCATCAAGCCCCGACCCCTGCCGCCCCAGGCCCTTCAAAACACGGATCGCGCGCCCCGGAAACCCGGCCCCGGAGGCATCCGTGCCCCCGCCCTGAACACACAGATGTTCAGGGGCGAGAATATTGACAAACTGTTAAATAGTGACATATAACTCTCGCTGCAAAGATTGTTGCAAGTCCTCTAACCCGGCGAAATTTTGCCTCTCGACAAAGCACTCACCGGCTTGTGAGGAGAAAGGATTTTCTCCGTGCTCTCACCCGCTCCAGAAATAAACAGTTTGCCTCCATTTGCTCTGGTGCTGAGTCTGGAATACCGGCCGGAGGACGCGGGACAGGTCTTGCAACTGGGTCAGCAGCTCGCTGCCTCCCACGCCGAACATCCCCGCGGCTACCGCTTCGCCGCTTACACCGAGGATGCCGGCCCGGTGCAAAAAATCCACGTGCTGGCCCCTCTTCAGTCTCCACACGAAACCGAGGAAAGAAGAAACGTGCTCGCCGACACACAGGCGCAGGAAGCCCTCGCCAACCTCTACGAGCACCTGAAGAACAGCGAAAGTTTCATCGCCACCTATATCCCTGAACTGAGCAATCCCTTCACCGGAGGGCAGAGCGGGCCTGTCCCATACGTTTATCTGATCTCGGCCATGATTAAACCCGGCTTGACGGAGGAGGCGCGAGCTTCGGCCCGCGAGGCCGGCAGGAAAATTGTGGCCGCGCACCAGCAGAGCGTGAAGGGGCGCAACTTCGTCACGTACCACTCATACAGCGGGACGGATGATGTCTTTCATGTGGCCGTCCTGTTCGCCGGCCTTGGCGAGTTGGACGAATGGGTCGAAAATCATGAGTTGCTACGGGAGGCGTATGGCGCGGAAGAGGCGGCGAGACTGCTGGACGCCGTCGGCCGCGTGAGCGTGAAATATGTGGGACGCGTGGCGAAGTATCATCCATTTATCAGTAATATTACCTGACGAACAAGCCGATCAAGATTCCTCTTCAAGAGCAGCATCGCGGGAACCCGACAATACACGTATAGCCTCATTGCTGTTGCTAAGTGTCCGTAGTGTCCCCATTGAACCGCGCAGATCGAAGCAGGTAAGTCACCGTCAGACCTTCACCACGTAAATCAAGTTTAAGAGGTGGTGGCCTCACGTTGGTGAACACCCGGCTGCACAGGCATTTGCCGGGCGGCCTCGTCCCGGAAGGTGTCGTCGCAATCGTCGCAGCGTTAGAACCCACCTGCCAACGACACAGCGTGGCGTCGGACAGACAAAAAGACGTTCGGCCGAGCCTTCAGGGCGCGCGCCGAACACACCCGTCGAGAGCATTGTGAGCCAAAGGACGAAAGCCCGCTCCGCCTCGCCCGCAGAGTCGGTCGGCGATACATCCACATTAGTCGAGCTTCTGCGTCGTCGGGCCGGCGAACAGCCCGAGCGGCTTGCTTACACCTTCCTCACTGACGGCGGGACGGAAGAGCTGCGTGTCACCTACGGCGAGTTGGACGAGCGGGCGCGCTCCGTCGGCGCGTGGCTTCAGTCTTCCGGCGCGGTCGGCGAGCGTGTGCTTCTGCTCTACCCGCCGGGTCTGGATTACGTCTACGCTTTCTTCGGTTGTCTGTATGCGGGCGCCGTCGCGGTCCCGGCCTACCCGCCTCGCTTGAACCATTCGCTGCGTCGTCTACAGTCCATCCTCGACGACGCGGGCGCCAAATTCGCCCTCACGACCTCGCCCATTCTCGCCCGCGTGCCCGCCTTCGCCGAGCAGGCCCCCGGTCTACAAACGGCGCGGTGGCTGGCGACCGACCAGCTCGAAATGACGGGCGGAGCGGCCGAGGCGTGGGAGCACCCGCGTGTGGGGCGCGAGACGCTCGCCTTCCTGCAATACACTTCGGGCTCGACCTCCACGCCGAAAGGCGTGATGGTCACTCACGGCAACGTCCTTTACAACTCCGCATACATCAACTACGGGAACGGCCACACGCCGCAGAACGTCTCTCTTTCGTGGCTCCCACACTTCCACGACATGGGGCTGATCTGCGGCATCATTCAACCGCTCTACAGCGGCTTCCACAGCCTCCTCATGTCGCCCGTCGCTTTCCTGCAACGCCCCCTGCGATGGCTCGAAGCCGTCACGCGCCACGGCGTGACGCACACGGGCGGGCCAAACTTCGCTTACGACCTCTGCGTCCGCCGCATCGACCCGGAACAACGCGGCGGGCTCGACCTGAGCAGTTGGGGTATGGCCTACAACGGCGCCGAGCCGGTTCGACGTGAGACGCTCGAACGCTTCGCCGAGTTTTTCGCCGCGTGCGGCTTTCGCCGCGAGGCATTCAGCCCGGCCTACGGTCTGGCGGAAGCGACCCTGAAAGTGTCTATCGCTGCGGGGCCAAACCCGCCCGTCTTTCTCGACGTGTACGCGGAGGCGCTGGCGCAAAATCGCGTGGTCGAAGCCCCGGCGGGCGCGCCCGGAAAGCGAGAGCTGGTCGGCTCGGGACAGCCCGACTTCGGGACGCAGGTTCGGATCGTCAACCCCGACACGGCCGCCGAAGTTGAATCAGATAGTGTTGGTGAAATCTGGGTTTCGGGGCCGGGCGTGGCAGGAGGGTATTGGGGGCGCGCACAGGAGACGGAACAGACCTTCAACGCCCGCATGGATAAAGACGGCGAGACTCGCTTTCTGCGAACCGGCGATTTGGGCTTTCTAAAAAACGGTGAGCTGTTCGTCACGGGCCGTCTGAAAGACCTCATCATTATCAACGGCCACAATCACTACCCGCAGGATATCGAATGGACGGTCGAACAGTGTCACCCGGCCGTGCTCGCAGGGTGTTGCGCGGCATTTTCCGTGGAGGAGCGTGGGGCCGAACGCCTCGTCGTCGTCGCCGAGATCGCGCGCCCGTCGGCGGGGCGTGATGCGGACTTCCCCAATCTCTTCGACGCGATTCGGCGTGCCGTGGCTGAGCAGCATGAACTGGAAGTGGAAAAAGTGCTGCTGCTCAAAAAAGGGAGTATCCCCAAGACCTCCAGCGGGAAGATTCAACGCTACGCCTGTCGCGAAGGATTTTTAAACGCCACGCTGAAGGTATGGGCGGAATGGCCGGCGGCGCCGCACGAACGCGCGCAACCCGCCGCGTCGCCGCCAGAGCTTGCAGGGAAACGTGCGCGTCCGGCGACGGAGCCACAGACTCACAGACAGGATGCGGCCGACGATATTCAAACGTGGCTGGTCAACAAACTTGCCGAGACACTGCGCGTCGAGCCGCGGGAGATTGATGCCCAACAACCGTTCGCCAGTTTCGGCATCGGCTCCGTGCAGAGCGTCAGCCTCTCGGGTGAACTCGCCGACTGGCTCGGCCGCCCGCTGCCCCCCACGCTTCTCTACGATTACCCCACCATCGCGGCGCTCACAGGCTTTCTGGCCGGGGAGCAGCAAAAGCCCCGCCCTGCGGAGCAACCTGACGGTTCCGCGCACGCCGACTCCGCGCGGCCGACCGAGCCAATCGCCATCATCGGCATCGGCTGTCGCTTCCCCGGCGCTGAGAGTCCCGAAGCGTTCTGGAATCTATTACGCGCGGGCCGCGACGCGATCACGGAGTGCTCTCCCGACCCCTGGCGCACGGGAGCCGGGGCGGCGGGAGCGGCACACGCTCGGTGCGGGCTACTCCCTCGGGTGGAACAGTTCGACGCGCACTTCTTTTCCATCTCACCGCGCGAAGCGCTCCACATCGACCCGCAACAGAGATTGCTTTTGGAGGTGGCGTGGGAAGCTCTCGAAGCGGCCGGACAGTCGCCCGCACGACTCGCGGGAACTCAGACGGGCGTCTTCATCGGTATCAGCGGCAGCGACTATCAACTGCTCCAGCAGCGCAGCTCCGCCACCGACGGGACTTACTTCGCCACGGGTAACTCCCACAGCATCGCGGCCAACCGTCTCTCATATCTTTTAGACCTTCGCGGCCCGAGCGTCGCGATTGATACGGCGTGCTCGTCTTCGCTTGTCGCCGTCCATCTGGCGTGCCAGAGCCTGCTGCGCGGTGAATCGAGCCTCGCACTTGCGGGCGGCGTCAATCTCATCCTGAATCCGAATCTGACTGACGGCCTCGCGCGCGCGGGGATGCTCTCGGCGGACGGCCTTTGCAAAGTCTTCGACGCCGACGCCAACGGATACGTGCGCGCCGAGGGTTGCGGAGTCGTCGTTCTCAAACGACTGTCCGACGCGCTGCGCGATGGCGACGACATCATCGCCCAGATCAAAGCCACGGCAACCAATCAGGACGGCCGCAGCAACGGGCTGACCGCGCCGAACGGGCTGGCGCAACAGGCGGTGATCCGCCGCGCACTGGATGGCGCGGGGGTCGCGCCGTCGGAGATTGATTTCGTCGAGACGCACGGGTCGGGGACGCCGCTCGGCGACCCCATCGAGGTCAACTCCTTAATCTCGGTATTAAGCGAAGGGCGTGCGCCCGAACAAGTCTGCGCCCTCGGCTCGGTCAAAGCCAACATCGGCCATCTGGAGGCCGCCGCCGGGGTGGCGGGGTTGATAAAAACCGCGCTCACGCTGCGGCACGCTGAGATACCGCCGCAGATACATCTCAAAAACTTAAACCCGCACCTCGCCGTCGGCGACACGCCTTTCTCCGTGCCGACGCGGCTTCGGCCCTGGCCCGAGTCGTCACACCGAAGGCTCGCGGGGGTGAGTTCCTTCGGCTTCGGCGGGACGAACGCGCACGCCGTGTTGGAGGAAGCGCCGGCGCTCAGCCCCGCACTCGTCGAGAACGAACGCCCTTTACATCTGCTGACTCTCTCGGCGCGCAGCGAGAGTTCGCTGAAGGAGCTGGCCCGCCGGTACGAGACCTTTCTCGGTGAACATCCAGAGGCGTCGTTACCTGATGTTTGCTTTACGGCGAATACCGGCAGGACTCATTTTCGACACCGCCTCGCGCTCGTCTGCGACTCTTCCGACGGTTGCCTGCAACAGCTACGTGCTTTCGTGAGCGGGCGTGAGGTTGAGGGAATGTATAGCGGGCGGGCGCCGGCACGGGAGCGCCCTGACGCCGCAGGTGACGGCGCGGACGCGGCACTCCTCGTGCCCGAAGGTGGAGACTGGTCGGCGACGCTTTCGGCCTTTGCCCGGTGCTACGTTGCGGGAGTCGATGTTGACTTGGACAAGCTTGACGAAAACTACCGGCGTCGCCGCGTCACTCTACCCACCTACCCTTTCGAGCGCCGGAAGTACTGGATAGACGAGCCTGAAGATTCGATCTCTGGAGACGGTATGCCTGACATTCGACAACCCTCGGACGGGGAAGAGGATTTATCAAAGACAGCGCCCGCCAATGCCGGGATGCCTGAACAGCGGGCCGCGAGTCCCATCGCGGAGACGGCGCATCCACTCGAAAGCAACGAGGAGGGTCGCAGGCAGGAAGTTCTACAAAAGCTATGCGGCATCGTCGCCGAGCTGCTTCACATGCGGGCGGACGAAGTTGACCCCCACGCGCCATTTCTTGAGATGGGTGCTGATTCGATAGTTCTGGTAAGCGCCGTCCGCACCATCGAAAACAGCTTCGGAATAAAAATATCCATCCGCCAGCTTTTCGACGACCTCTCGACTATCGACGCGCTGGCTTCGCACATCACGCGACACGCGGCCCCGGCGACCGTCAACAGACTTGAATTGGGCAGCGAGCCGGAACCCGTCGTGACTTCTCCGAAGACGGAAGCGTTAGAGTCCACGTGGACTGCCGCCGAGGTCGCAAGGTCGTTCGAGCGACCTCCGGCAGTCTCGGAGTCCGAGGTGGAGCGTATCGTGAGTATGCAGCTCGCGGCGTTCTCACGTCTGACTGCGCAACAGTTGGAGTCTCTACGATACGGCGGGGCCGGAGCGACGAGGCGAGAAGAAGAATTTGACAACGGCCGCGTGGCCGGTCGCTCGGCCGCCCTCGTGACGGAATCAAAAAGAGACCCCGAAGCAAACCCCGGCCTCAAAACGTCTACGCCTTATGTCCCCTACCGGAAAATCACACCGGGCGCGAACGGCGGGCTGAGTGCGCGTCAGGCAAAGCACCTGGAATCTTTAATCGCCCGGTACACGAAGCGCACGCCCCAATCCAAGCGACTGGCGCAAGCCTCCCGACACGTCCTCGCCGACAGCCGCGCCTCCGTCGGCTTCCGTCTGTCCATCAAGGAAATGCTCTACCCGATTACGGGGGCACATTCCGCCGGCTCAAAGATTTGGGACGTGGACGGCAACGAATACGTGGACGTGACGATGGGCTTCGGCGTTCATCTGTTCGGCCACGACGCCCCGTTCATCCGGCAGGCGCTCGAAGAGCAGTTGAAGTCCGGCATCCAACTCGGCCCGCGCTCCGAACGCGTCGGCGAGGTGGCGGCGTTGCTGTGCGAGTTGACGGGCCACGAGAGAGTTGCGTTCTGCAACTCGGGCACCGAGGCCGTGATGACGGCGCTGCGTCTGGCGCGGGCTGCGACCGGGCGCACACGCGTGGCCATCTTCTCCGGTTCTTATCACGGCCACAGCGACGGGACGTTGGCCATTGCGGAACACAGCGACGGCCAACTGACTTCGCTCCCGATGGCCCCCGGCGTGCCGAAGAAGGTCGCCGAAGATGTCGTCGTTCTCGAATACGGAACACGGCAATCGCTCGACTATCTCAAACTCCACGCTACGGAGCTGGCGTGCGTGCTGGTCGAACCCGTCCAGAGTCGCAACCCGGCTTTGCAGCCGCGCGCCTTCCTTGAGGAGTTGAGAGAGATAACCACGGCCGCGGGCGCGGCGCTCGTCTTCGACGAGATGGTCACAGGTTTTCGCGTTCACCCCGGCGGCGCGCAGGGCTTGTTCGGGGTGAAGGCCGACATCGCGACCTACGGAAAGATCATCGGCGGCGGGATGCCCGTCGGGGTCGTGGCCGGACGGGCATCCTTTCTGGACGGCATCGACGGCGGGGCATGGCAGTATGCCGACGCCTCGTATCCGACAGCCGAGACCACCTTCTTCGGCGGCACCTTCTGCATGCACCCGCTAACGATGGCTGCGGCCCTCGCGACGCTCAGACACCTCAAGCACGAAGGCCCCGCCCTCCAGCAGCGTTTGAATGAACGAACCTCGCGTTTGGTTGCGGAACTCAACGCGCACTTTACCGCGCACGGCTACCCTCTCGGGATGGCGAACTTCGGCTCGCTCTTTCGTTTTGTCCACACCGCCAACATGGACTTGTTCTATTACCACCTGATGGAGAAAGGCGTGTACATCTGGGAGTGGCGGAGCGGCTTCCTCTCCACCGCGCACACCGAGGAAGACTTCCGACACTTTGAACGGGCCATCAAAGAGAGCCTCGCGGAAATGCGAGAGGGCGGGTTCCTCCCCGAACGAAGCGCGCCCGATCCTGCGAACACTCCTCACCCGAACGGCAACGACGAGCCGGCCCCGCGCGACGCGCCTCAGGAGTTGGCCGAAGGGTCTGACGGCTCGGGCTGGTCGCCACTGTCCGATGCACAGGAGCAGCTCTGGCTGCTGTCAGAGTTTGGGGAAGAAGCATCGCTCGCCTATCACGAGTCCGTCATCATCGAGCTGAACGGCACTCTCGACATCGAGCACATGAGGGCCGCGTGGGCGGCGACCATCGACAGACACGAGGCGCTGAGGACGGCCGTGGACGGCGCGGAAGGTCGTCAGAGAGTTTTAGCCGCCGTCGATTTCGCATTGCCGCTCGTTGATTTCACGGGGGAGGTAAGTTCGGGGAGGGAGGCCGCGGTTGACGAGTGGCTGAGGCGTGAGTGGCGGCGGCCGTTCGACCTGCGGCGACCGCCGCTACTGCGCGTCGCGCTTCTCAAGGTAGATGAGAGCAGGCACCTGCTCGTCCTGATTGCCCACCACATCATCATCGATAGTTGGTCGCTCAGCCTGCTGGTCAGCGAAGTTGCGGCCGTCTACTCGGCGGCGCGCGAACAGAAGCCGCGCCCGCTGCCGCGCGCGTTGCAGTTCGGCGAGTACCTGCGCGAGTTGTCGCGGCCCCGTTACGTCGGGCAGTTGCAGCAGGCGGAGACTTACTGGCGAGAGCAGTTCTCCGCGCCCGCCGCCCCGCTCTCACTGGCGAACGCGCGGCCCCCGGTCAAGACGTACCAAGGCTCGAAAGTAAGTCTACGCATCGAGGCCGCTCTCACCGACCGCCTCAAGGCGTTCAGCAGGCAAAGAGGCTGCACCCTGTTCATGTCGTTGTTCGCCTGCTACGCGGCGCTCCTCCACAGGCTGACGGGACAGGACGAGGTCGTGGTCGGGATACCAGTGTCAGGGCGTTATGTCGAAGGGAGCGAGCACCTCGTCGGCTACTGCACGCACCTGCTGCCTGTCCGCAGTCGCGGCGCACAGGCAGCGAGCTTTAATGAGTACCTGCGCTCGAACAGGAATCTCCTGCTGGGCGCTTACGAGCATCAGGTGTATACGTTCGCGAAACTCTTAGCCCTGCTCAACCCGGCGCACGACCTGAGCCGCACCCCGATTATCCAGACGACATTCAACCTCGAACCGAACGCCGCCGTCCCCGAATTTGCCGGGCTGGACGCGGCGCTGTTCTCTTCGCCCGTCTACTACACGAAGTTCGACCTCGGCGTGAACGTCGTCGAGACGAACGGCGAACTCCTGATCGATCTCGACTACAACACGGACTTGTTCGAAGCGGACTCCGCGCGCCGCATCGGAGAACATTTCCGCACGTTGCTCGAAGCCGCGCTGACGCGGCCCGATGAGCGGCTCGCGGCGCTGCCCCTCATGACCGAAGACGAGCGCCGCAGGCTGCTCGAAGAGTTGAACGATACGCGGGAGCCTCTGCCCGACGTGGCGTCCTTCCACGAGTTGTTCGAGGAACAAGCGCGGCTCACGCCGGATGCGACGGCCGTCGTGTGCAAGGGCACGCAACTCACGTATCGGGAATTGAACTGCCGCGCCAATCAGTTGGCGCACTACCTGAAGGGGTGCGGCATCGGGTCTGAGTCGCGCGTCGGCATCTGCGTCGAGCGCTCCGCGGAGATGTTGATAGGGCTGCTTGGAATTCTGAAGGCCGGGTGTGCTTACGTGCCGCTCGACCCGGAATACCCGCGCGAGCGGCTGTTATACATGTTGCGCGACGCCGGCGCTTCCGTGTTGCTTACGCAGCAACGGCACGCCGGTCTGTTCCCGCCGGAGCTGACCCGCGTGCTCGAACTCGACACGCTTCTGCCTGCCCTCGCGCTGGAGAGTGAGGATGACCCAGCTCCGCCCGCGTCCGCCGACATGCTGGCCTACGTGATTTACACTTCCGGTTCGACGGGCCGGCCCAAGGGCGTGCAGGTCACCCACGCCTCCCTCGTCAACCTGCTCACCTCGATGCAGCGCCTCCCCGGTCTGAGCGCGAACGACACGCTGCTCGCCGTGACGACCATCTCCTTCGACATCGCCGCGCT
>DASVES010000225.1:0-11914 GCA_036380435.1 Pyrinomonadaceae bacterium | reverse complement strand
TAGTCCTCGGGGTTGGCCGAGAAGATGAGCATCACGTCGAGGGGCAGACGGACGGGGTAGCCCTTAATCTGCACGTCGCCCTCCTGCATGATGTTGAAGAGGCCGACCTGGATTTTGCCGGCGAGGTCGGGCAGCTCGTTGATGGCGAACAGGCCGCGGTTGGCGCGCGGCAGAAGGCCGTAGTGGATGGTCAGCTCGTCGGAGAGGAGGTGCCCGCCGCGCGCGGCCTTGATGGGGTCGATGTCGCCGATGATGTCGGCAATGGTCACGTCGGGCGTGGCGAGTTTTTCGACGAAGCGGGCCTCGCGCTCGATCCAGACGATGGGCGTGCGCTCCCCCTCGCGCTCGACCAATTGCCGGCCGTAGGCGGAGATGGGACGGAAGGGGTTGTCGTTGACCTCGGAGCCTTCGATGGCCGGGACGCGCTCGTCGAGGAGGCCCACGAGCTGGCGGATGATGCGGCTCTTGGCCTGCCCGCGCAGGCCGAGGAGAATCAGATTGTGACGCGCCAGCACCGCGTTCGTGATCTGCGGCACGACCGTCTCGTCGTAGCCGACGATGCCGGGGAACAGCCGCTCGCCGGCGCGCAGCTTCTCGATGAGGTTGGCGCGCAGCTCGTCCTTGACGGGGCGCACGCGGTAGCCCTGCCGTTTGAGTTCGCCGAGTGTTGCTGGAAGCATTTGGTAGTTCACCCTTGCTGTTCTTCGTGTAAGCAGTGTCTTTAGTGATAAGTGATGAGTGATAAGTGATAAGAAAGAGAAAAGCCGTCTTCTTTTCTTTCTTATCACTTATCACTCATCACGCCTCAAGGTGGCGAGCGCCTGCGCCAGCGTGCGGTGCGTGCGCAGGCCCCGGAGGTCGAGGCCGAGGCCGACGATGGAGCGCGCGGCGTCGGCCCCGACGCCGGTGATGATGGCCTCGGCGCCGACGAGGCGGAGCGACTGCACGAGGTTCGTCAGGTTCGAGACGGCGTGCGAGTCGGTGATGCGCGCGCCCGTGATGTCGATGACGCAGGCGCGCGCCGCCGTGCGCCGAACCTCGGTGAGCGCGGCCTGCGTGGCGCGCTGCATCCGCGCCGTGTCGAGCGTGCCGATGAGCGGCATCACCAGCACGCCTTCGAGCACGGGAACGAGCGGGGTGGAGACTTCTTCGAGCATCGTCTCGCGCTCGCGGCTCAGACGGGCGAGCGTCTCTTCGGTTCGCTTGCGCTCGGTGATGTTGATGTGCGAGACGACCGCGCCGCCGCGCTCGCTCGGCAGAGGGTTCGCGTGGAGCAGGAACCAACGCTCTTCCGTCGGCGAGTGGCAGGCGTATTCCATGGTGAAGCTGTCGCGCGCGCCCTTGAGCACCGACTCGATGCCGGCGAGCACGGCCCCCCCGTCGTCCGGCTCGCCGCCGGCCGCCTGCGTGCAGACGTGCAGGTAGTTGGCCCCCTGAACGGCGTGGCCGCCCGCGCCCTCGTTCTCCTCGGCGAATCGCCGCCACGCGTCGTTGACGGCGACGATGCGGCCGTCGCCGTCGAGCACGGCGATGTGCGCGGTCAGCGAGTTCAAGACCGCCTGATTGAGTTCTTCGCTCTCGCGCAGCGCACCTTCGGCCTGCTTGCGCTTGATGCCGAGCGCGACGCCGTTGGCGATGGCGGCCATCGCCTGTAGGTCGTTCTCCGAGAGCGCGTGGCGCGCGAACATCGCCATCACGCCGACCAGAGTCTCCTCGACGATGAGCGGATAGCCGGCAAACGCCACCATGCCCTCGCGTTTGGCCCACTCCTGATCGCCGACGCGCGGGTCGCCGACCACAGAGTTCGTCAGGTGCGGCAGCCGCTCTTCGGCGATGAGGCCGATCTTGAACTTGCCCACGGGGACACGCGAGTGCGGGCCGTCGAGGTGTCGGTAGAGGCCGACGCTGGCGCGCAGCTCCAGCGCCTGCTCCTCCTCGTTGAGCGTCCAGATGCGCGCAAACGCCGCGTCGAGGTGCTTGACGAGAGCTTCGGCGCAGCGGTGGAGGGTTTCGCTCAGGGTGTCGCCCTGCACGAGAGCGATGCCGATGTCGGAGTTTAAGGCCGCGAGACGTTCCCGCTCGTGCCGCGACTCTTCCGCGCTCGCACCGGCCGCGCCGCCCACGGCCGTCGCCACCGACGCGGCCGCCGGCGCGCGATCTTTTTTCTGCGAAGTCTCTTTCTGTCTCATGGCTGTCGGGTTCCGAGGCCGCGCGCGGGGGCGCGTCCATGTTGCTTCTCGTTCAAGAATCTGACGCGCCGCCGAGGGCGTGCGGGAGACTTTCAGACGGGGCGCGCCCGAGGCGCGGCGTCACCGTCGGCGGCGAGCGCGACGAGGCCGTCCGCGTGGAGCTTTTCGAGGTGCGCGACGACGGCGCGCTCGGCCATCGCGTGCATCTTCGGATGCACGTCCGCGTAGACGCGCGCGACGATCTCGACCGGCGACGACGCGCCCTCGCGCACGGCCGCGAGGATGTCGCGCTCGCGCTCCAGACGGTGACGGATGTACTCGTCGATCTTCGCGCGCGGGGCGCCGACGGCGGGGCCGTGGCCGCCGAGGAGAATCTTGAGATGTGGGAGCGCGCGGAAGCGTTCGAGCGTCGAGAGGTACGCGCGCACGTCGCCCTCGGGCGGGTCGATGAGGACGGAGCCGATGCCGACGATGTTGTCGCCCGTCAAAAGCGCCCCCGTGCGCTCCTCGTAGAAGCTGAGGTGGCCGCGCGTGTGCCCCGGCGTGTGCATGGCGCGCAGCGAGAGGCGCGGCTCGCCTTCGAGTTCGATCACTTCCTCGTCTTCGATAAGGCGGTCAACGCGGACACGGCCCTCCAGCGGCTCGGCCGTCAGGCGGTGCGCCGCGACGGTGACGCGTCCGCCCAGATGTTCGCGCAGAGCCTCCGCGCCGCCGACGTGGTCGGGGTGCAGGTGCGTCAGGATGATTTCGCGCAAGGAGCGCCCGGCGGCGAGTAGCTCGTCGATGTATGCGTGCAGCTCCCGTTGCTCGTCTTCATAAGGCGAGGCGGGGTCGATGACGACGAACCCGCCACAGCCGACGACGTAGCAGTTGGTCGTCGTGGCCGGAGGCCGCGTCGGCGTGCGTAGAGGGAAGCAGACGAAGCCGGGCAGGAACTCGATGCGGCGCACGGGCTGGCCGTGCGCCTGCGGCACGCCGAGGAATCTCTCGACGAGGTCGTCCGTCATCCCCGAAGCGAGCGTGCGTAGCGCGTGAATCACGGGGGGCACGGCCAGCACCTCGGCCCGCTGCCAGCGCGCGAGCGCGTCCCCAGCCTTCGCCCAAGCGCCCTCGGAGAACTCTTCGGAGAGCACGCGCGGCTCCTGCTTGCGCGGGCAGCGGACGAGGAAGAAAAGCGTGTCGAAGCGGCGCGGGCTAAACGGCGGCGTGACCCAGCGGCCGACGAAGCGGAAGTCAGCGGCGTCGAGATTGAGGCCGTAGTGTGCGAGCAGTTCGTTGAAGGTCATGCGCCCCGACGTGAGATCGTCGAGCACGGAGGCGAGCTGCCCACGCGTCAACGTCTCGGCCCCGCGCGCGACGAGCACGCCCGTCTCCTCCAACAACTCGCGCGCCGCGCACACGATCATCGCCGACGCATCCGCGTCCTCCGCTCCACGGACGCTCACCTCCGCGTCCGCCGCGTCGCGCTGCCCGCCGGGGAAGGCGTAAAAGCCCGGCAGGAAGACCAGCGCGTCGCCCCGCCGCGCCCAGAAGATTTCGGGGTCGCGCGCGTCCGTGCCTTCGCGCACGAGGATGACGGCCGCCGCGTCCTTCGGCGCCGCCGGCTGATTCGGCTGCCGCGCCGCCGGGTGTTGGTTGATGACAGCGTCTTTCACCGCGTTAAGCTCTCTGTCAGGAAAGAAAAATTAACATGGATGGGCAGGATAAAAGCAGTGATAAGTGATGAGTGATGAGTAAAAGCAACTTGCCTTTTCTCATCACTCATCACTCATCACTCATCACTTCTGATTTCTCTGCCCGGATTCATTCGTTGCCCTGATGTCGGAAGCGTTCGCCGTCGCGCCCCTGCCACGGGTTGCCGCGCATGTGGTAGCCGCCTTCCTCCCAGAAGCCGGCGCGGTCGGCGGCGAGGAACGTGACGCCCTTGACCCACTTGGCCGACTTCCACGCGTAGAGCTGTGGGACGATGAGACGGACGGGGCCGCCGTGCTCGCGCGGTATCGGCTCGCCGTCGTGCGACCACGCGAAGAGCGAGTCTTCGGCGAGGAAATGCTCGACGGGAAGGTTCGTCGTCCAGCCGTAGTCGTGCGCGTGGGCGACGACGAACTTAACTTCGGGCTTCAAGCCGACCAGCTCCGCCACGGTGCGCGTCGCCACGCCGCCCCACACGTTGTCGAGCCGCGACCAACGCGTCACGCAATGAAAGTCCGCGTAGACCTTGACCGCCGGCAGTTGCATAAACTCATCGAGCGACCACTTCAAAGGCCGCTCGACGAGGCCCGTCACTTCAAACTCCCACGTCTCAAGGTCAACGTCCGGCGTCCCGTGCGCGTCGAGCACGGGCCACTTGCGTGTCCGCGTCTGACCGGGCGGCAGCCGCTGCTCGCGCCGCGTGTCCGGGCTGACGATCACGTCAGGCTCCGCCACCTCCTCCGGCCGTCGCGGCCCCTCACGCTGGTACTTCGGGTCCTTGAAGATGCTGTTGAGGAAACTCATTCTTCAGAGCCGTGATAAGTGATGAGTGATAAGTGATAAGAAAGAGAAAGACAGTTTTCGTCTCATCACTTATCACTTATCACTTATCACCTTTTTTTCGTTGCCCGCTCCGCGAGCTGCATCAGCTCATCCGGCATCCACTTGCCGACGCCCTTCTCCATCTGGCCGCGGATGCCGACGGTGCGGTCGTGCCAGTCGTCGGCCGAGCCGAGTTGTCCGCGCTCGCGCTCGAAGCGCACCGTCTGGTCGAGACACATGAGAATGCCGTTGATGATCTCGCCCCAGTTTTCCTGCTGGATGCCGCGGGCGATGATGGAGAGACCGGCTGACCAGTCCTCCTCCGGCGCGCGCGCGTCCTGCTCCGGGATCGCCAGCGTGAGCAGCGACGGCATCGCCGCGCCGCGATACTCGCCCGCGAGGCGCGACCTCAAATCCTTCATCGAAAGGGCCGGGTTCTCGGCCAGCATCGCCTGCGCGCGCCGGAAGATGCCGGGCACCGTCGGTTGCTCTTGAGACATCGTCTTCGAGACCTCTTCAACGGACATCAAGGGGGTTTCGGTTTGAGAGTAATTTATACCATCCCGGCGGCGAGGGCTACCGGACGGCGCGACACAGCAGAAAGCGACGCGCTGGTGCCGTGTCCGGGTGGATGCCGGAGACGTTCGCTCGGCCGACGCGCCGTCAACCGCGAAAGGCCGTGTAGAGGAGAAAGCCGCCGTATGCGGCGAGCAGCACGCCGCCGGCGGCGAACTCCCACGCCCGTTCGACCGAGACGCGCGCCAGCGCCCGCAGGCCGTAGCGGGGCCAGAGGAAGTAGACGAGGCTCTTGAGGATGTAGGCCCAGCCGATGAGCGTGAGGACGAGACCCGCGCCGCGCCAGACGTTGTGGAAGCCGACGATGAGCGCGCCCAGCGGCAGGTGTATGAGAGCGACGTGGAAGCTGGCGACCTCGCCGCGCTCGCGCAAATCGATGAAGAACTGCGCCCAGACCCGCGGCCGGAACAGATGAGAGAGGCCGACGACGAGAAAACTGACGCCGGCGATAATCTGGATCGACGACTCCATAAATTTACCCTCCGCGCGCCCTCCGCGTCCTTTGCGCCTTTGCGGTGAATCTATTTTCGCCCTCACTCAAGTAAATCACTCTAAAGGAGCGTTCGCGTCTTGCGTCCGACCCTCATCTGAATACATCATAGACCGAACCGAAACCAATCAAACGAATTCGCAAGGGGAAAAGTTATCCGTGTCTGAAGCCATCACCGCCGACCCTTTGGCGCGCCATTCTGACGTGGCCGCGGGCCGTCCCGTGTGTCCCGCGTGCGGGCGCGAATCCGCGGACGGCCTCGTGACGTTCGACTCTCTGTCCGACGACCTCAAGCGCATCGCCACGGCCAACTCGCCGGGCGACGGCCCCGTCTCGCATGTGTGCCCGCGCTGCGTCGAACTCTTCGAGCGCGCGAGCAGGCAGTTGCGGAAGTACGAGACCGTTTTCGAGCAGGGCCGCTTCGTGCTCCCCACCTGGCTGCGCCTCGGCGCGGACGAACGCTTCACGGGCCGCGGCGTGACCATGGCGTTGTTGGATTCGGGCTTCTACGCGCACGCCGACCTGACCGAGCCTGTAAGCCGCATCCTCGCCTATCACAACATCTCGCCGCAGGGGACGGGCACGCTCGATTCCATCGACGTGGCGAGCTGGCACGGCATGATGACCTCGGTCGTCGCCGCCGGCAACGGCCATCTCTCCGACGGCTTCTTCCGCAGCATCGCGCCCGCGGCCAACCTCGTTCTCGTCAAGGTGAGCAGCTCCGGCCACATCTCCGAGGGCAACATCATGCGCGGGCTGGAGTGGGTCTTAGACAACCGGGAGAAGTTCCGGATACGCGTCGTCAACATCTCGGCCGGCGGCGACGAGCCGGCTTCCTATCTCCACAACCCACTGTCGCGCACCATCGAGCAGGCCGTGGCCGAGGGCCTCGTCATCGTCTGCGCCGTCGGCAACTCCGGCCACATCCCCGGCCATCCCGTGCTGCCGCCCGCGTCGTCGCCGGCCTGCATCGCCGTCGGCGGCCTTGATGACCGCAACTCGCTCGACCGCGCCCGCCGCGGCATGTATCGCTCCTCCTACGGCCCCACCGTTGACGGACTGCAAAAGCCCGAGGTCATCGCGCCCGGCATCTGGGTGCCCGCGCCCATCCTGCCGCACACGCCCACGGCCGCCGAGGCCGACCTCTACGCCACGCTCGACCGCGCGGAAGATAAGGAACTCGTCGCGCTCATCGAAGAGCACGCCGAAGTTGATAAAGACCTCCACGAGTCGCGCGACCTGCCGCTGCATCTGCTGCGCCAGATGATCTCGATCAAGCTGCGCGAGGCCGACGTGATCAGCGAGCACTACAAGTTCGTTGACGGCACCTCGTTCGCCGCGCCCATCGTCTCTTCGACGGTCGCCTGCATGCTCGAAGCTAACCCGCACCTGACGCCGTCGCACGTCAAGCGGATTTTGATTGAGACGGCCGAGCGCCTGCCCGGCATCGAGATCGACCGGCAGGGCTGGGGCGTCGTCGAGCCGCGCAAGGCCGTCCAAATGGCGCTGGCCCTGCGTCCGAACGAGTGATGAGGAAGGCGCCGAGACCCTGTCGCTAGACACGCGCGGCGGGCGTGTGCCACAATCCGCGTGCAAATCACATCAAGAATTAAATCAAACTACCAAGAGAGGGATTGCTTCGATGTCAGAGAACGATAACCAGACCGCCGGTGCGTCCGGGGAGGACGCGACGGCCGCCGCCGCCGACTCCGCGCCGCAGACCGAAGACGCGAGCGCGCAGGCGACAACCGAGCAAGACACGACCGGGCAGGGAGCGACCGAGCAAGGCGAAGCCGGGCAGGCGGCGGCCGAGGAGCCGCCCGCCAGCACCGAGGAGATCACCTACCACGCCGTCGAGAAGGACGGACAGGTGACGGCCATCTGGGAGATGCAGGGCCGCAAGCACCTCCGCACCATCGACCCCCGCTCCCGTCAGGGCGAAGAAATCCTTCGGCTCTACACGTCGGAACACCAGGAGTAGTGATAAGTGATAAGTGATAAGACAAACTCTGTCTTTCTCTTTCTTATCACTCATCACTTATCACTTATCACCGTATTTCGTGGCTCGCCGCGGATGAACGCCTCGATGTTGTCGATGAGTTGATCGGCGAGCGCCTGCATCGCTTCCCGGCTCGCCCAGGCGACGTGGGGCGTGACGATCAGGTTCGGCAGATCGAGTTCCAACAGCGGGCTGCCATCGCGCGGCGGCTCGCGGCTGAGCACGTCAACACCCGCGCCCGCGATTAGTCCTTCACGCAACCCAGCGGCCAGCGCCGCCTCGTCCACCACCCCGCCACGCGCGCAGTTAATCAGCAGCGCCGTCCTCTTCATCAATCGCAGCTCATCCGCGCCAATCAGGTTGCGCGTCTCCGCGCTCAGAGGCGCGTGCAGGCTGACCACGTCGCTCTCGCGCAGAAGTTCGGCGAAGGCGGTGCGCCCCTCGCGGACTTCCCGCGCGCCCTTGTGCTCACCGATGAGGACGCGCATCCCGAAGGCGCGGGCGAGGCGCTCGACGCCGCGTCCGATGGAGCCGTGGCCGACGATGCCGAGCGTGCTGCCGCGCAAATCTCGGATGGGATGGTCGAGGAGGCAGAACGCATCGGCCGCGGCCCACGCGCCGCGGCGCACGTCCTCGCGATAGGCGAGCAGGTTGCGGCGCAGCGCGAGGATGAGCGCGAAGACGTGTTCGGGGACGACCCATTGCGCGTAGCCGCGGACGTTTGAGACGACGAGGCCGCGCTCGCGCGCCGCGTCGAGGTCGATGATGTCCACGCCGGTGGCGGCGACGGCGATCATCCTGAGCCGGGGAAGCCGCGCGAGCGCCTCGCGCCGGAGCGGCGCCTTGTTCGTTATCGCGATGGTCGCATCGTTGAGCCTTTCGACCACCTCCTCGCCGCGCGTCTTCTCATACTCCACCCAGCGGTGCTCGAAGGCCGGGCGACGAACGTCGGCGCGCAGCGTGTTGCGGTCGAGGAAGACAATGGTTTCCATCATGTAGATGTTGCTTCGTCGAGTTAGAAGAATTGTGTGGAGAGGAAGCCCCAGAGGATGACACTGAGGCCGCCGACCTCGGCCGCGATGAGCGTATACATGAACCACGTCGTCGTCACGTTGCGCTCGGCGAAGATGTTCTCCGTGTCGTCGCGCAGGCCGTGGGCGGTGTAGCCGAGGATGGTGACGGTGAAATACGCGAGCACGAGTCCGGCGGCGCCGACCTGCACGCGCTCGGAGTAGGGGCTGGATTCGAGGAGGCGGGCGATGACGAGCGCGGCGAAGCTGTACATGAAGGCGGCGCGGTGCGCGATGTCGATGTAGACGGGCGCGCGGTGCTCGGCGCTCGTCATGATCCGTCGATACTTGATGATGCCGAGGAGCATCCCCGCAAGCAGGTACAGGCCCGCGGCGGCGACGCTCAACTTAACGGCAAGGCTCATCAGATTTCTCTTCCATGCTTGCGGACGCTGACGGGCGAGGCGGCGTCGCATGGTAACACCGTTCGGGTTAAAGAGCGGTCAGCTATTAGCCATTAGCGGTTAGCCAGCAGAAGGAGCTAAAGACGAAGCACCGCCGGTGAATAAATGAATCGCCGGTTCGCCGTCTTCCGGCTAACCGCTAATGGCTAATGGCTAACAACTGACAAACTAAAAATCTTGAGCCGTGCGCCGCGCGGTGTTAGCATCCGGCGCGCGGCTCTACGATTCCGAAACCTTTCTCCATCGACACACATGAGCGACACGCCTGACGGCGACGACGACGACACGTCTCGGACGAGCGCCCCGGCGGCGAGCGATGCGCGACGCTTCACGACGCCAGTCAAGTGGGGCGTCGTGGTCTTCTCCGCGCTGGCGGTCGCCGCCGCGCCCGTCCCCAGTGGGATCACGCCGCAGTCGTGGCGTCTGCTCGCGATCTTCGTGGGCACAATCGTCGGCTCCATCGTCCGCCCCGTGCCGGGCGGAGCGATGGTGCTCATCGGCGTGACGGCCCTCGTGCTCACGGGCACGCTCACGGCCACGCAGGCCCTCTCCGGCTACGGCGACCCCGTCGCGTGGATCGCGCTTGCCGCCTTCATCCTCTCGCGCGGGATGATCAAAACTGGCTTGGGCCGCCGCATCGCCTTCAACTTCATCCGTCTCATCGGGCACCGCTCGCTCGGCCTCGGCTACGCGCTCGTCACCACCGATCTGCTGCTCGCTACGGTCATCCCGTCAAACGGCGCGCGCTGCGGCGGCATCATCTTCCCCATCGGCAAGAGCATGGCCGAAGCCTACGGCTCGGAGCCGGGGCCGACCGCGAACCGGCTCGGCGCGTTCCTCCTGCCCTTCATCTACCAGTGCGACGTGATCATCTGCGCGATGTTCCTCACGGGGCAGGCCGGCAACCTCCTCATCGCCCGGTTCGCCGCGGAGACGGCCGGCGTCGAGCTGAGTTACGGCCGCTGGGCGCTGGCGGCGCTTTTGCCGGGCCTCGTCGCGCTCGCCGTCGTGCCGCCGCTGCTCTACAAACTCTTTCCCCCAGAGATCACCCACACGCCGGCCGCGGCCGCACTCGCCCGCGAGGAGCTGCGGCGCATGGGGCCGATGGCGCGCGGGGAGAAGCTGATGCTCGTGGTCTTCGCCTTTGTCGCCGCGCTGTGGGCGACGACGGCGCTGCACGAGATACACTACTCGATGGTCGGACTGCTCGGCGTCTGCGCGCTGCTCCTCGGCGGGGTGCTCGAATGGGAGGACGTGCTGGCCGAGCGCACGGCGTGGGACGTGTTCGTCTGGTACGGCGGCCTGCTGATGATGGCCGGCGCCTTGAGCGAGACGGGCATCATCAAACGCTTCGCCGAATCGTCGGCCGAGTTCACCGTCGGCTGGGCGTGGTGGGCCGCGCTCGGCGTCCTGCTGCTCATCTACTTCTACGCGCACTACGCGTTTGCGAGCATCTCGGCGCACGCCACGGCGATGTACATCCCGTTCCTCGTCGTCGTCATCGCCGCCGGCGCGCCGGCCCCGCTGGCCGCGCTCTCGCTGGCCTTCTTCTCGAACCTGAGCGCCTCGCTCACCCACTACGGCACCACGCCCGCGCCCATCTTCTTCGGCGCCGGCTACGTCAAGCAGCGCCGCTGGTGGCTCATCGGTCTCGTCGCCTCCGTGCCCAACATCCTCGTCTGGACGACGGTCGGCCTCCTCTGGTGGAAGCTGCTCGGCTGGTGGTGAAACGAAAAGTGATGAGTGATGAGTGATAAGTGATAAGAAAAGACAGATGCTTTCACTTATCACTTATCACTTATCACTCATCACTTTCTTTTACGGTTTGACGCGGCTGTTCAGGTCGCGCAGCGCGGCGACGTTCTTGTCGCGCAGAGGGAAGGCGTCCGCTCCGACGCGCATCTCGACGGAGTCGGCGCGCGCGATCTTGACGAAGGCGTCGTAGGGAATCGAGATTTCCAGAACCTCTTTCGACTTATCGACGAGCAGACCCGAGCCGACCTCGTTCGAGACGAGCGACATCGAGCCGAGGCGGAGGGTCTCGCCGTCGGCTACGACCACGAGGCCGCGCTCGGCGGGCGTGTGGCGGCGGTCCCACTCCTCAGCCTCGAAGATAAGCTGCACGCGCGCGCGGCGGACGAAGTCGAGCTGTTGGCCCGGACAGTGGAGCCAGACGGCGAGGCTGACGCACACGTCCTTCGAGATGTCCTTGAAGCCTTTCCCCGAGCCGCAGGTGACCTGCATCTTCCTGAGCGCGACGACCGTCTCCAGATTGAAGCCGTCGTACTTCATCTCGATCTTCCCGCCGTGCTTGATGGCGGCGGGGGCTGCTGCGGTCGCGGCCTTCTGGGCCGCGGCTTCGGGAGCGCGTGCGAGTAGCGCGGCGACGCCGCACAGGAGTATGAGCGCGAGTTTCATAAATCGACCTCTTGGTAATCCTGGGATTGCCGGCGGCGGCGGTCGGGGTGAGGCGAAAATTTCGGAGGGCAAAAGAGGCGGCCGGTCAAACACACTGGCTAGCGCGCACCGGCCGGGCCGCCTGAAATTAATATAGGGACGCCCCCGTCGGCGTGTCAACGGTAATGTCGCGGGGCGTTGTGAGTCCGCGCCAAATCTTATAGCCGCTTTCAGTTGAGCGGGTATGAAGACAGATTCACCGCAGAGGCGCAGAG
>DASVES010000224.1:0-13307 GCA_036380435.1 Pyrinomonadaceae bacterium | reverse complement strand
GGTCAGTCGCGCTTCATGCTCCCGCGTGTTGCGTTATCTCGGCGTCGCTGCGCTTCTTCACCTCTTCATGCGTCAGGTTCTCGATGCGCGTGGAGATGTACCAGAAGTGGCCGAAGGGGTCTTCCACGCCGCCGCTGCGGTCGCCGTAGAACTGATCCTTGACGGGCCGCACCAGCTTCGCGCCGGCGGCGACCGCCTGCTCGACGCGCGCGTCAACGTCCTCGACGTAGATCATGAATTGAGCAGTCGGGCCGCCCAGCGTCTGCGGGCTGCGGAAGTTGATTTCGGGAAACTCGTCGGCGAGCATGACGTGCGAGTCGCCGATCTTGATCTCGGCGTGCCCGATCCTCCCGCCGGGCGCCTCCATGCGCCCGACCTCGGTTGCGCCGAACGCCTCCTTGTAGAA
The DNA here is from genome assembly GCA_036380435.1 of Pyrinomonadaceae bacterium. Classification (GTDB taxonomy): domain Bacteria; phylum Acidobacteriota; class Blastocatellia; order Pyrinomonadales; family Pyrinomonadaceae; genus DASQDT01. The sequence goes on along the minus strand of DASVES010000224.1, from coordinate 12,901 downwards.
CTCGATGGCGCGGGCCGCGTCGCTCACGCACAGGTAAGGCGTCACGCTGTGGTAGCCCTCGGGGATGGGTTTCACTTTGTCCGACATGATTTTCTCCTATACAGGTTTGATCTGATCGGGAGTTTCAGATAGCCGCCGGATTGACGCACGTCGTTCCGGCCCAAAGCGAGGAGTCGGTTGTACTTGGTGTTGAAGGGTTTTAGTCGGCGATGTTCGCGGTCAGATAAGCCGACAATATTTTTAGAAGACGTTTGTGACGGTCAGATGAAATTGATCCGATTGCGCCTATGACTCTTTTTCGCGGAAGCACAGCCAGAAAACCGAGACGTATTATTGACTCCGACACTAGCCCACTCGACGGGAAGTCTGCATCCGTCGGGGCGATGATATCGTCAAAGTCTTTCACCTGTTGATTTTTGTGCTAACGCCGCAGACGAGCAGGTCACGATAAGGCGGCAACTCCCGCAAAACGACAGCCGGACGATTCTTCACGGCCCCGTCTGCCTGCGAAAACGGCGTGAGGATTAAGTCACCTTCCTTCATAGTTGGGATTCAATTCTTTAATTAGCTCAGTAGGGTATTCAGGTTCATCCTTGCCGTAGGCGCCGGCCAATCCTTCCAACGAGAGGAGCGACCAATCCTCATCGCCGTTATCTAAAATCCTACCCGGCAGGACCGTGATGATAAGCCTGGTTCCCGGCTCCAGCTGGGCGGGTTCATCCAGACATACCTGCTCGCCGTCAAAATGGGCGCGTAAAGTTCTGGTGCTCATACTTCCATCCCTTTCCACCAATCTTTTTAGCTTATACTCGCCTTCTCTCTAAACAGAATAGACGCTCAACCCACGGGGATCGAGCGCCTAATAAGTGTCGGTCCTAAAACGTGCCTGCTGCTACTTCCGCTTATTGCGCCCGCGTGTGTCCTCGCCGGGATGTGAAAACTGCTGGTAGGCGACGCGGAAGAGTTCCGAGAGGGCCTTGGCGGTCTCGGGCGTGAGGTTGCGGTCGGCTCTCAGGTGCGCTTCGACGATGTCGGGCATGGCCTCTTTGGGGAAGTAGACGACGGCCTTGTCCTCCAGGTCGCCGGCGGCGGCGCGGTTGCCCATGACACGCTCCATGGGCATGTTGAGCCAGCCCGTGAGACGCGCGATGTTGTCGGCGTCGGGCTTGCCCGTGCCGTTCTCGATGCGCGACAGCGTCGAGGCCGACACGCCCGTTTCATCCGCGACATCCCGCAGACTCAGACCCGCGTCCTCACGCTTGCGGCGGATGGCCCGCCCCAGTTCCACCGTATTTACTAGATTATTCGCATTATCTGCCATGTTCCTATCTCCTTCGGGGCTTCGCGGCCCAGCCTAAAACGGGCGGGCACGCCCACCTTCCAAGGCGCACCATAGCACAACTTAAATCCCAGATGCAAGACTGTGTTTTATGCTTGCAACAACCGGGAACCCATGGTACACTGTTTCACGTATGAAACAGAGCGGCGAAACGAGTGGCCGCGACTGTGGGTACAAAGGCACGGGGAGAAGCAACGTGGAACACATCTGGGAGACGTTTGACGGGCTTTTTAAGACGGTCTACCGGCAGAGCCGGAAGGTCGAGGAGCTGGAGACGCGTATCGCCAGCCTTGAGCGGCGCTTGCAGGAGCGCGATGGCAGCGGCGCGGAGAAGCATTCGACGGAGCGCGTCATGGTGACGGAGCTTCCGGTCGAGCGCGCGGCGTAAGTTTTGAAGTTTTCGGGAGGGTAAGGCAATGGCAGCCGTTCTGGACAAGAAAGCGATCATGCGGGACAAGCGGGCGCAAGGCATCGCCGCGATGGGTCTGGTCAACCGCGAGGGCGACCGCTTCCACGTCACCACGCCTTCCTTGCGCGGCAAGCGCGCGGCCTACGAGGTCTGGCGCGACGAGGCCGGGCACGTGCGCTGCTCCTGTCTGGAGTTCGAGGAGCTGTCGGCCGGGGAGCCGACGTTCCGTTGCGAGCACATCCTCGCCGTCAAGCACTCGCTTCTCAACAAGAGTTCTGAGCCGGTCACCAAGCAGGCCGCGAACAGACCCCTCGCTCAGGCGGGCGCGGGGATTTCGACTGTGAACGTTTTGGCGGAGACGCCCAACACGCAAGACAAAAACGCATCCGAGGGGCGCGACGAAGCGACCGAGGCGACCGTGAGAACGGCCGCCAGCCGCCAGCCGCGTTTCGTACGGGAGCAAACCCCCGAGCCGCAGGACGAAGTGGAGGCGACGAAGAACGACGCCCCCGCCGACGCCATTCTGCTCACGGGTTCGCTCGCGACACACGAAGACGAAAAGGAGCATCAGGAGATGAGCAAGAGAGCAACCGCTAACGTGCAGGAGCCGGAAGTGGCTCAGGATTTCGAGGGTGAGTTCGAGCACGCGTCGTCGGCGTCGGTCGTCCCGATGGCTTTCACCAACACGCTGCGCGTGCTGCGCCAGCCGGTGGACGCCAAGCTCGTGAAGACGCGCGAGGGCTGGACTGACCGCAACGGCAACCGTCACATGGTCGAGTACGTCGAGTGGCACACCGTGGCCGATATCCTCGACCGCGTCGCGCCCACCTGGTCGCACTCGGTGCGCAACATCGTCCAGATCGGCGACATGGTCGCGGTGACGTGCGCCATCACGGTGGACGGCGTCACGCGCGAGGGCGTCGGCACGGGCACGGCCGACAACGAGACGGGCATCAAGAAGGCCGAGCACGACGCGCTGAAGCGCGCCGCCATCAAGTTCGGCATCGCGCGCGAACTCTACCAGCGCGAGTCGGAAGTGATCGAGCGCGACGGCGCGGGGCCGCAGCCCGGCGACTTCCCGCGCGACCCGCTCGCCAAGTCGATGGCCGACCTCGTCACGCCGAAGCAGCTCGGCATGATCCGCGCGCTCGCTCGCGAGGCCGGCGTGGACGCCGAGGAGGAGTGCCAGGCGCAGATGCGCTGCCGCACCGAGGAGTTGTCGAAGCGCGCCGCTTCCAGCTTCATCGACCACCTCAAGGGCGCCCAGACGGAGGCCGCTGGCGGCATGCGTCGCGCGAGCTGAAGAAAGTAAGCGGTGAGCCGCTAAGCAGTAAAAGCCAAAACCAAACTGCTTAGCGGCTCACCGCTCACTCCCCTGACAAGGAGGTTAAGGAGATGTTGACCGAAGAAATCATTCAGGAGCACGCGCCGATTTCGCTCGAACTCGAATACGCCGACGAGCCGCGTGCTGGCGTGGGAACGGCCGAGCGGGCGAGCGAGCGCGAGGGGCGCATCGAGCTGCCCTTCTCGAAGAAGGACGAGATTTTAGACCTCTACGAGTCGGGCACGACCGATGTCGCCGAGATCGTCCGCAAGGTTCACGCGCGGCCCTCTTACGTCGCGCAGGTGTTGCAGACGGCCGGACACCTCTCCGGCTACTTCGACCTCTACACGACCACCGGCGCCGAGCAGAACGTCTACACGCGGTTCTTCCGCAACGTGCTGTCGTTCAAATCAATGGATGCGGCGCGCGAGTCGGTGGAGAAGATCGACCGTCTTTACAACTACTTCGAGCGCCTCGGCGACCGCGCCGGGCAGCACCAGGCGATGGTCATCGCGCTGACGGGCAAGAACCGCGCGCGCTGGAGCGGCAAGCTCGAAGAGTCGAAAATTTTTAGTGAATGGCTCGTCGCGCATTAAGAGCCGAACAAGTTTTAAGAAGGAACACAAGCAGGCCCTCGCAAGGCAGGAACGAGCAAGGGGTGGGTTGAAAGGTGAGTCAACTTTGTGAGGGGGCTCACCTTTCTTTTTTCTCGCGTGGCCCGCGGGCCGCGCGAGGAGTCCTCAAACCTGAATCTTACTGAAGGAGAAACTACTGCGATGGCTGACCAACACCACGAGATGCCGGCCCACGGGACCTTCTGCTGGACCGAACTGTCCACGAAAGACGCCGAGGCCGCCAAGAAATTCTACACCGAGCTTTTGGGCTGGGAGATAAAGACCTCCGACGGGGCCGGCATGGTCTACAACGAGATCGTCGTCGGCGGCAAGCACGTCGGCGGCATCTATCAGGCCGGGCCGGAGTGCGGCGGCGAGATGCCCACCCGATGGTCGTCCTACGTCGCCGTCGATGACGTGGACGCCTCCGCGAAGCGCGTCGAGGAGTTGGGCGGGAAGGTCTCTGTGCCGCCGATGGACATCCCCAACACCGGCCGCTTCTGCGTCATCACCGACCCGACGGGCGCCAACATCTCGCTCATCACGCTCAAGGGCGCCAGTTCTTAAAGCCGTCAATCGTCAATCGTGAATCGTCAATCGTCGGGTTGAGACAAATCAGACTTGCGATTCACCACTCAAGCTCGGTCGCCCTTCGACCGCGATTGACGATTCACGATTGACGGCTGTTCACCCGCCACCTCGCCGACGATCAACCGCAGCGGGAGCCTCGCAAGCGGCCCCCGCGCCCGCCAAACGCAAGGAGTATTGTGATGAAAAACCGTCTCTCCCTGGGCCTCCTCGTGCTGTTGTTCTTCGCCGCCGGCTATGGCGTCACGGCCTCGACCGGCAGCGCCGCCGAACCCGAGAGCAAGGATGAGATCGCGCGCGCCATCATCGCCCGCGAGAAGGCGTCTGCCGAGGCGTGGCAGCGCAAAGACAAGGCATTCTTCGCCGACTACATGGCCGCCGACTCCACCTACTTCGGCCCGATGAGTCCCTATCTGGAGACCGACCCGAAGGAGAACTTCCTGCCGAAGTTCGAGCAGTTCGCCGAGCGCTTCAAGATGGTGGACTGGCAGATGTACACCCCGCGCGTGCAGACCTACGGCGACACGGCCATCCTCACCTACAACGTCGGCGCGACCGTCGATATCGGGGGCCGGCCCATGCAGTACACGGGCAAGGTCACGCAGGTCTACGTTCGGCAGGGCGGCGTCTGGCGCGTCGTACACGGCCACGAGTCGATCAACCCCGGCCCACAGCAGCAGTAGCATCGTGCGCGGCCAAGCGGAGCGGCCCACCGGCTTCGCTCGCGCGAAACGCGCGCGCCCCAACGCGCACGCCGCCCCCTCCCCCCTGACGGGCGTGCGCGCGGGGCGCGTCGAGCGCAGGGCCGTAGAACGGGCGCGTTTGCCGAAACACTTTCCGCACTCGAAGGAGAAAACGCAATGGCGAAGATCAACTACTTGGCGGTCGGCGTCGCGGGCGTCCTCTACTGGATTCTCGGCGCGCTCTGGTATGGCCTCTTCTCGGAGCGATTCATCGCGCTCATGCGCTGGACGCCCGAAGACCTCGCGCGCATCCAGGCGCAGGGTTCGGCGAAGGAGTTGGTGCTGGCCTTCGTGACCTCGATGCTGACGGCCTACGTGCTCGCGCATTTCGTCCGCTACGCGGGCGCGCGCACGGGCCTCGACGGCGCGCTCACCGGCTTCTGGGCGTTCGTCGGCTTCGTCCTCACGACCAATCTGGCGACCGTCATCTTCGAGGGCCGTCCCGCCGGCCTCTACCTCATCAGCATGGGCTACAACCTCGTCGCCCTCCTCCTGATGGGAGTGCTCCTCGCCGTCTGGCGCAGGCAGGAGGCGAGGGTTCCGGCGTATCAGACCTGAAGCGCGCACACACCCGCAGGGAGACGACGGTCTCCCTCCCGCCGCCCGCGCCCTCACCGCGCGGCGGCGCCTTTGTCTGCACGTCACTTGCCCGTTTCGGGGAATGGACTGCATAATTTCCCTTCCCCGTTTTCCCGAATCATTACTCGGAGGCCAGTCAAGCTCGAACGCTTATGCCCGCGAAGAACGAAGACCTGCACGGCAGCGCGCCCGACAAGTCAGAAGTGGCCTTGCTCCTCATCGATGTCATTAACGACCTCGATTTCGAGCAAGGGCGGCAGCTCCTCGAACACGCCCGGCCGATGGCCGAGCGCATCGCCGCCCTCAAGCGCCGCGCACGAGAGGCGGGCTTCCCCGTCGTCTACGTCAACGACAACTTCGGCCGCTGGCAGTCCGACTTCAACAAGATTCTCGCCCACTGCATCGACGACGACTCCACGGGCCGCCCCGTCGCCGAGATGCTCCGGCCCGAAGAGGACGACTATTTCGTCCTCAAGCCCAAGCACTCCGGCTTCTACTCGACGACGCTCGACACCCTGCTCGACTACCTACAGGCCAAAACGCTCATCCTCACGGGGATGGCGACGGACGTGTGCGTCCTCTTCACCGCCAACGACGCCTACATGCGCGACTTCCACCTCATCGTTCCCGCCGACTGCGTCGCCTCCCATGACCCGCGCGAGAGCGAGCACGCGTTGCGCGTGATGGCAGATTTGCTCAAGGCCGACACGACCCTCTCTGAACGCCTCGACCTCGAAGCCCTCAAGCGCCGGGCCGTGGAGGAGTCGCAGCCTCGGCGCCCGCCGCATCAGGCGGCAGCGCGGAGTTGAGACTACGAAAACAAGAGGGGCGCTCAAACCCGCACAGGTTTGAGCGCCCCTTGAGTGTTCAGGACTCGTGTCCTGGTTGCTTACTCGTAAGACTTCTGCTGGCCGCGTCCGCGGGAAGCGTTGGCGGCGAGTTCGCGTGCGCGCGGCAGGAGTTCGATGGCCTTGGTCACCTGCGGGTCGTCCGAGACTAAGACCTGCGACGCCTTGACCGTGCCGTAGGCGGCCGTCGCCAGATCGTAGCGCAGTTGCCGCCGGACGAACTCGCGATGCTTGTCGAGCTGCGCGTCCGTCAGCTTGTAGCCCTGCCCCTTCGTGGCGACGTATTCCTTGAACGCCTTGAAGAGCTTGTCATCGACGCTGAAGTCTTCGGCCCGGAGGTTGTGCTCGAAGTCGGGCATGCGCGCAACCTTGAACTGCTCGAAGCCGGAGACGCGGCCGTTGACCACCTCGCGGGCGAAGGCGAAGGCCGGGTCGATGAGGCGCTGCTGCGGCACCGAGATGAGACGCGGCTTGACGGACTCGTCCGGCGCGATGCCGCCGCCGCCGTAGATCACGCGCCCCGTGTCGGTGAAACTCTCGGGGCCTTTCTTCTCGGGCTGCTTCTGCTCCTCGCCCTTTCGGTTCTCGTCGTCGTCCTGGCTGCCGATGCCGCCGCGATAGATGTAGTCGTAGAAGCTCGTCTGCGAGTAGTCGCGCTGGAGCAGCCGGCCGGAGGGCGTGTAGTACTTCGAGGTCGTCAGCGTCAAGGCCGTCCCGTAGTCGAGCGGCATGATCGACTGAACGAGGCCCTTGCCGAAGGTCGTCTCGCCAATGATGAGGCCGCGGTCATGATCCTGCAAAGCGCCGGCGACGATCTCGGAGGCCGAGGCCGTGCCGCGGTTGACTAAGACGACGACCGGCGAGGTGTCGGGGTTCGGGTTGGAGGAATCGTATGGACGCTCGCCCCCGCTGCGCCGGCTGCGCCCTTTCTGCGTCAGGATGCGCTGCCCCTCGGGCAGGAATTGCTCGGCCACCTTCACGGCCTGATCGAGGATGCCGCCGCCGTTGTTGCGAAGGTCTAAGACGAGCGAGGTCATGCCCTTGGCCCGCAGCTTCTCCAGCGCCTCGACGAACTCGTCGGCCGTCGTGTAGTTGAAGCCGCGCTGCATATCGACGTAGCCGACGCCGGGGCGAATCATGTAGAAGTCGGGCACGGTCGGCTGGCTGACGGCGTCGCGCGTGATCTCGACCGTCTCCTTGTTGCCCGACGCGGCGCGCTCGACCGTCACCTTGACGCTGGAGCTGCGCGGGCCGCGCAGGCGGTCGCGCACCTCGCCGGAATTCTTGCCCTGCATCGACTGGCCGTCCACATCGACGATGCGGTCGCCGAAGCGCAGCCCGGCCTTGTGGGCCGGCGTGTTGTCGAAGGTGGCGAGGATGTAGGTGTCCGTGCGCTCGCCGATCTTGCGGTCGCCGATGGTCGCGCCGATGCCGTAGTACTCCGAGCGCCAGTCGGCGCGCTGCTCCTCAAACTCTTTCGCGTCGTAGAAGTTCGAGTGCGGGTCGAGCGAGCGCAGCATGCCGATGATCGACGACTTGAAGACGTTGTTGTAGTCGAGCTTGACGCCCTCGACGTAGTTGTCCTGAATGACGCTCAGGGCCTCGGAGAGATCGCCCTCGATGCCTTCGAGCGAGACGGCCCCCGCTCCGGCCGGCGCGTCGGGGCGCGTCGGGGCGCGCTCGCGTCGGTTGCGGCCGGCGGGCGTCGCTGGCGTAGTCGAGGCCGCGCCCTGATCGCCGCGGCGCGCGGGCGTCTGCGGCTGGGCGATGGCGAAAGACGGAAGCAGGAGGGCGAGAAGTGCGAAGGCGCTGGTGATGATTCTCTTCACGGGGCAAAACCTCTTGTGGCACGTAACCCGGTTTGATCGTGGCGCCTTGCCGAAGGCGATTTAGAACCTGCTCGGAAACGTCGGGGCGCCGGCAGGTTTGTGTAGTTTAATGGATGAGTAAACCCCCGGCAAGGTTGCGCCTCGCCGGGGTTTACAATTTTTACAAGAAAGGGCCGCGCGGCTGCTCACATCCCCCGGACGAAGCCCACCTAATCGCCTGAACGACGCCACTTGCGCTCGCCCCTGACGCGCCCGTAGAATGATTCTTGAATTCAGTACAAGCGCGAGCACGAAATGTTGGGCAGTAGAGCCGGGCGTCACGAAAGCCCGGCGTCGCTGTGTCCGCGAAGGAGGTCACCGAGTAGTGATGAGCAACCCTTACGATCCGAAGACGAGCAACCCGCTCGACCCGAACCGGCCCGACAACTTCTCCGAGCCGATTGACGACCTGATGATTACCGACGACGCCGAGGGCGGGGAGGCCGGCGACCGCGACCGCATCTCCTCCTCGATGCGCGACACGCTCCACCGCATCCCCGAGTCGCTCAGCTCCATCGGCCGCGACATCAGCCGCACCATCGAGCGGGCCATCTCGGCCAAGGACGAATACGTCGTGGCCGTGAAGCTCTCGCCCGAGGCGCAGGACAAGATCGACCAGCTCGTCGCGGCCGGCGTCTTCCGCTCGCGGGCCGAGGCCGCCGCCTTCCTCATCGGCGAGGGCATCAACGCGCAGTCCGAGCTCTTCGGCCGCGTCGGCCAGAAGCTCTCCGAGATCGAGCGCCTGCGCGCCGAGCTGCGCGGCATGATCAGCAAGACGGAATAAAGCAGAGGTTAGAGGTCAGTAAAGAGCATCTTGTCTTTCACTAACCTCTGACCTCTAACCTCTGACCTCTGTTCTTAGGAGATTCTTTTGTCAGCCACACTCACGCTGCCGAGGGTCGGGGTCGAGCAGTTCGCGCTCGCGAATGGTCTGCGGGTAGTTCTCAGCGAAGACCACTCGGTGCCGGTCGTCTCGGTGGCCGTCTATTATGATGTCGGCTCGCGCAATGAGCGCGAGGGCCGCACGGGGTTCGCCCACCTCTTCGAGCACATGATGTTTCAAGGCTCGGAGAACGTGCCGAAGGCCGGCCACTTCCAGTATATCTTCAACAACGGCGGCACGATGAACGGGACGACCTCGACCGAGCGCACCAACTACTTCGAGACGCTCCCCGCCAGCCAGCTCCCGCTCGCGCTGTGGCTGGAGAGTGACCGCATGCGCTCGCTCAAGGTGACGCAGGAGAACCTCGACAACCAGCGCGACGCCGTCAAGGAGGAGAAGCGGCTCAACTACGACAACCGCCCCTACTCGAACGCCTTCCTCCACCTCAACGAACTCATCTTCCGCAACCCGGCCAACGCCCATTCGACCATCGGCTCGATGGAAGACCTCGACGCCGCCACCATCGACGACATCCGCGAGTTCTTCCGCATCTACTACGCGCCCAACAACGCCGTCATCACCATCGTCGGCGACTTCGACCCGCGAGAGGCGCGCGCCCTCGTCGAGAAGTACTTCTCGACGATTCCCGCGCAGACGCGTCCGGCGCCGGCCGAAGTAGAAGAGCCGGAGGAGGTCGCCGTCCGGCGTGAGACCTACCGCGACCCGTTCGCGCAGTTGCCCGGACTGATGCTCGGCTGGAAGACGCCCGCGCGCCGCACCACGGACGGCTACGCGCTCAGCCTCGCCGCCGACCTCCTGCTCGAAGGCGACAGCTCGCGCCTCTACCAGCGTCTCGTCAAGGACGAGGAGTCGGTGGTCGGCATTCAGGGCGGCATCGGCGAGCGCCGCGGCCCCTCCTCGCTCTACGTCTTCGCCATCCCCAAGCCCGGCCACTCGACCGAGGCCATCAAGGCGACCATCGACGAGGAGATTCGCCGGCTCGCCGCTGAAGGCCCCGCGCCGCAGGAGATGGAGAAGCTGCGTAACAACATCCTCAACGACTTCACGCGCGGCTGCCAATCGACACTCTACCGCGCGCAACGGCTCTCCGAGTACACCCTCTACGACGGCGACCCCGAACTCATCAACGGGGAGGTCGAGCGTTACCTTGCCGTGACGCCCGACGAGATCAAGCGCGCCGCCGCCCGCTACCTGATGACGGAAAACTACTCCCTGCTCGAAGTCGTCACGGCGCGCGCGGCCGATGGCGCGGAGGCCGCCGAAGCCGTGGGCGCGCCGCCGGGTGAGCCGGATGAGCCGGGTTCCCCGCCGCCTCAGGTTCCGCAGCCGCCCCCTTCGGACGCCCCTTCGACCGCGTCTGCTTCATTACCCACGGAGCCGTCGCGGCCCGCGTCGCCGGGTCAGCCGGCATCGCCTTCGGAGCCGCCGCCGCCGGAGGTCTGAGCGCGTCGTGTCGGAACTGATCTTCCGGCGTCAATTCACCCATCCCCCCATCGTTTAAGATACATTCAATGGAAACTCACACGGAGACTTTCAGGCGCGAGCCGCCTCCGCCGCTCGCCCACCGCACGCTCAATCTGCCCGTGCCGTTCGAGACCACGCTCCCGAACGGCCTGACGCTCGTCGTCGTCGAGCAGGATCGCCTGCCGCTCGTCAACTTCCGCCTCGCGCTCCCCACCGGCGACGCGCACGACCCGCCCGCGATTCCCGGCCTCACAGACCTCCTGACGCACATGCTCAACGAGGGCACCGCGGAGCACACGAGCCGCCAGCTCGCCGAAGAGGTGGCCCGCCTCGGCGCCACGCTCACGGCCGGCGCCAGCTCCGACTACACCACGGTCGCCGCCTCCGCGCTCTCGGCCTACGGCGACGAAATGCTCGCCCTGCTCGCCGAGGTCGCGCTGCGTCCCAACTTCCCCGAAAACGAGCTTGAGCTGGCCCGGCAGAACTCGCACCAGAACCTCATCGCGCAGCGCGCGCAAGCCTCCTTCCTCGCCACCGAGCGGACGGCGCGCGTCATGTTCGGCGAGCATCCCTACCACGTCGTCTCGCCCACGCACGAGTCAATCGACGCGACCACGCGCGACGCGCTCGCCGCCTTCCACCGCGCGCGCTTCGTCCCCCGTGGGGCCGTCCTCGCCGTCGTCGGCGACGTGCGGCGCGAGGCAATCGTCGCGCGCGTCGAAGAGTTGTTCGGCGGCTGGGAGGGCACGGCGGCCGAAGAGTCGCGCTTCCCCGCCCCGCCCGAGCGGCGCGAGCGTGTCGCATACGTCGTTGACCGCCCCGGCTCGGCACAGTCGAACATCATCATCGCCAACCTCGCCATCACGCGCACGCACCCCGACTACTTCCCCCTGCTCGTCATGCACACCATCCTCGGCGGGACGGCCTCCGCCCGCCTCTTCATGAACCTGCGCGAGGAGAAGGGCTACACCTACGGCGCTTACTCCAGCCTCGACGCGCGCCGCCACGCCGGCACCTTCCGCGCCACGGCCGAGGTTCGCACGCCCGTCACGGCCGCCTCGCTCAAAGAGTTCTTCTACGAATTGGGACGCATCCGCGACGAAGAGGTCGCCGAAGAGGAGTTGGCCAACGCCAAGTCTTATCTGACCGGAGTGTTTCCCATCCGCCTGGAGACGCAGGAGGGCGTCATCGACCAGCTCGTGCAGATGAAGATGCACGGCCTGCCCGATGATTACCTGCACAGGTACGCGGAGCGCGTCCGCGCCGTCACGCGCGAGGACGTGCGGAGAGTCGCGCGCGAGTTCATCACGCCCGAGCGCGCGGCCGTCGTCATCGTCGGCGACGCGGGCGCCGTCGCCGAGCAGATCAGGCCCTTTGTCGAGCGCATGGAGTTCTACGACGGCGAGGGGCAGCCGATGGAAACGCCCGCCGGCGCCACGACGGAAGCTGACGGGGAAACGGCCCCGCCGGACACGCACGAAGAGGCCGCGAAAGCGGAATGAGCAAGGGAGGATTCTGACTTGGAACTCGCAGGCACATGGAATCTGGAAGTCTCGACGCCCTTCGGCAAGCACCCGGCGACGCTCGTTTTGGAGCGCGAAGAGAGCGGTAACTTCGGCGGGCACATCGACTCCCGCCTCGGGAACGCCACACTCGCCGGCGTCAGCGCCAACGAGGCCGGGGGCTTCGACGCCGTCGTCACACTCGAACTGCAAGGGCGCGCCTACGAGGCGCGCGTCAACGCCACGGTCGAAGACGGCCGGATGGACGGCACCATCAAGGTCAACATCCCGCTCGCCCCGCCGGCCCGCTTCACCGGGAGGCGGGGGGAATGAAGCTGTTAGCGATTAGCGATTAGCTGTTAGCTTAAAGAGAGCGAACAAGGGACTTGAGTTTTAAGCGGCGGCACGCCCTTCGGCGGCTGCCGTGGGCTAACAGCTAATAGCTAACCGCTAACTGCTCACAAAAAAACCGCCCGGCGTGGCTCAACGCCGGGCGGAAATCACAGGAGAATCATCCGTTGACCCCGGCCGCTTTCCCCAAAGCGACCTGTCGGGCAACTTGCTATGCTAATCCTTTCGGATGCCCGTCTCACACGGCGCGTTGCTCGAATCTTTGTCGCGGCTTCACAGTACAGTTTAACCGTTTATCAGTGTCCAGAGCCTACCTCTATATCAATGTTCAGTTGAGTAAGTGGAAAGTCGGACTCACCGCGGAGTCG
>DASVES010000223.1:0-35612 GCA_036380435.1 Pyrinomonadaceae bacterium | reverse complement strand
CGAAGTTAGAAGATGAACTTGACCGCGAGCTGCACGTTGCGCCGCTCGAGGTTGCCGCTCGGGAAGACGCCGCGCTGGGCGGTGGCGTAGCCGGGCTGGGTGTTAATGAGGTTGCCGTCGGCGTCGAAGTTGTGAAACTGGCTGAGGTCGAGGGCGCCGCCCGGCGCGATGAACAGGTTCGAGTGGTTGAAGACGTTGAAGGCTTCGAGACGAAGCTGCAAGGCGTACTTCTCCGAGAACCTGATGCGCTTGTAGAGGCCGGCGTCGAAGTTCCAGTAGCCGGGGCCGCGGAAGGCGTTGCGGGCGCTCATCTCCGCGGGGAATGGCGGCAACGCGCCGTTGCCCGCGACCGGGTTGGTGTAGACGACGCCGGCGGGCACGTCGATGTAGGCGAAGGCGTTGGCGCCGACCGAGCGCGGATTGTCCGAGCCGGAGATGCCGGCGCTCCCGCCCGGAATGTAGCGGTGACAGAGGCCGCCCGCGCCGCTCGTGCAATCGACGAGGGTGAACGGGTTGCCGGTGCGCGCGTTGAAGATGCCCGTCAGCGAGAAGCCGCCGAGGACGTGGCGCGCGAACTTGCTTTCGAGCCGGTCGAAGTAGGGCACTTCGTAGTTGAAGCTGGCGACGAAGCGATGGCGCGCGTCGTAGTCGGCGTAGCCGTAATCGAGTGAGGGGTCGAACGGGTCGAGCAGGCCGAGGTTGAAGTTGGCGTTCGAGTCGGAGAAGGTCGAACTCAGGTTGTCCTTCGCCGACGACAGCGTGTAGCGGGCCGTGAACTGGAGACCCGACGAGCGGAAGCTGTTGCTCTCGAAGCCCAGAATCAGGGCGTTGTAGTTCGAGTAGCCGCCGTTGCCGCGCGTGTTGGCGTTCGAGTACTGGCCGTTCAGACGCGACGAGGCGCCGCCGGTCGGCGTCACGGCGTTGCTGCCGAGGAAGACCGGCCCCGCGCCGACGCGGTTGTAGTTCTCCAGCGAGTAGAGCTTGCGCCCCGAAGAGCCAGAGTACTCGACCGACGCCACGGTGTTGCGGCCCAGCTCACGCTCGAACGAGGCGCTGTAGAAGTGCGCGTAGGCGTTGCGGATGTCGGGGCGCACGTTCCGAAGCGAGGTCGTCGGCAAGCGGAGCGTGGTGCCGCTGCCGGCGAGCGGGCCGGCGTTGTTGCCGGAGAGCGGGATGGAGTCCACTTCCGCGCCGGCCGTGACGGCCACGACGGCGTAGTTGGGCGGGTTCTGAATGACGTTGAAGGTGACGTTGCCGAAGTTGCGCTCGTAGGCCACTCCGTAGCCTCCGCGCAGGGCCGTGCGGCCGTCGCCGGTGATGTCCCAGGCGATGCCGAGACGCGGCGCGAAGTTGTTCTTGTCGGGCGCCCAGAGGCCGCCGACGGGGCTGTCTTCGGCGATCTGCACGCTGCCGTTGCGGATGCGCTCCTGAATGGTCGCGCCCTCGCCGAAGTAGAAGTTCGAGTCGAGCCGCGCATTCTTGTTGTGCTGCACGCCGAAGTACTCGTAGCGCACGCCGAGGTTCAAGGTGACGTTCGGGAGCACGCGGAACGAGTCGTTGAGGTAAGCGGCCCACTCGTTATAGACGTTGCTGCGGCTGAAGCTGGGCGGCCCGAGCGGCGTGGTGACGAAGTCGCCGGGGAAGTTGCCCTGCGGATCGACCGCGCCCTGAAACTTGAGGAGCTGGCCGGCGACCAAGTTGTTGAGCGCCTGATTCAAGGTGTTGCCGAGCGTGAGCACGGAGTTCTGGAAGGCGCCGAAGGTGCGGTTCTGCTGGATGTTGATGTAGTTGCCGCCGAAGCGGAACTGGTGGTTGCCGCGCTGGTAGTTGAAGTCCTGATAGAACTGCAACTGGTTAGAGGGGCCGCCGGCCGGGATGGCGCTGCCGGGATTGAACGGCAGATAGCCGGGGAACGCGATGGCCGTGGCCGTGCCCGGAATGGCTGCCGCCACGTTCTCAAACACGTAGAGGGTCGGGCCGGCGGGCTGCGCGCCGAGCGGGTTCTGCGAGTTGACGCGGTTGAAGGCAACCTTCGACGTGGAGACGAGGTTTTGCGAGAAGGTGCGCGTCAAAGACAGGAGCGCGTTCTGGTTGAACTGCGAGGTCGGCGTGTTGAAGCCCTCATAGGGACTGAACGCGCCGGCGCCCTCGAAGAGAATCTGATCCTGTAGGGCGTAGCGGCCATAGAGCTGCGTGCGGTCGTTGATGTTCCAGTCGATGCGGGTAACGGTCGAGACATCGTTTTGCGGGAAGCCGCCGCCGAGGTCGGTCGGGACGGTGAAGGCCACTTCGCGGAAGGCCGGGGTGGCGCCGGGGATGCCGCTGATGCCGCCGAGGTCGGCGGCCGAGACGGTGCGGCCCGTCGGCCGGGCGCTGACGTTGTAGGCGCTGAAGAAGTCGCGCGTGTTCGCGGCCGACAGCCCGATGAGTTCCGAGGTCGGGACGAAAGAGGTCAGCTCGCCCGTCGAGCGCACGCGCGTCCACTCCGTCGAGTTGAAGAAGAACAACTTGTTCTTGATGACGGGGCCGCCGGCCGAGTAGCCGAACTGGTTGCGCGTGAAGACGCCGCGCTCGACGCCGAGGGCGTTGTTGGCGAACCCGTTCGAGGCGAGACGCGAGAGGCGATTGAAGGCGTAGGCCGTGCCGTGGAACTGGTTCGAGCCGGCGCGCGTCGCCACGTTGACGATGCCGCCCGAAGCGCGTCCGTACTCGGCCGTGAAGTTGCTGGAGATGACGCGGAACTCCTGCACGGCGTCGAGCGGAATCGACTGGCCGACCTGCGCCGTGTAGGAATTGTTGTTGTCAGCGCCGTCTAAGAGGATGTTGGTCGAGGCCGCGCGCAGGCCGTTCAAGGATGCGCCGGCGCCGCGGTAGGTGGCCGTGCCGGCGGTGTCGTTCTGTGAGGTGGTGGGGTCATCGGTCGCGGCGTTGCCGGAGAGTTGCACGAGGTTATAGGGGTTGCGCGTGACGGTCGGCAGCTCCCTGATCTGCGCGCCGGAGACGACGGTGGAAAGTTCCTGCGTCTGCGTGTTCACTTCCACGCCGCCGCCGGCGACAACTTCCACGGTCTCGCCGGGGATGGCTGAGATGGTGAGCGCCGTCTCCACGGAGACCTGCGAGCCGACGGTCACCTGCACGCGCTGCGTGCTCGGGGCGAACCCCGTGGCGTTGACGGTCACGTCGTAGAGGCCGCTCTGGAGATTGGCGACGATGTAGACGCCCTCCTCGTTAGTGGTGGCGGCGCGCTCGCGGCCCGTCTCGACTGACTTGACGGTCGCGGCCGCTCCGGCGACCAGTGCGCCGTTCGGGTCTAAGACCTTCCCCGTAATCTGTCCGGTCTCGGTCTGCGCCAGCGCCGATGCTCCGCACGCGCACAGCAAGAGGGCCGTGAGCATCCATTTTTTGATTGACATAAACATCTCCTCACATCTTGCGCGCCCTTCGTGTTAAAGCGGCGCGGTCTTTTACTGCCCTTGGTTCATGTAGGCTCTTCCGGGTACTGAGCGCGCGGCCGGACGACAACCTTTCGGCAAAGGGTTCGGAGCCGGAAGGGACGGCCGCGCGCGCTCTCAACATGGCAAGGTCTGTGCCGAGTGCGGGCGTGAGTTGGCAAGGTGTTACGTGTGTGAGATTTAGTCTGGCGGTGCGGGTGTTGACGTGCGGCGCGGGCGAGAAAACTTATTCGCGCTTTCTTATTTTTTATGATTGCACGATATGTGCCAGCCTGGAGTTAGGTGGAACAGTACCGCGAGCGGTAGCGAGCGGGTGTGCCTACAATGAAAAGCCCGCACCGCGCACGCGAGACCCGCTCGCTACTGCTCGCGGTACTGTGCCCTCAGCGCCCGTACATTTTCAAACCGTTGACTTCCCTCCCGCACGGCAGTAGAGTGCCGCCCATAAATCAGGACAGACGTTTCAAAGATAAGATTTAAGCCGCACGCCTCGCCGCCCCGGTTTTCGGTCTCAATGAAGAGGGAGAGTCACATGCGCGCGCCGTCCCTTCGTCCGGCCGCCTTCCTGTTCGTCGCGTTGGCCGCACAGACCACGACGGCGCAGAAGACCGCTCCCCCGTCGCCCGCACAGACGCAGGCCGTCGCCTCTTACCTCAGCGCCGTCGAGCAACACAACCGGGGCCGTCTCGCGGAGGCCGTCGATTCGTTCCGGCGAGCCGCCGCGCTCGACCCCAATCTGTCGGAGGCGCAGGCGGGGCTGTGCGTGGCGGCGTCGAAGCTACACCTGCACGAGGAAGCGCTCGACGCCTGCCGCCGCGCCGTCCGACTCCGGCCCGACTCCGCGCCGGCCCACTTCAACCTCGGCGGGTTGTATATCTCTCTGGGGATGCACGAGCAGGCGGTCGCCTCGCTCAAGGAGGTGCTGCGTCTCGACGCGGCGTCGGTCGAGGCGCATAGCGATCTGGGCGCCGCTTATCACAAGCTCGGGCGCGTCGCCGAGGCCATCGCGCATCTGAAGGAGGCCGTCCGCATCAGGCCCGACTTCTCCACCGGGCACGGCAACCTCGGCGTCGTCTACGCGGACACCGGCCGCTACGAAGAGGCCGCCGCGTCCTTCCGACGCGCACTCGAACTCGACCCCGCGTCGGCGGAGTTGCACTACCGGCGCGGCGACGCCTGCTCCCGTTCGGGTCGGCGCGACGAGGCCGTCGAGTCTTTCAAACAGGCGCTCCGCCTCAAGCCTGACCTCGCCTTAGCCCACTATCGCCTCGGTCTGCTTTACGCCGAAGCCGGCGACAAAAAAGCGGCGCTCGAACAGCACCGCGCGCTCCAATCTCACGACCCCGAGCTGGCGACCCGCCTCTTCAGACGCATCCATCAAGACAAACTCGTGACTACGCCCGGCGGGGCTTCGGCCTCCGGCGGCAAGCTCCCCTGACGCCGCGCTGGCAACAGTACCGCGAGCGGTAGCCTCGCGGGTCTCACGTGCGCGTGGCGTGTCTCTCATCACAGCAGCACCCGCTCGCTACCGCTCGCGGTACTGTTTCACGCTACTTGCTCGCGGTACTTTTTACCCGCCCCACTTAAAGACGCTGATGATGTCAGAGAAGTCGTCGCGCCAGACCGCGAAGCGGCGGCGCGGACTTTCATTCAGCGGCTGCCAGTTCGGTTTGAGAGCGAGTGTCGAGAGGTCTTCGGGGCGGCGGGCGACGACGACCCACTCGGAAGGCTCCTTGCCGCTCGCGTTGTCGAAGCTCGGGTCGTCGAAGACGAGCGCGGCGAGTCCCGCGTCGCGGGCGAGTCCGCCGACGACGGCGTGCAGGTCGAGGCCGCGGTTCGAGACGTGGAAGGCGATGAGGCCGCCCGGCGCGAGCTTCGAGAGATAGAGGTCGAGGGCTTCTCTGGTCAGCAGGTGCGCGGGGACGGCATCGGAGCTGAAGGCATCGAGGAGGATGAGGCCGTAGTGCGACTCGGGCGCGCCGCGCATCTGCAAGCGCGCGTCGCCGAGGACGACCACGGCGGGCGCGCGCGCGCAGTCGCGCAGGTAGGTGAACGCGTTCGTGTCGCGCGCGAGGCGGACGATCTCGGGGTTGATTTCGTAGAACGTCCAACTCTGGCCGGGCCGCGAATAGGCGACGACGGCGCCTGTGCCGAGACCGACGGCCGCGACGTGCGGCGACGTGGCGGCCGTGGCTCCGGCGCGCGTCTCGAAGGTCTCGAAGAGTGAGCCGAGCGGCCCCGTGGGGTGATAGTAAGAAAGCGGCTCGCAGGCGCGCGCCGGGTCGGCGAACTGTCGCCCGTGGATGGTGCTGCCGTGGTGCAGACGCAGCGTGTCGTTGCTCGCATCCTGCATGACGCGCACGACGCCGTAGAAATTCCTCTCGGCGTGGAGCGTGTTGGCGCCGCCGTCGGTCAGCAGAAAAGTGGAGAGCATGACGGCGCCGAGCGCGAGGGCGAAGCGCACGGGGCGGCGCTGGAAGACGTGGTTGATGATGAGCAGCGGCAGGCCGAGCGAGATGGCGAGGCGCTCGACGCTCCCCATCTCCAACATCGTCACGACCCCCGTGAGCACGGCGACCGCGACGCCGAACGCCGCCGGCAACAACACGTCGAGCACGCGCGCGCGTCTCTCTTCCCTGCTCCGCGCGTCGTCTTCTTCTCGGCGCAATTCGTTTGAGTCGTCGAGCGCCGCGCCGCCGCCGTCGCCGCGTTGCGCGCCCGGCGTCGTGCGGCTCTTCCGCGCGCCAAAGGGGACGCGCGCGAGGCAGGCTAAGACGACGGCGAGCGGATACTCGACGATGGTGTCGAAGAGCAGAGGCGCGAGCAGCGCGTTGAAGAGACCGCCCAGCGCGCCGCCCACGGCGACCCACAGGAAGAACTCGGCGAGATGGCGCGGGGCGGGGCGGTCGTCGGCGAGGCGTCGGTGGCAGGCGAGCGCGGCGATGTAGAGAAAGACGAGATGGACTAAGACGAGGAACCACGCCGGCTCGGTCGCGCCCGAGAGATAGACGACCGTCAGGAGGATGGCCGCGCCGGGCAGGAGCCGGTCGGCGAGCCGCCCGTCGAGGAGCCGTCCGCGCGAGAAGGCGATGACGAACGTGAGCAGATAGAGCGCGAGCGGAACGACCCACAACAGCGGCACGGCCGCCACGTCCGTCGTGATGTAAGTCGTCACACCGAGCACGAGACTCGAAGGCACGAAGGCGAGAAACGCCCAGCGCAGGCGTCGGAGCTTTGTCAGCGTTTCGGTATCCGCGTCGTTGTCGGCGTCGTCCGAAGAAGCGTCGTCTTCGTCGCGCGGCTTCGCGGCCGTCGCGTTCACCTCCGCGGGGCCTGAGCGCAATAACGCGAACGCGCAGGCGGCGAGGAGCAGGACGAGCGCGGCGTAGCCGGCGGCCCACGCGCGGCCCTGCCCGGCGAGGCGCAGGTTCGGCTCGGCGACGAGGGGGAAGCCGACGAGCGCGACGAGGCTGCCGGCGTTACTTGCCGCGTAGAGGAAGTAGGGGTCGCGGGCGCGCGGGTCGCGTGTCTTCGAGAACCACCTTTGCAGCAGCGGCGCCGTCGCCGACAAAGCGAAGAACGGCAGCCCCACGCTCGCCGCAAGCGTCACGAGCAGCCACCACACCGGCTCGCCCCCTTCGGGCACGCCTTCGACGGCCGACCCCGGCAGGCCCACAGGCAAACTCACAGCCGCCACGATGAGCAGCGCAACATGGAGGAAGACTTGTGCGCGTGTGGAGAGCCAGCGGGTGAGGGCGAGGGCGTAGGCATAGCCGGCGAGGAGCACGAACTGGAAGAAGAGCAGGCAGGTGTTCCAGACGGCCGGCGTCCCGCCGAGGAGCGGCAGCAGCATCTTCGCCACGAGCGGCTGAACCCAGAACAGCAGCGCCGCGCTCAGGAAGAGGGTGGCGGCGAAGAGGAGAGACATAGGGTAGTTCAAAGTTCAAAGTTCAAAGTTCAAAGTCAACAGCGGCCCCGACGCGCTTTGAACTTTGAACTTTGAACTTTGAACTATTTGACGATTTCGAAGTCGATCCACTGCGTCGCCATGCGGTGTTTCTCTTTGGCGAGCGTGTCGTTGACGACGACCTGAAGGACGTATTCGCCGGGCGGGAGCGCCGCGCCGAGGCGCAGGCGGCCCCCGACGAGCAGGCGCTTCATGTCTGTCTGCTGGCCCGGATTGAAGTTGACGGGGTTGCCGGCGAAGACCTGCTGAGCGTCGCGGAAGAGTCGCGCGTGGTACTGGAAGACGGGCTTGCCGGTCGCCGGGTCGAGCTTCGCGTTGTAGACGTGCAGGTAGTACTCGATGCTCGCGCCCTGTCGGAAGCGACGCACGGCCGGCACGGCGTCCGGGTCGAACTCCGCGGCCGGCGACTGCTGTTGCGGCGACGCATCCGCCGCGCCCGGCGCGGCGTCGTTGGCGGCGCTGCCGCTGCTACTACTGACGCCCATGAGAACCATGCCGGAGAGGGCGAGGCGCTCCTTACCGAGGTTGGGCACCTCGACGAACTGCGAGGCCGAGCCGGTGCGCTCGCCCGCGGCGGCCGCGCCGGCGGAGACGAAGGAGAAATTGGTGATCTCGCGCGGCTCACCGTCTTCGAGGATTTCAAAGTCTTCGGGGCCGAGGTCGTAGACTAAGCGGCCCTGTTTGTCCGTGACGACGGCGTCGATCTGCACGAGGTTGGTCGTGATGCGGACGACATCGGAGTCGCCCGCTTCGGCGGGCGTAGGCGTGGGCAGCAGCGGCGCGCTCGTCTGCGCGCTCAGAGTCTCACGGGCGATTTCGGTCGCCGGCGACGCCGCGTGGGGGAGGGCGACGGGGGCGACGAGCGGCTGGAGCGCGAGGAGGGCGGCGACGAGCGGCGAGGTTAGATTCTTCATGCGTCGAAAGCCTCCGTTCGATATTTCTTCGCCCGGAAGAGTTGCAGACATGTCCGGCCCCGTGGGTCACCCCGCCAGCCCTCGCGCGTTGTGTTCGCCTCGCCGGATGTGCGATGCTTGCGCGCGTCGAAAAACTGGCGGAAGAGGTGAACCGAGATTATGCCAGAGGCGGTGAAAAACGGCGATACCGTGCGCGTCCACTACACGGGGCGGCTCGAAACGGGTGAGGTCTTCGACACGTCGGAGGACGGCGAGCCGCTGGAGTTCACTCTCGGGTCGGGCGAGGTCATCCCCGGCTTCGAGGAAGCGGTGCGCGGCATGGAGGTCGGCGGCGAGCGCACCGTCGAGATCGCGCCTGACGACGCCTACGGCCCGCGCCGCGAGCAGCTCGTCGCCACGGTCGAGCGCGAGAACGCGGAGTTTCCCGTCGAGCCGCAGGTCGGCATGAACCTCAACCTGCCGCTCCCCGAGGGCAACCACCTCGAAGTCGTCGTCACCGAAGTCACCGACACGCACGTCACCATCGACGGCAACCACCCGCTCGCCGGCCGCAAGCTCATCTTCGATTTAAAGCTCATCGAAAAAGCAGTAAGCAGTGAGCAGTAAGCAGTGAGCAGTCAAGGCAGGTAGTACGTTCTATCGACTGCTGACTGCTCACTGCTCACTGCTTACTGCTCACTGTTCTTCGTCTTCCGGCCCCACGCCGAAGTAGCGCATCTCGCGCAGCAGTTCGTCGTGTGAAGGGGGCGGCTCGTCGGCCTTCTCGGGCGCGTCCTCGCGCCTCTGCGTCGCGTCCAGACGCTTGCGGAACTCGCCGGAACGCTGGACGCGGACGCCCGAGCGGCGCACGTAGTCGGCGAGTTGGCGGTCGGAGGTGACGACGAGGAGCGTGCGGCGCTCGCGCGCGGCGTCAACCATCGACTTGATGCGGTCGTCGGCCGTGCGGCCGCGCTCGGCGTAGAAGACGCGGACGCCCATGAAGTCAGAGCCGTCGGGGAAGTGTTCGTCGGGCGCGCCGTCGAAGACCACCGTCAGGCTCGCCTCCTCACGGCGCGCGAACCGCGCGAGGTCTCCCAGCAGGCGGCGGCGCGCGCCCGGCCGGTCACGGTGCCAGCCGACTCGTTGCCCCATCACGTTGTTGCCGTCCACGAGGTAAGCCACCTGACAGTCACCCCGGCCGTTTGCACCCGTCGCGCGACCTATTCAGGCTTGAAGTCGTAGGTGAGCACGCCCGTCACCTTCACGGGCTTGCCGGAGAGTTGCGTCGGGGTCAGACGCGCCTCGCGCGCCGCCGCTTCCGCTGCCGCACGCAGCAGCGGGTGTCCGCTCACGGCGCGCGCCTCGCGGACGCGCCCCTCTTCGTCTACCGTCACCTGCACCGTCACCGTCCCCGACGCCCGCACCGCCTTCGCGATGGCCGGGTAGGGGGGCGCGGGTTTTGAGACTGCCTTGCCGTTGAGGACGCCGCCGCTGATCGCCGGCGCGCCCGCGGCGGCGTTCGCCCGCCCGCGCGAGTTGTTCGTCGCCGCGCCGGGGTCGGGGCTGCCCACGTCGCCGCTGCCGATGATGCTGGGTTTGCCCGAGAGGTTGAGGAGCTTGCCCTCCGGCGTCCTGATGACCGAGTTCTTGACGCTCCACACGCCGTCCGTCCGCGACATCGTGACCATGTAGTTCCCGCTCCCCTTCTCCCCCTCGACGGACATGGAGAACTCCGCGTGGCCCGTGCCGCCCACGCTCTCGTTGAAGTTGCCGAGCGGAAAGCCCGTGTCGTTAATCTCCCCGAAGTGTTCCGCGGCGACGGGGTTGCGCCTCAGTTCCTGCACGGCCAGCAGGTACGGCTCGGAGTTCTTGAACGTGCCTTCGATGTAGCGGTAGCCGAAATACGCGGCGGCCATCGCGCCGGCGCCGAGCACGAGGATGACGCCGAGAAAGATGAGCAGAAACTTGCCCGCGCGCGACTTGCGACGCGGCTGCGCGTACTGCTGCTGCTGCTGCGCGCCGGTATCAAAGGTGGAGTACATCTGCCCGCCCGGCGGGACATATTGCTGCTGCTGCCCGTAGGGGTCGGGCTGTGGGGTGGGCGTGCCGCAGCGCGGACAGAACTTCACGCCCGCCGTCAGCGAGCCGCCGCAGTTCATGCAGTTCATTTTCTCAATCCTTTCAAACAAGGGGACGTGGGACGGTTCTGAGCTTTTTAGAGCGCTGTTCACTTGAGTGAATGGGAAATCGATTCACCGCCGCAGGCGCCGCAGGGCGCGGAGGAAGCGCCGCAGGCTTGAAGCAACTCCGCGGCGTGAACTCTTGCGTTCCCTGCGCCTCCGCGGCGAGTCTCTGTTCCCAATGCTCAATTAAAATTCGCTCCAGCTCTTCGGAGCAGCGACCCAATCTAGTTCGTGCGCGACGCCGGTAGTGTTGGGTCGTCCGTCGTCCCCTTTATATCACCGTCTGCCCGTAGTCGCAGTACTCGACAATAGGGCACTCCGCGCACAGTGGGTCGCGCGGGCGGCAGAGCCGGCGGCCGTGGCGGATGAGGTTGACGTGGAAGGAGTAGAACTTACCCTTGGGCACGAGGCCGTTCATCAACTCGTGGGCGCGCGCGTCGGAGCACCTGTCGGGGACGAGGCCGACGCGTCGGAGGACGCGGAAGATGTGCGTGTCGAGCGGGAAGATGTCGCGCTGACAGGCGAAGAGGAGCGTGCAGGCGATGGTCTTGGGGCCGACGCCGCGGAAGGACGAGAGAAACTGTGCGGCCTCTTCGACGGGCAGGTCATTAAGGAAATCGAGCTTGAGCGCGCCGGTGCGTTCTTTGACCTGTCGGAGCAGGTCGCGGATGACGCGCGCCTTCTGGTTGGCGAGGCCGCCCTGCCGGATGGTGTCGGCGAGTGTCGATTGGCGTGCGCGCAGGACGGCGTCCCAATTGGGGAAGCGGCGCTTGAGGGCGTCGTAGGTGCGCTCGGAGTTGATGTCGCTCGTCGCCTGCGAGAGGATGGTGGCGACGAGCATGTCGAGCGGGTCCCAGCCGCCCCACTTGTTGACGGGCACGCCGTAGGAGCGTTCGAGGTTCTGGACGATGTAGGCGATGGGCTTCTCTGGTGCGCGCACGTCGTGCGCCGGGGCGGCGGGGCGGCTGTCGTGCGCCGGCGCGGCGGTGCGGATCGCGCGTGCGCGAACACCTCCCGCGCCCGGCCTCGTTGGACGCGTGGGGCGGCTGTCCTCCGCCGCGTGACGGCCGGCGGCCCGCTCCCACGCGCGCGCCGACTCGGGCGCCGCCGCCGGCCCTTCAGACGGTGCGGCCTTCTTTCGCCGCGGCGATGACGCGCTCATAAAATTCTATGTACTGCGGGATGACGAGGTCGGTGCTGTAACGCTCAAGCGCCGACGCGCGCGCTCGCGTGCCCATCTCCCGACGCGCCGCGTCGTCTCGAAGCAGACGCGCCGCGTCGTCCGCCATCCGCTCCACGTCGCCCACCTCGGCCAGACAGCCGGTCTCGCCGTCCGTCACCACCTCGGGGAGGCCGCCGACGCGCGAGGCCACCACCGGCACCTCGCACGCCATCGCTTCGAGCGCGGCCAGACCAAACGACTCCTGCTCCGAAGGCAGCAGCAGCACGTCGGCCGCCGACAGGTAATCGACGATACGCGGTTGCTTGCCGACGAAGGTGCAGAACTCTTCCACGCCGAGACAGCGCGCGCGATACTCGCACAGCGGGCGCTCGCTGCCGTCGCCGACCATCGCGAGCCGTGCGTCCACGCCGCGCTCGCGCACGCGCGCGAGAATCTCGACGCAGTCCACGGGGCGCTTGACGGGCCGGAAGTTCGAGACGTGGACGAGCAGCGGCTCATTGTTCGGCGCGAGCTGCGCGCGCAACTCCGGCACGGGGCGGCGGCGGTAGTCGGAGCCGCAGATGAAGTTGGGGATGACGGCGATGTGGTCGAACTGGAAAGTCTCGGCCGTGGCGCGCGCAAGGTAATGCGAGATGGCCGTCACGCCGTCGGACTGCGCGATGCCATAGCGTGTGATGGGCAAATACGAGCGGTCGGCGCCGACGAGCGTAATGTCCGTGCCGTGAAGGGTCGTGACGACGGGAAGCGCGCGGTGCGGCTTGAGGGATTCGCGCGCGAGGATGGCGCTGATCGAGTGGGGGATGGCGTAGTGGACGTGGAGGAGGTCGAGGTCTTCCGATTCGGCCACGTTCGACATCTTCGTCGCCAGCGCCAGCGTGTAGGGCTGGTGCTCGAAGAGCGGGTACGACATCATCTCCACCTCGTGGAAGCGCACCCGCTCGTTCAGCTCGGTGAGACGGGTGGGGAGCGCCGACGCGATGAAATGCACGGTGTGGCCGCGCGCCGCCAGTTCCTTGCCCAGCTCCGAGCCGACGATGCCGCTCCCGCCGTAGGTCGGGTAGACGGTGATGCCAATATTCATAAGAGGTCAGAGGTTAGAGGTTGGAGGTCAGTAAAGGCAAGTGCTTTTTACTGACCTCCAACCTCTAACCTCTGACCTCTAAAAAAACAAGAGGCAGACGG
Organism: Pyrinomonadaceae bacterium; assembly: GCA_036380435.1. Classification (GTDB taxonomy): domain Bacteria; phylum Acidobacteriota; class Blastocatellia; order Pyrinomonadales; family Pyrinomonadaceae; genus DASQDT01. The sequence goes on along the minus strand of DASVES010000223.1, from coordinate 22,752 downwards.
CCCTCGCTACCGTCTGCCTCTAGTCTCAGCTTGTCTCACCTGCGAAAGGGGGACAAGTGAGGGATGGACTATACGCCCGCTTCGATTTTTCGACAAGTTAAATTTCACCGGTGGAGCGGGGATTTTTTACACGGCCCCGAGGGGGCGTTTGAGGGCCGTTTTTGGCGGGCCGGAACGGCCCCGGCGGGTGCCGCGCCGCGCCGGAGGGAGTATAATCAGAGCACGTTTTGATGACGCAGAAACCGGGCGCGCAGGGTTGCCGGCCGGCGGGATAATCGAAGCCATCATACTGGAGAAAAGTTAATGCCAAAGATCGACAACATCGAGGAGACGCCGAACCCGAACGCCGTCAAGTTCATTCTGAAGGAGCCGGTGTCGAGCAGCGTGGCGCGCTCTTTTCACAGCATCGAGGAGGCGGGCGCCGACGCACTCGCCCGCGCGCTCTTCGAGGTGGGCGAAGTGGCCTCCGTCTTCTACATGGGCGACATGATCACGGTCGAGAAGAAGGAGGACGCCGACTGGGACGACCTTCTGCCGCGGCTCGCCGTGCCGATTCGGGCCGCGCCGTCGGCTGCGGCGGGCGCGCCGGTGGCGGCAGCCGCCGCGGCGGCCGGCGTCGGCGGGGCGCTCGGGGCCTTGATGAGCGACGACCCACGCTTGCTACGCATCAACGAGATTCTCGACGAGCGCATCCGTCCGGCGCTCGCGGGCGACGGCGGCTGGCTCGAAGTCCTGAGCCTTAAAGAGAACACCCTGACCATTCGCTATCAGGGCGCGTGCGGCAGTTGCCCCAGCTCGCTGTCGGGGACGCTGGTGGCCATCGAGGGCATGATCCGTCAGGAAGTCGATCCCGAGATCGAAGTCGTCGCCGTGTAAAGTCGTCAGTCGTCAGTCGTCAGTTGTTTCCGTAGCTCGGCTTGAGTCTTTCAATGTGAGCGGCGAGTTGCCCGACACAAACGACTGACGACTGACAACTTCCTCTCATAACTTTCTGGAACTGCCTCCCTGCCACGGGCGTTTACCCCTGCATCTCGTCTTGCGCGCGGTGGCTACGGCCACGCCTTAAAAAGTCGAGAGCTTTCCGTCCTTAAAGTCACTAACTAACTTGCGGCGCGCAACGAAGCCCTTCAGCGGGGGCACGCCCGGCGCGCCCGCCGAGGAAACACAAATGTCCCACCGCCGTCGTGCACACACCCTGCGCGTCCTCGCGCTCTGCCTGACACTCTCGCCCGCGCCTCTCCTGGCGCAACGGCCCGCCGCCGGCAATCAACGCAACAAGCCCAAGCCCGCCCCGGCCGCCGAGACCGACCCCGTCGCCGAGGCCCGCCGCGCGAGCGCCGTCGCGCTCGTCGTCGCGCTCGCCGACGAGGCGCGCAACTTCGGCGACATGGCGCTGCGCGCCAAAGTGCAGGCGCGCGCCGCCGACGTGTTGTGGGAGACTGACGCGGCGAAGTCGCGCGCGCTGTTCCGGCGCGCGTGGGAGGCGGCCGAGACGGCCGACCGCGATTCGGGCGAGGAGCGTGCGCGCGAGGCCGGACGCCGCGGCGTAGCCAACTCGCGCGACGCCGGGAGCGTGCGCCGCGAGGTGCTGCGTCAGGCCGCGCGGCGCGACAGCGCGATGGGCGACGAATTCCTCAAGCGCCTCGACGAGTCGTCCAAACAGGACGCGCCGGCGGGCGCTGCGCCGACAGCAGCAGGCTCCACGTCCGCGCCCTCGCAGCGCATCAACCCCGACGACCCGCCGTCGTCGATGACGCAGCGCCTCAACCTCGCCAGCCAGCTCCTTCAGGATGGTGAGGTGGATCGCGCCATGCAGTTCGCCGACCCGGCGCTCTACCCCGTCAACACCTTCGGCATGAACATCCTCAACCTCCTGCGGGAGCGCGACGCGAAAGCCGCCGACCAGCGTTTCATGTCGCTGCTGCAACGCGCCGTCGCCGACTCCAACTCGGACGCAAACTCCGTCTCGCTGCTCTCGTCTTACGTCTTCACGCCGTTCCTCTACATCACCGTCCGGCCCGACGGCAACAGCCACACGCGCCAGTGGCGCGGCAACGCCGCCCCACCCGCCGACCTCGACCCGCGCCTGCGCGAAGCCTTCCTGCGCGCCGCCGCGCAAATACTCACGCGCCCGCTGCCACCCGTCGAGCAAGACCCCACCTCCGCGGGCCGCACCGGCGCTTACGTCGTCGCCACGCGCCTCGCGCCGCTCTTCGATCAGTATATGCCCGACATCGCGGCGCAGGTTCGCACCCGGCAGGCGGCGCTCTTGCAGGAGACTCCCGAACGCGTCCGCCGCCCCGACAACGACCTCTTCACGGAGGGCCTCGTCGCCAAACCCTCGCGCGAAGACGAGCTTCAGAACATGCTCGGCCGCATCGAGAACGCCAAGACGCCGGGCGAGCGCGACAGAATCTACTTCCGCATCGCCATGGGCTTCGCCGAAGACGACCTCACACGCGCGCGCGAGTACGCCGCCAAGATCGAAGACATCGACACGCGCAAACAGCTCCTCGGCGCGCTCGCTTATCGCGGTCTGGAGATAGCCATCCGCAACAAGCGCGCCGAGGACGCCGTGCGGCTCGCACACGCCGACGAGCTGACGACCGTGCAGCGCGCGTGGGCGCTCACGGAGGCCGCGCGCCTGCTGACGAAAGACTCGCCGGGCCGCGCCGTCGAGTTGCTTGAAGAGGCGAGCGTCGAGGCCAAGCGTATCGACGCCGGCACGGCTGACCGCGCGCGGGCGCTCACGGCCGTCGCCACGCGCATGCACGCGCTCGACCGCCAGCGCGCGTGGGACATGATGCCCGAGATCGTCAAGGCGTCGAACGCCGCGCCCGAGTTTACGGGTGAGGACGGGCAGATCATGATCCGCGTCCAGTTCAAGGGCGGCGGCGCGATGACGAACAACAACTCCGTCGAGAGCTTCGACCTCGACGGCCTCTTCGCGTCGCTCGCTAAAGAGAACCTCGACCGCGCGGCCGAACTCGCGCGCGGCTTCAAGGAGGAGTCGGCCCGCTCGGCCGCCACGCTCGCCGTCGCGCGCGCCGTGCTCGTCAAGCCGCGCGCCGGCTCACAGGTCGATGAGAGAGAAGAGAGGAACTGATGAGAGACCGCTTCCGCCGCCCGTTAGCCGCGCTCTGCCTCATCGCGCTCTGCGCGCCCGCCATCTTCGCGCAACAGCCCGTCGGGGTGCAGCGCAAGGGGACGAAGAAGCCGGCCGCCACGCCGGCCGCCGCCGAGGCCGACCCGCTCGCCGAGGTCAGACGCGCGACCGCCATCCAGATCGTCAACGCGCTCGCCGACGAGGCCCGCAACTTCGGCGACCCATCGCTACGCGCGCGCGCACAGGGGCGCGCCGCCGACGTGCTCTGGGAGACGGACGGCGAGCGCGCACGCCTGCTCTTCCGGCGCGCGTGGGAGGCGGCCGTCGCGGCCGACGAGGATAACCTGCGTCGCGACGAGGAGGAGAAGCGCCGCCAGATGGCCGAGCGCGGCCACGCCTCCTACCGTCCCCGCCCGAGCATTCGCACAGAGGTGCTGCGCCTCGCCGCTAAACGCGACCGCGCGCTCGGCGAAGAGTTCCTCAAGATGTTGGAGGAGGCGGGTCGCAAGGAGGCCGGCGCGCTCGTCGAAGGGACGACCCCGCCGCCGACGCCGGAGCAACGCCCCGACGCGCAGTCCACGCCGCCCGCCGTCGAGAAGCGCCTGCGCCTCGCCGTCCAGCTCTTGCAGGACGGCGACGTGGAGCGCGCGACACAGATCGCCGAACCCGGACTCGGCGTCGTGAGCGTCCTCGCCATCGACTTTCTGTCGCGCCTGCGCCCGCACGACGCCGCCGCGGCCGACGCTCGTTTCAGCTCCCTGCTCCAACGCGCACAGAGCGACCCCGCCGCGGACGCCAACACCGTGTCGCTGCTCTCGTCCTACGTCTTCACGCCCGCGCTCTTCGTCACCTTCACGCCGGACGCCGGCTCGAACAGCAGCCGCTACGGCGAGGCGCTGCCCACCCCCGCCGACCTCGCGCCGGCCCTGCGCGCGTCCTTCTTCAACACCGCCAGCGCCATCCTCCTGCGGCCCATCCTCCCCGCCGAGCAGGATCAGACGAGCGCGGGCCGCGCCGGCACCTACATGGTCATTACCCGGCTGCTCCCGCTCTTCGAGCAACAGGCGCCGGCCGCCGTGCCCGCGCTCCGCACCAAGCTCGCGGCGCTCACCCCCGACACGCCCGAGCGTTCGCGCCAACCCGGCAACAACGCGCTCACCAGCGGCCTCGTCCCCGAAGACCCGAACCGCGACCGCACGCAGGAGACGCTCGGCCGCCTCGACCGCGCCAAAGACTCCGGCGAGCGCGACGCCATCTACTCCGACGCCGCGCTCGACGCGGCCCGCCGCAACGACCACCAGCGCGCCGCCGAGTTCGTCGAGAAGATCGAAGACCTCGACGCGCGCCGGCAGTTGCGCTCCTACCTCGACTACGAGGCGCTCGACGCCGCCGTCCGCGATAAGAAGGGCGCGCAGGAAGTCCTGCGCCTCGCGCGCGCGAGCGACCTCGCGCCCATGCACCGCGTGTGGGGGCTGACCGAGGCCGCGCGCCTGCTTGCGAAGGACGAGCCGGGCCGCGCCGCCGAAGTGCTCGAAGAGGCGACCGCCGAGGCGCGCAAGCTCGACCATGGGACAACCGGGCGCGTGCGCGCGCTCACGGCCGTCGTCACGCAGTTGCACGCCGTTGACCGCCAGCGCGCGTGGGACATGCTCGCCGAGATCGTCAAGGCGTCGAACGCCGCCGAGGGCTTCACGGGCGAAGACGCCACGCTCGAAGCCGAACTGCGGACGAAGTTCGGCACCACGCGCCGCACCTCCACGGCCGAGAGCTTCGACCTCGCGGGCCTCTTCGCGTCGCTCGCCAAAGAGAACCTCGACCGCGCAGTGGAGCTTGCGCGCTCCTTCAAGTCCGAGCACCCGCGCACTGCCGCCACGCTCGCCGTCGCCCGCGCCGTCCTTGACCGGAAGGACACGCGCGCCGCACGCTGAGGCGGCCCCAAGCAAGTCCTTTCGCCACGCGCCGCCGGGCCGTCACGTCCGGCAGCACGAGTCGTGCTGCCGGCGTGTCGCAACCCACCTCAAACTATCTGCCATGAAACGTGCGGCGGCGGTGTGCTCCGTCTGAAGTACACACAAACGGCTTTGAGGTTGTCGTTCATGCGTGAAAGAGTTGCGAAGTTAGCGTGCGCCGCGGCGGCCGTCTGCGCGCTCGCGCTGTCGCCGGCCGTCGCACAGCAGCAGCAGGTGCAGCCCCGCGACGCGGGCGCGGGCCTCGCGCGGCGCGAGATGCGAAGGCCGAAACAGACGCGCGACGTGACGAAGGCGGCGCTGATACCCGGCGGCACGTTCGAGATGGGCACGGACTCCGCTGACCTTGCGCGTCTCCAACAAATCTTCGGCATCAGACGCGCGGAGGTCTTCTCCTCGGAAGTCCCGCGACACACCGTCACGCTCTCGCCCTTCTACATCGACCGGCGCGAGGTGACGAACGCGCAGTTCAAGAAGTTTCTCGACAGGCACCCCGTATGGCGCGCCGGTAACGTCTCCCCGCGCCTGCATAACGGCAACTATCTGAAACACTGGAGCGGGGGCACGTATCCCGATGGGCGGGCCGACCACCCCGTGGTGAACGTGAGCTGGTACGCCGCCGTGTCCTACTGCCGCTGGGTTGGCGCTCGACTGCCGACGGAGGCCGAGTGGGAGTACGCGGCGCGCGGAGGGCTTGTTGGCAAAGAGTTCCCGTGGGGCGACGACGCGCCCGACAAGACGCGCGCCAACTTCTCGGCGAGCGGCGTCGGCGACACCACACCCGCCGGCAGCTACGCGGCGAACGGCTACGGACTTTATGACGTGGCGGGGAACGTGTGGGAGTATCTGGCCGACGAGTGGGGCGCGTATGCGTCCACGCCGGAGACGAACCCGGTGGCCGGAGGGAATCTCTTTACGGTCGGCGACTCGTTTCTCGGCGTCACCACGCGGCGCGTGCTCAGGGGCGGAAGCTTCGGCGGCGCGCCGGTCAACCTCCGCGTCGCCTACCGCGACAGCCACCCGCCCGAGGGCGCGCAACCCTTCGTCGGCTTCCGTTGCGCGCGAGCATCACGAGCACAGTACCGCGAGCGGAAGCCTCGCGGGTCGGCGTGACCGAGGCGGGCCTCTCGTCGTCGCTGCACCCGCTCGCTACCGCTCGCGGTACTGTGCCGTGCACGCAGTCGCTTTATGAGCAGTCGCTCTATGAGTAGATGTTCATCGGCCGGGTGAGCAGCGCGACGGGGTCTTCGACGTTGAGCGCCTCGCGGACGTAGAAGCCCTCGCCGGCGGCGACGCCGATGAGCGAGCCGTAGTAGCGCAGGCGGAACTCGATCTGGTTGAGGAAGCCCTCGTCGCTGATGCGCGTCGAAGGCTCCTTCGAACCTTCGCTCCAGAACTGCGAGGCGTGGGCGCGCACGGCCGCCATCTTGTCCTCGACGAAGTCCGACACGTCCACGATGAAGGAGGCGACGACGAGACGCGAGTAGACGGAGTGGGCGAGGGCCGGCATCTTGATCGCGGCTTGCCCGTGCTCTTCGTCGTAGCGGCGCATGGAGGCCAGACGCGCGGCCTCGCGGGCGATGCGGCAGGTGTTGGCGTGGTCGGGGTGCGGGTCGTCCCAGTGCGCGGTAAGGATGACCTTGGGGCGGCAGGCGCGCAGGACACGGACGAGCGCGCGGCGCGCGTCCTCGGTGGGCCAGACGTGGCCGTCCGGCTGGTCGAGGTTGAGGCGCGCGTCGAGTTGGAGGAGGCGTCCGGCCTCGCGGGCCTCGCCCTCGCGTATCTCGCGCGTGCCGCGCGTGCCCATCTCGCCGCGCGTCATGTCGAGCACGCCCGTGCGGTGGCCGAGGTGCTTGAGCTTGAGCAGCGTCCCGCCGGCCGCAAGCTCCGCATCGTCCGGGTGCGAGTAGACGGCGAGCACGTCCAATTCCACAGGTTGATCGGTCATAGACAAAGGTCGGAAGACTTCAAATCAAACTTAATCGCGTGACTGATTATCGCGTGGGCCGGCGTCGGCACGACGGTCGGTGGCCGGCGTGCCGTCTGTGTCGTCGGCGTCGATGACGATGGGGCGGCGTCGCTCCTGCCGGCGCGTCTGGAGTCGTTCGGAGACGCGGTCGCTCAGACGCTCGCCGCTGCTGCGGTTGCCGGTGAACTCCGAATCGAAGACGCTCTCGAACCAGGAGGAAGCGCCCTCAAGACCCGCACGAGCATCGGGCGCGCTCCCGGCCGTCGCCGCTGCCGAGGCGGCGGTTTCTTCTTCTTCCGGCCGCGCGTCCTCCGGCTCCTGCGCCGTCTCCCTCGACTGCTCCAGCTCGTCGGCCATGTGCAGCGCGGCCAGCACGGCGACCCTCATCGGGTCGTGGTACGGGGCCATGGAGGAAATCTGTCGCATCCGCTCATCGACGCGTTGCGCCACACGGCGGACGTATTCCTCATCGCTGCCCGAGCGCAGGTTGTAAGTCTGATTGAAGATGTAAACCTGCACCGGCAACGCGGCGGCGCCTTCCCTGTCGTCTTCGTTACTCATTTGAAGTTTCCCACCTCGGCGCGCTCTCCCGGTCGCCCGTTGAAGATCAGGGAAAGACGCGGCGTGAACGCGCGACGGCCGTCCCGGTCTCACGCAACAGCCCCGCGCCCGTTGCCGAAGTTGAAGCGGCAGCGGAGTCCCTGCTCCGTGCCGGTGTCGTAGATGAGCGAGAGGTTGTTGACCTCCATCTCCCAGTGGAAGCTGCGCGCCGCCAGCACCCGCACGATCTCGCCCAGACGCTCGGAGTCGATGTCGCCCTGCGCGAGCGTGACGTGCGGCACCCACATCTGTGAGTCGTAGAAGCGGGCCACCTCGCCCGCGGGCGGACGCCCCAGTACGCGCCACACCTCGTCGTGGAACCTCTCAAGCTCCGGGGAGCGCACCACGGGGACGTGGAGCACGGGACGCGCGGCGCAGAAGACGCCGAGGCCCGCCGTTCTGACACGGAAGGGCGTGCTCGCTTCGGCCACCGCGCGCAACGCCGACTCGACCGTCTTCGTGTCGTACTCCTCGGAGACCTGATAGGTGAAGTGCGGGAACGGCGTCGAGTAGATGCCGTGCACGCCGAACTTGCGTGACAGCTCCGCCCAAACGTCTTCGACCAAGCGGTAGTGCTCGTCGTCCAGCAGTGAAACAACGCCGTGCATTTCGGTAAAGAGGCCGCCTCGTCCCTCCGGCGCTCGTGGCTCGGCTTCTCGGCGAACTTCAGGTGAAGATGTAGCGCAAGCGCCGTCGGCTGGTCAAGCGGGCGTTGACGCGCGGGAGCGCGAGTGTGGTAGCCTCAACGTGCGCTTTCCCCCTGAAGGACTAATCTCGATGAAGCTGACGGTACTCGGCTCGGGCACGGCTGTCCCGCACCCGCGCCGCTCCTCTTCCGCACACTGGCTGGAGACGCGGGGCGGCACACTGCTGCTCGACCCGAGCGCGACGGCCTTCCACCGCGCCGCCGAGGAGGGGCTTGACTGGCCGGGCCTCGACGCCGTCTGGGTCAGCCACTTCCACCTCGACCACGTCGGCGGCCTCGCCCCCTTTCTCTTCGGGACGAAGCACGCCCCGCAGACGCGCGCGCGCCGCAAGCCGCTCCACATCTTCGGCCCCCACGGCGCCAGAAAACTTTTGGAGACGTTCGACGGCGCGGGCAATTACAAACTCTTCGAGCAGCCCTTCCCCGTCGAAGTGCGCGAGGTGGCCCCGCGCGCCGAGTTCGAGATTCTGCCGGGCGTCGGGGCCGCCACGTTCTCGACGCCGCACTCAAGCGAAAGCCTCGCGCTGCGTCTCGAAGAAACGGCCGCCGACGGCGCGTCGCTTGCTTACACTTCCGACACGGGCTACGCCGACGCGGTTGCCGACTTCGCCCGCGGCGTAAAACTCTTTCTCCTGGAGTGCTCTTTCTTCCGCGCGAAGCCTCTGGAGACGCACCTCATACTTGAGGAGGCGATACGACTCGCGCGCCGCGCCGCGCCCGGCCGGCTCGTGCTCTCGCATCTCTACCCCGAGTGGGACGACCTCGACCTCGCCGCCGAGGCCGCGAAATTCTGGGACGGCGAGACGATTGAGGCGCGCGACGGGCTAAGGCTGGAGGTGTGAAAGGCCGTCAGTGGTCAGAAGCGGTTTGACAACTCGTTGGCTTTGCGCCGGAGGCGCAGCGAGAAGGTAGCCAGAGGCGGCGATGGGGCGAGCCTTGCGCGCCCTGAAGGGGCGCCGGAGTCTGCGCGCCTCTTCAAGGCGCGGGTCGGGCTGTCGGTCTGTTCCAGACGTTCCACGTCTGGCTACCTTCTCGCCGCCGCTTCGCGGCTGAGAACACGGACAAGGGGGCTATTAATGAAATCGCGTTTGATTGTTAACCCGGTCTCGGGGACGGACGAGGCGCCGGAGCAGTTGCGGGTGATTAACGAGCGGCTGCGCGCGGGCGTGGGCGAGATGGACATCGTGATGACGGTCGCGCAGGGCGACGCGGCGCGCGCGGCCAGCGAGGCAGTCGGCGCGGGCTACGAACAACTGTTCGTGGCGGGCGGCGACGGGACATTGAACGAGGCGCTCAACGGCGTGGCGGGCGTCCCCGGCGCGCTCGAAAGCGTGGTCTTCGGCCTCATCCCGCTGGGCACGGGCAACGACTTCGCACGCGCGCTCGGCATCCCGGAGAGTGTGGAAGAGGCCGTTGACGTTTTGCTCGAAGGACGCGAAGTGCGCGTGGACGTGGGCGCGTTGGGCGAGCGACGCTTCGTCAACGTCTCGGCCGGCGGCTTCATCGCCGAGGTCTCGGACGCCGTCGATCCCGCGCTCAAGAGCCTGGCCGGCAAGCTCGCCTATCTCATCGGCGGGGCGCAGGTGCTCTTCGACTATGAGCCGCCGCACGCCCGCGTGCGCGCCCGCGGCATCGGCGACGACGGGGCCGGCGCGTTCGAGAGGGAGATGCAGGTGCAGATGTTCGCCGCGTGTAACTCACGCATGGTCGGGGGCGGCCGACCCATCGCGCCCGACGCGCTCATCGACGACGGGCTGCTCGACCTCTGTATCGTCGAGGCGATGCCGACGCTGGAGTTTATCGGACTGCTGACGAGCATCGCCTCGGGCGAACACGTCGAGGACGAGCGCGTCATCTATCTGCGCGCGCGCGAGGTCGAGATCGACTTCGACCGCGCTGTGAAGGTCAACACCGACGGCGAGGTGCTGGAGACAGATCGCTGCCGCTATCGGGTCGAAGCGCGCGCCGCACGCTTCCTCGCGGGCGATGCGCCCTACACGACGCAAGGAGAATCATCTTGAGCGAAGAACGAGAAACAGGAGTCAGAAGTCAGAAGTCAGAAGTCAGAAGTCGGCAGGACGAAAGTCTGTCGTCTATATCTGGCCGCACACAGTCCGTGACGACTTCGGCGGGCGCGCGCGTGTCCCTACCGTCGGCAGTGCGTCGGCGTTGCGTCGCGCTCGGCCTGCTGCTGTCTGTTCTCGTCATCGCCGTCTTCTTATTGCCCTCCGCGCACGGCACACCGCCCTCGCCTTCCGAGTCGGACGAGCGCGCCGCCGATGCTTCGCTCCTCGAAGTCGGGAGCGCGCGCAAGCTCGTCGCGCCGCCGGCCGAACCTGCGGAGATCAAGATCGTCTCCTACAACATCCGTTACCGCGACGGCGAAGACTTGCAGGAGTTGATTCGGCTTTTGAAGGACGACCCCGAAATCGGCGGGGCCGCGCTCATCGGCTTACAGGAAGTTGACCGCAACAAGGAGCGCACCGGGCGTGCCAACACGCCCCGTCTTCTGGCCGAGGCGCTCGGCATGCACTACGCGTGGGCCGCGCCGCCGCCGCCGCCGAAGGACGGCGCGAAGCCGCCGAAGAAGGAGCCGGAGGAGGAGACGGGCGTCGCCATCCTCAGCCCGTACCCGCTCTCCGACGTGGAGCGTCTGGTGCTGCCGCACGAGGGGCCGAACCGCCGGCGTCGCGCCGGGATCGGGGCGACCGTCCGCATCGGCCGCGACGACGTGCGCTTCTACTCCGTCCACGCCGAGACGCGCATGCCGGTCGAGAAGAAAGTCGATCACTGGCGCATCGTGCTCGATGATCTCCGCCGCCACCCGAAGATTCAACACGTCGTCGTGACCGGCGACTTCAACACCATCAAGGACAAGGACGTGCGCGCCGCGCGCAAGCTCTTCACCGAGGCCGGCTTCGCCACGCCCTTCCGTGACGAAGACGCGACCTTCAAGGTCGTCTTCTTCGACTTCAAGCTCGACTGGGTCTGGTTGCGCGGCCTCACGAGCGCCGGCCACGGCATCGACAAGAAGGTCGGTCTCTCCGACCACTGGCCGCTGTGGGTCAGGGCGCGGCTGGAGAAGACGGCGAAGACAACGCCCTCGACTCAGTAGCACTCGCCGGCACGGCCGCCCGTGTCCTTCGATTTACTGCCCGCGTCCCGGCGACGAATGTAGATGGTCTTCTCGACCGTCGCGTGAACCTTGCCTTCGGCGTCCTTGAGATCGACGCTGTAGACGCGGTTAATCGAGCGCGCGTTCTCCAACTCAGACTGGATGGCCCGCAGTTCGTCTTCATCAAGGCGGAAGTGCGCGTGGAGCGTCGAGCGGCCCGGAAGCTTGAAGCGCACGGAGGCGGCCTTGTCCCAGACGACGTAGCCAGGGCCGAGCGCCCAGATGAGCATGAGCATGTAGATGGGATCGACGGCGGCGTAGAGGCTCCCGCCGAAGATGGTGCCCACGTAGTTGCGCGTCCGCCAGTTGAGCGGCAGCCGGACGCGCACCTCGCGCAAGTCCGCCGCGATGTAAGTGATGCGGCCGCCCGTCCCGCGGTAGGCCGGGAAGAGGTTGAACTTCCAGCGCAGGAGCTTCGTGCTGAACGACTCAGGCATCCTGACGACTCCCCGCGCGGACGGCGTCCAGATACTCAAGGAGCGCGGGTAACTCATCTTCCCAGCCGCGCCCGAGACCCAGCGAGAACTCCCCTTCCGACGCCTGCCACCGGGTCGGCTTTTCGGGCGACGCCAACAACGCCCACACGCCCTTACCCTTCCGCCGATTTGCCACATCTGAAGTCTGCGGGTCTACAAGAAACGTGACCCACGCACGGCCGCCGGCCGGAGACCAAGTCGATTCGAGTAGCCACATCTCGTCGGCCCACCACTCAAGCTCATAGTCGTCCACGCAGCGAACGCTCCACCCGTGCGCCGAAAGTCGATTGAGAATCTCCGCCCGTTGCGCTTCCATCCAGACGCGCCTCCGATAAACGCCGAGCGCCGGCGTTAGCGCACACGCACCTCGACGCGGTTGGCTTCGAGGGCGTTGCCGGTGGCGCGTTGCAGCTCGGCGATTGCTTTGTTGAGTTCGGTCTGCGCGCGCAGCTCGTTGCCGCGCGCCGTGGTGAGCGAGGTCTGGCGTTCGAGGACGAGGAAGAGGGTGGACTGGCCGGCGTCGAACTTGCGCTTCTCGCTCGCGTACTGCTGCTCGGAGGCCGAGCGGGCGGAGGCCGCCGCGCGCAGGCGCGACTCGGCGGTGCGTACCGTCTGGAGAGAGTTGCGCACGTCCACCTGAATGAGCTGCTCCAACTGCTCGCGCTGCGTGCCGATGCGCTCGCCCTCGACGAGCGCGCGGCCCAACTGTGCGCGGGCCGTGCGGTTGCCGATGGGCAGGTTGACCGTGACGCCGACGCGGAAGTTGTTGTAGCGGTTGGCGGCGAGGTTGGCGATTGACTGGCCGTAGCCGCCGACGAGCACGTCCGGCAAGACTTGCGGCGCGGGCGGCGGGATGGGCACGATGTCGTTGCGGCCCGTCAGCCCGTTGACGGCCGCCGCGAGCTGGTTGATGCGCTCTCGCAGTTGCGTGCTCGAAGCCGTGAACGGGTTGGCCGCGTCGGACGTGTTGAGCGTGCCGGCGAGTCCGACGATGCCGTATGAGCCGACGAAGTCGATCTGCGGCTTGGCCTGCTCACGCGCGAAACGCTGTTCGACCTCGTTGATGGACGCGGCCACGTCCGAGGTCTGTATTTCGGGGCGACTCTTGAGGGCCGAATCCATCGCGGCCTGCAAGTCCACCGTTGGCGGACGCAGCTCCACCGGGTCGGCCGGGACGAGCGCGACGTTCCACAATGCCGCCTCGCGGTTCTCGGCAATCAAATTCTTCAAGACGTTTTCGGAGCGGCCCACCTCGTCGAGCGCCGTGTAGACGCTCTGCTCGAAGCCGGAGACCTGCGCCTCGGCGGCGACCACGTCGATGGGCGCGAGCAGGCCCTCGACGACGAGCCGCCGGTTGTGTTCGAGCTGCGCGCGCGCGTCGCGCACGGCGTCGCGCTGAATCTGCAGGTTGCGCAGGGCGAAGACCAAATCCCAGTAGGCGCGCTGCACCTGCGTGATGGTCTCGACGGCGCGCTGTCGGAACTGCGCGTCGGTGAGCGTCAGGTTGCGGCTGGCGATCTCGATGAAGCGCCGATTCTGGTCGAAGGCGCGGCCGCGCAGGATGGGCTGCGTGTAGCTGAAGGTGAGCGCGGTCGGGTACTGCGGGTTGAGCGCGGCGAACTGGTTGTCGGTCGTCACGCGGTTCGAGACGAAATCGACGCGATAGCCGCCGCCGTACTTCGGCACGAGCCCCTGAAACGAAGTGTTGCTGAAGAAGCCCGACTGCGTGACTGCGCCCGAAGTGGAGCCGCTCAGGAAACTCGCGGCCGGAGTTTCGCTGCGCTCGTAGTAGGAGTTGGTCAGGAAGCGCGGGTCGTAGACGCCGCGCGCCGCCTGAAGATCGAACTCGGCGGCGCGAACATTCGTGCGCGCGACCTCGATGTCCTTGTTGTTGGCGAGCGCCAGCTCGATGGCCTCGCGCAGAGAGAGTGCGCGCTGGTCGCCCATCTGCACGCCGACGCGTTCGAGCGCGGGGAACGGCCCCTCCGCGGAGCGGAAGTCCGTGGCCACCTGCGGCACCTGTAGCCCTTCGTCGGCGGGCGCGGCCATCGGCACACTCTCACGGCCGGGCGCGCGCGGCCCCTGCGGCGCGCCCACCTGCGAGCCGGGAGCGTTCGGGCTTGGCTGTTGCGGCTGACCCGGCTGACCTTGCGCGGGCTGCGTGCCTTCACCTTGTGTTTGCGTGGACACGCCTTGTGTCGGCGAGGCCGGCGGCACGGCGGGTTGTGCGGGTTGCTGTTGACCCTGCGCGGGCGCGGCGGGGTTCGCCGATTGTTGTGTCTGCGACTGCGTGGGCGAGGCGGTCTGCGGCCCCTGCGCCGGCGCGCCCTGCGTGGGCGGCGGGTTGTTGGCCGAAGGCGCGGCGGGCGAAGCGGTCTGCTGTCCCTGCTGCGGCTGCTGTGCCGTCGCCGTATGCAGCGCGGCCTCTTCGTAGCGCGGCGCGGGCTTGAGCGTGACACGCACGTATGACTGCGGCGTCACGTCTTTCTTCACGACGCGCGCGGCCGGCGTGGCGACACCCGCCGCCTCAACCTCGCGCCCTTCGCGCGGCTCGGCTTCGCGGGTCTCGGCCGAGGCGTCGCCGCCGAAGAGTGTGCCGGTGAACTTCTGCGGCTCCTCGCGCCGCTCACCTTGTTGCCGTTGTTGCTGCTGTTGCTGTCGCGCCCTCGCGCCCGCCGTTTGTTGAGCCAGCACGCCGACCGGCGCGGAAGAACACACCAGCAAGGCGAGCGCCGTCAGCCTGCACGTCAATTTACGAAATCGTTTGCTCATAACTTTATTAAACGGCGCGGACGCGGAGGTCTATAAGGAATGAATCCGCGTGCGCGCGCCGCCCCTATCAAATCAATTTTTGCCGACGATGCCGAAGAACGAACTCGTCGCCGTCGCCGCGCGTCGGCGCGCCCACGCGAAGACGCCGCCCACGCGCCGGCCGATGCGCGCCGGGACGCGGCTGTGCGAGAGGTCGTCGAAGAGCGAGTAGAAGACCGGCACGGCCAAAAGCGTCAGCAGCAGGCACAAACTTTGCCCGCCGACGACGAGGACGCCGATGGAGCGGTTGGTGCCCGCGCCCGGCCCCGTCGAGATGACGAGCGGGATCATGCCGGCGACGAGCGCGATGGTCGTCATCAGGATGGGCCGCAGGCGGTCGCGGTTCGCCTGAATGATCGCGTCGAGTCGCTCCATGCCGTGCGAGCGCAGTGCGTTCGTGTGGTCGATCTGCAAGATGGCGTTTTTCTTGACGACGCCGAAGAGCAGCAGCAGACCGAGGCCCGAGAAGATGTTCACCGTCTGCCCCATCACGAGCAGCGAGAGAATGCCGAAGGGGACGGCGAGGGGCAGCGTCAGCAAAATCGTGATGGGGTGGATGAACGACTCGAACTGCGCGGCGAGCACCATGTACATGAAGATGAACGAGAGCGCGAAGGCGAGCATGAAGTAATAGCCCGACTTCTGTAGCTCCTTCGAGCGGCCGAAGGTGCCGGTGGTGTAGCCGGCCTCCAGGTTGATCTCGCGGGCGAATTCGTCGAGGGCCGCCGTCACGGCCGCCTGCGAGCCGCCGGGTTTGACGTTGGCCGAGATGATTACCTGCCGCTGTCGGTTGAGGCGCTCGATGGCCGACGGCCCCGTCCCCTCCTCCGTCCGCACCAGACTCGAAAGGTTCGTCCACCCCGTCTTCGCCGACGGGACGAACAAATTCTCCAGCGCCTTCTGGCTCGCGCGCGACTCGCCCGTGGCGCGCACCCGCACGTCATACTGATCCGTGCCCTGATTGTAGGTCGTCGCCACCTGCCCGGCGACTAAGACGTTCAAAGCCTGCGCGATGTCGCCGACGCGCACGCCCATGTCGGCGGCGCGCGCGCGGTCGATGTGGACTCTCACCTCGGGCTTGCCGGTGATGAGCGACGTGTCGGGGTCAACCACGTCGGGGATGGCCTGTAGCTTTTCGAGGAAGCGGTTCGAGTAGTCGGTCAACTTCTCCAGGTCGGGGCCGCTGACGACGTATTGCACGTCGGCGTTGCGGAAGCCGCCGCCGGAGAAGGCCTGCACCTGTCCGACGGCCGGTCGCAGCTCCTTCGGATATTTCTCAAGAATCTTGCGCGCCTCGTCCTGCAATTCAATCTGCGACTGCTTGCGGTCGCCGATGTCCACGAGCTTGACGTAGATGTTGGCGCTGTTGACGAGCTGCTGCTGGCCGCCGCCGATGGTCGTTAAAGTGTCGGTGACGCCGGGAAGCTCGCGCAGTTCTTTGGCGATGCGCTCGGTGACGGTCTTCGTCGAGGCGAGTGTCGAGCCTTCGGGCGCGCGCAGCGTGACCTCGAACTGCGACTGGTCATCGACGGGCAGGAAGTTCTTGCCGATGAGCATAAAGAGCGGCGCCGTGCTCAGGACGACGAGCACGCAGAGGGTGACGACGGCCCAGCGGTGCGCCATCGCCCAATGAAGCAGCCACGTGTAGGTGCGGTCGATGGGACGGTAGAAGCGCGAGTCTTTGGCCGTCTTCGCGCTGCGCGCCTCATCAGTGGCGGGCACCTCGGCGGGCATCGCCGGCACTTCGGGCGTCGGCCCGGAGTCTTCCGAGAGCGAAACGCTTTGCACCTGATCGTCGTTCGTCACCGCCTCGGCCTCGCGGTGCTCCTCGCGCCGGCGCTTGATGAGCCGGGCCGAGAGCATCGGCGTGAGCGTGAAGGAGACGAGCAAGCTGACGGCGATGGCGAACGAAGCCGTGAATCCGAAACTCGACATGAAGCGGCCGACGATGCCCTTCATAAAGCCGACGGGGAGAAAGACGGCGAGCAAGCTAAGAGTAGTCGCCATCACGGCGAGGCCGATTTCTTTCGTGCCCTCGATGGCCGCCTGAAAAGGCTCGTAGCCCTTCTCCTCGATGTAGCGGTAGATGTTCTCCAGCACGACGATGGCGTCGTCGATGACGATGCCGACCATCAACGTGAGCGCCAGCATCGTGATCTGGTTCAGGGTGTAGCCCATCGCGCCCATCAGGCCGAAGGTGGCGACGATGGAGGTCGGGATGGCGATGCCGGCGATGATCGTCGAGCGGAAGTTCCAGAGGAAGATGAAGACGACGAGCGCCGCGAGGATGCCGCCCTCGATGAGGTGCGTCTGAATCGACTCGACCGCCGCCTTGATGAAGATCGAGCTGTCGCCGATGACCTCGACCTTCACGTCTTTCGGCAGCGTCGGCTGAATGTCGGCGAGCCGCTCCTTGATGGCGTCGGCAACGGCCACCGTGTTCTGTCCCGACTGCTTCGAGACGACGAGCGTGACGGCCGGCTGCCCGTTGAGGAACGCGGCCGTCCGCTGCTCCTCGCTCGAATCTTCGACATAGCCGATGTCGGAGATTTTCACCGGGTAGCCGCCGCGCGAGCCGACCGAGATGTTGTTGAAATCGGCCGGGTTCGTGATGCGGCCCATCGTCCGCACGGTGAGTTCGCGCGCGCCCTCGTCAACGCGCCCGCCCGGAACTTCGAGGTTCTGTTGGCGGACGGCCGCCACCACGTCGGCGGGCGTGACGTTGAAGGCGCGCATCTTGTCGGGATCGACCTTGACCTGAACCTCGCGCCGCGCGCCGCCGATGATCTGCACCTGCCCGACGCCGCCTATCGACTCGATGCGCTTCTTGATCTGCTTGTCAGCCACGTCCGTCACGTCGCGCAAAGAGCGCGGCGCCGAGACGACGAGGCGCAACACGGGCGCGGCGTCCGTGTCGAGCTTTTGGATGGTCGGCTCCTCGGCCGTCTCGGGCAGGTCGGGGACGATGAGGTTGACCTTGTCGCGTATCTCCTGCGCGGCCACGTCGGCGTCCTTGTCTAAGACGAACGTGACGAAGACCTGTGAGACGCCCTCGACGGAGGTCGAGCGCAGCTCGTCGATGCCGCTGATGGTGTTGACGGCCGACTCGACCTTATCGGTGATCTCGGTCTCGATCTCCTGCGGCCCCGCGCCGGGGTTGACCACCGTCACGGTGATCGTCGGGAAGTCGATCTTCGGAAACAGATCGACGCCGAGCGAGAAGAACGAGAAGACGCCGACGACCACGAGCGACAAAATAATCATCGTCGCGAAGACGGGGCGGCGGACGCAGATTTCAGCAAGCTTTTGCATGGCGCTTCTGGTTTTGGTTCGGCGGCCGGGCCGTCCTCCGTCTCGGCGACAGTGACACGGCCCGCCCGCCTTGTTGTATAATTCAGCCGCTCCTCACCAGCCGTAAATCGGAGGTACAAGACCGATGAGTAACGAAAAAGTAACTAAGCCGACCATCGAGACCGTGCTCGAACGTCTCGTCTCTTTTGAAGAGCGCATGGACACCAAGTTCAATTCTCTCGAAGAGAGATTTGACCTCAATCTCGGGACGCTCGAAGAGCGCCTGAACGCTCGGATCGACGGCGTGGATGCCAAGATCGACCGCCTGGACATTAGGTTCGACCGCCTCGAAACGGTCGTCAACGCCACGCGCGGCGACATACTTGAGCTGCGCGCCGACATCCGCGAAGTGCGAACACAGTTCCGGGAGCATTTTCCCGCGACGCCTTAAACCCGTAATTCCCACGCGGGCCTCACAAGTCACTGTCTGACACCCATCCCGTCGCTCAATAGCTCCACGTTCGAGGTGGCGACGGGTTCGTCCGCCGCGACGTTGCCGCGGACTTCGACGAGGTCGCCCTCCTGTTGTCCCGTCTGCACGAGGCGCTCCTGCGCCACGCCGTCGCGGATGACGAAGACGCGGCTGGTCGTGCCGTCCGTGCGGATGGCGCGGACGGGTACGAGCACGGCCGGGTCGGACTCGGGCAGAAGGATGCGCGCCGTGACGAACTGCCCCGGCTTGAGCAGCCCCGCAGAGTTCTCCACCTCGGCCTCGACCGTCATCGTGCGCGAGGCCGCCGAGATGTTCGGCGAGATGCGCGCGACCCGTCCCGCGAAGGCGCGGTCAGGGTAGGCGCTCGTCAGAAGCGTGATGCTCTGGCCCGTCTGGACGTTTGAGATGGCCTGCTCGGGGATGTCGATACGCACGCGCAGGGGGTTGGTGCGGACGATGGTGGCGATCTTCATCGAGGTGGAGACGAACTCGCCCACGTCGGCCGTGCGCTCGGAGACGAACCCGCTGATGGGCGAGACGATCACCACGTCGCGCACGGCCTTGCGCGCCTGCTCGACCTGCGAGGCCACGGCCATTGCGGCGGCGCGCGCCGTCTGCACCCCGGCGTAAGACTGGTGGGCCTGCGCGAGCGCGGCTTCGTATTGCTGTCGCAGTTGGTCGCGTTGCGCCTTCTGCTGGTCGTATGCGGAGCGCGACACGTCGCCCGACTCGATCAGACGCTCGTAGCGGCGCAACTGCTTCTCGGCCAGATCGAGTGCGGCGCGCGCGGCCCCGACCTCGGCGACGCGCGTCGGGTCGAAGCGCGCGCCGGCGCGCAGGCCGATGCGCTCCTCCGCCTGACGCACTGACGAGCGGGCCTGTTCGAGCTGCGCTTCGAGCTGCTGGAGACGCAGGCGCGCGTCCTCGCCGTCGAGACGCACGAGCACCTGCCCGCGCTGCACGTAGCTGCCGAGGTCTGCGTAGACCTGCGAGACCCGGCCGCCGACGATGGGCGCCACGTCCGTCTGCTCATCGGCCGCGAGGCTGCCCGTCGCCTCGATGAAGCGCGGGAGCTGGCGCGTGACGGCCGGCGCGGTCGTCACGTCCACGGCCGCGGGCGTCGCCTGCGTGGCCGCGCCGCCTTCTTTCTTATTGGTCTCTGCGCGCGAGCCGCCGCAAGCCGCGGCAGCGAGGCCCGACCCGGCGACGGCGACGGCGAGCGTGAAAGTTTGGAGTTGACGAAGGCAGAACATGACCTTACCCGGTTGGCCCTTTCGGTATGGAAAAACTACTTGCCCTTTTTGGCGCGCGGCGCGCGCCGCGAGGTTGCGCTGGCACGCGCTATGGCGGCGACATCTGCCCGCCCCGCGCGCGCGGGGGCGGCCTTCGCAGGGCCGGCGTCGATGCCCCGGAGAAGTATCTCAGTGAATTCGCGCGCCGCCTCCTCGTTCGGGATGTTGAGGAGCGAGCGCGACTTGTCCCAGAGCGTGTTCGTCACGGAGTGGTGGATGATCATGCCGGCGAAGGCGCGCACGACGACGAGCGGGTCAGCGCCGCGAAAGGCGCCGTCGCGCTGGCGCTCACGGATGTATGAGCCGAGGAACTCGTAGAGCGTGCGGACGTTTCGCTCCCAGAACATCCGCGAGAGCTGGTGCCCTTCGAGGGCCGAGTAGAACAGGAGGCGCAGGAACTCCGTGTCGCGCTCGTGGTGCTGCATCATGTGGAGCGCGATGTGCGCGAAGACGGCGCGGTCGTCCTTGGCGCTCATGTGCTCGGCCACGGAGCAGCGGATCGCCTCGGCGACGGGCTGCTCCATGTCGGCCATCTCGCCGGAGCAGGCCTTGTGGTCGATGATGGCCGTGTAGAGGTCTTCCTTGGTGGCGAAGTGGCGGAAGATGATGGCCTCGGAGACGCCGGCGGCCGTGGCGATCTCCTTCGTAGTGGTGCCGCGGAAGCCGCGCTCGGAGAA
Source organism: Pyrinomonadaceae bacterium (assembly GCA_036380435.1). Classification (GTDB taxonomy): domain Bacteria; phylum Acidobacteriota; class Blastocatellia; order Pyrinomonadales; family Pyrinomonadaceae; genus DASQDT01. Next base: position 2,189 of record DASVES010000223.1, on the reverse strand, counting down.
CAGACGCATCGCCACGTCAACGATCTGCCGGCGGCGGTCTCCGCCGGCCATGCGCCCGGCGGCCGCGGGCGCGGGGATTTGGGCGGCGGGCGTCGCGCCGGCTTTGTCTGGCTGTCTGGTCATCTAAAAAATCACGTCTCCGCAACTGTCTGGATTTTAAAAGTAAGTACTTACTTACCGCAATACGGAAGCCCTGTCAAGCGGGTTTCGTATTTCTCCGAGAGAGTGCGCTCGGCGCGTGCCGGCTATGTATTGTTCCCGACCTTGTGCTAATCTGTGCGTACCTTTTCGCAACAAAACAGCGATGTTTGGAGAAAGCCGGAGGGCGCGCGCGCCTCCGGTTCTGCGCGCATTTCGCGCCGAGGCCGGCGGGCGCTGCCTTGCCGGCACATCGTTTGCACATTCACAGCGGGAAAAGACGAACGTCCGCAGAGGCGACCACCTGCGCGCCATCTTCGGTATCGGCTACGAACATAAATTTCACACGCGGAGGAGAACGATAAACATGTCAGCTAACAAACCCAATAACGATTCACCGAACTCCACGACTGGCTCCAAGGGGACGACGGGCACGACCGGCGGCTCCAGCGCAACCGGATCAAGCAGCCACACGGGCACCGGCTACACAGGCGGCACGGGCGCGACCGACGCAGGGAATAAACCCAGCTCCGGTTCTGCTTCCGGTTCCACCTCTGGTTCCGCTTCCGGCTCCACCTCCGGTTCTGGCCCTGCCTCCAGCTCCGGCGGCGGCTCGCTCGCGCGCAGCTCATCGACGACCTCGACCGGCGGCGGCGCCGGAGCCGCCACGGGTCTCGCCTCGCAGGCGCAGGAGTATGGCCAGAAGATCGCCGACGCGGCTTCGACGGCCAAGGACTACGTCACGGAGAAGGCCGGCGTGGTCGGCGAGAAGTTCCAGGACCTGCGTAACAAGGACTACGGCCAGATGGCCGACGAGGCCAAGCAGTACGCGCGGCAGAATCCCGGTCAGGCGCTGTTGATTTCGGCCGCCGCCGGGTTCCTCCTCGGCATCCTGCTGCGCGGCAGCCGCCGTTAACACAAAGGTTCAAAGTTCAAAGTTCAAAGTTCAAAGTCTTAAACCGACTGCGAGCTTTGTCTTTGAACTTTGGACTTTGAACTTTGAACTTGGAGGTGAACGATATGTCGCAGCTTGAGAGGGGTGCGGCCGGCGCGGCGCCGGCCCGGCGGGAGCCGACACAGGCGGAGATAGATAGCCTGCCGTCGCTGTTCGGACGCCTCGGCGACGACGTGATGACGCTCGTGGATGCCAAGCTCGGCCTCATCAAGGTCGAGCTTAAGGAAGACGCCTCCGTCTACGCGCGTAACGGGGTGTTGATGGCCGTTGGCGGCCTGGTGGCGGCCATCGGCTTCATGCTCTTTAACGTCGCCATCGCCTTCTTCGTCTCGAAGCTCTTTTCGTTCGCCGACCCGCGGCTCAACTACGCCCTCGGGTTCGTCATCACGGGCCTCGTTTACCTCGTGGCCGGGGCCGTCATCCTCCTGATGGCGAAGGGCCGCCTCGCCGCGCACGACCCGACGCCGAACCGGAGTCTCGACGAGATTAGAAAGGACAAGCAATGGCTGAAGAACGAAATTTAGCGACCGCGCGCGCACCCGAGGACGTGACGGCCGACCCCGACGCCACAAAGGAAGAGCTTCAGCGTCGCATGGACGAAGCGCGCGAATCGATCACGCAGACCGTGACGGAGATCAAGGAGTCAGTCGTGAGTCAGTATCAGCAGGTGAGGGAGAATATCAGCGACACGCTCGACTGGCGCGAGCAGTACCGGCGCCACACGTTGCCCGTCACGCTCGGCGCCGCGGGCGCGGGCTTGCTCCTCGGCTACACCATCGGCGGCGCCCTCTTCGGGCGCGGCGACGATGACTACGATGAGGACGAGTATGAACAGGACGACGCTCAACTCCTGCTCCCCGCCGCCACGCACGCCTATGCCTCGCAGCCCATTCTCGGCGGCTCGCCGTCGGCGCGCAGCGCACGCCGTAGCAGCATGAGCACGGCGGCGGCGGCGGCCCCGGCGTTTGCCGCCGCGGACGTTGGCCCCGACACGCGGCCGGGCTATGCGAGCGCGGATGCGCCGCAGGAACTGGCGTCGCCGCAGCCGTCCGAGCCGGAAGGCCCGAGCCTGTTCTCGCGCTTCAGGGAGACGAAG
>DASVES010000222.1:0-7353 GCA_036380435.1 Pyrinomonadaceae bacterium | reverse complement strand
TTAGCCGTTAGAAGTCGACAAAAATCGTCGGGTTGAAGTCGCAGGTTGCGACGTCGAACGCGACCGTCTTCGTCTTCCTCTTACCGTTGATGACCGCCGTCGCCGTCACCGTGTAGGAGCCGGGAAGCAGTTGGATCGGGTTGCCCACGGTGCCGTACTCGCGGTGGTACTGGAACGGGGTGCAGGCCGACCCCGCCGGGTACGCGAACGTCTGGAGCGGCAGGTTGCGCGCGTTGTCCACGGTGTCCACGTTGTTCTTGTTGCGGTTGGCGTTGATGCGGTTGAGCCTGATGCTCTCCACCTCACCATTGAACGGGACGAGGCCCACCCTCACGAGCACGCGCGCGCCCGTGTTGACCACCTCGCCGCACAGGTCGCGCGTCTCGGTCGTGAGGACGTGCGCGATGGGATCAGACTCGTAAGTGACCGACAACACTCCGTCCCGCTCACGATCAAGCGGCGCGATTGGCTTGAAGACCGTCTTGAGCGCGCCGTCGCCCACCGTGTGGCCGGGCTGGAGGTTGATGGGGAAGGACGGCAGCGCGGAGAGCCCGAAGTTGTTCGGGTCGTTGACGGAGACATCCGTGACCTTGACCGGGCAGGTTCCCTTGTTGGAGATGGGGAACGGCTGCAAGGTCGTGCAGAAGCCGATGCTCTGGTTGACCTCCGGCAGGAAGCTCTGGTCGGGCGACACGTCAATCGAAGCGAGCGGCGTGGTGGCCGTTACGAGCGTCTTGACCGAAGGGGTCTGCGGATCGTCGCTCTCGACGACCAGCGTGCATTGCTTCGGCCCCGCCGAGGTGGGCGTGAAGCGGATGACGAGGTCGAGGCACGAGTCGTGGCTGACCGGCGTCGGGAACGGGTTATTGACGAGCGTGAAGTCGCTGCACGACCCCGTGCCGTCAGGGTTAGCCGCGAGCCTCACGTTGGTGACGTTGAGGTTGCAGGCGGTCGCGACGTTGCAGATGTTGACGGTCTTCTCCGCCAGAGAGCCGCCGCAGATGTCGCCGAAGTTGGTCGAGCCGGTGACGCGAATGTCGCCCGGATCGGACGTGCCCGAGACGGCCACATCCTTGTTCGGCGCGTTCGGGTCGTTGCTGTTGACCCGGATGGTGGTCGCCTTGTTTCCGATGCTCGTCGGCTGGAAGCGGATCGGCACTTGCACCGAAACGCCCGGCGCGACCGTGATCGGGTAGGTGTTGTCGCCGGCGACGATGAACTGCGAGGCGTCGGCCCCCGTGGACGTGACGCTGTTGACGACGAGGTCGCACCCGCCGCTGTTGTTGATCGTCAGGTTCAGGTCCTTGAACGAGCCGACGCAGACCTGACCGAAGTTGCCGCTGTTCGGGATCAGCGTGTCGATGGCCTGCCGCGTCCCCGAACCGGTCGCCTGCACGGTGGCCGTGGGTAGCGCCGGGTCGTTGCTCGTGATGGTCAGAGTGGCCGTCTGCGCTCCCGTGGCCGTCGGGTTGAACGTCACCTGGAACGGGAAGCAGAAGTCGTGACTGATGACGACCGGATACCCCTGCGTCGTCGTGGTCACGGCGAACCTGGGATTGTTCGAGGTGATGTCGTTGATTTCGAGATCGGCCTTGCCGGTGTTGCAGACGTTGAGCGTCTGCGTTCCCGTCCCGCCGACGCAGATGTCGCCGAAGTTGACGCCGCCCGGGACCTGTAGCTGCGGCACGTCGCCGACGAGCTTCGACGTGAAGAAGATGTCGATGCCGGTCGAGGCGGGCGTGATGGAAGGCGGCGCGGTGGCCGAGGCGTAGGCCGCGAAGATGCGCCCCGCGGCGCAGGCGTTGCCGTTGTAGTCGCCATACTTCGGGCACCCGCCCCCGACGCCCTGACAGGTCTCGCCTCCGATGGTGCAGCCGTCGGAGAAGTCGCAGCGGTTGCCGGAGCCGACGCAGTTGCCGTTGGCATCGAGTGAAGAGCAGCAGAAGCCCGCCAGTTGCGGCTGGACGGAGCACTGCTCGGAAGCGCCCGGAGCGCCGCGCGTTCCGCACGGCCAGCCCGAAGCGCACCAGGGGTCGCCCACCTCGCTCAACTTGATCTCGCTGCCGACGACGAGGTTGGAGGCCCCGTCGAGCCGCACGCGGCCGGCGTAGTATTCAGTCAGGTCGTTCTGGTTCGCGGGAGTGGAGCGGCGGTCGTACCAGGTGACGAACGCCTCGCCGCCCGTGGTGCAGATCCACGGCATGATGCGCTTGCCGGGAATGCTGTCGTTCGCCTGGACGACCCGCCCGGCGGGCCACGTCAGGCCGCCGTCGAGCGAGTCGCGGACGACGATGTTGTCGTTCGTCGCGCTCCCGCCGTTGATGGCGACGGAGAAGTAGACGTGGTTCGGGTTCGTGTCGTCAACGGCGAGCATCTGGCTCGAAGGGTCCTGGTCGCAGCGGTCGTGGCCGGGGAACGGACACGTAATCTCATTCTGCGCCATGACGACTACGGGGAAGCCGGGCACGACGGTGGGCGCGCCCGCCGCCGGGCACGGGTTGTACTTGTTGAGCATGTAGTCGCCGCCGGAACGGTAGACGACGTAGACAAAACCGTCCTGACCGACATTGATTCTGGGGAATGAGCCAGAGCCAACGACGATTGGGGCGGACCAGGTCTGGCCGCTGTCCTGCGAGCAGACGAGGCCGGGGTCCTGGTCGGTGGCGTCGAAATTCCTCCACGTCGAGTAGACCCGGTCGCCGCCGCCGGCGCCGGTGCTGACGCGGTCTGCCGCGATGTGCTCCTGATCGGGGAAGCAGGCGCCGGGGATGGACGCCGGGTTGGTGTCGTTGGGGCAGGCGACGGCCCGCGTGACGAACGGGAACGTCTGCCCGTTGTCGGTCGAGCGCGCCATGCCCGTGCAGGTGTAGCCTTGCGGGCCGGCGGCGTCGGCCGCCTGGCAACCGCCGCCGCCGGCGATTCCGGCGTAGTAGAAGGCGTTGCTCGGCCCCCAGGCGAGCGAGGGGTCGCCGCCGGTGTAGGGGATGGTGCCGTTGAACGGGAACGTCTGGCCGCCGTCGGTCGAGCTTCGGAAGGCGCTCTGCTGGCCGATGACGATGTTCCGCCCGTTGGGCGAGACGGCGATTTCGAGTTCGCCGTTGCGGTTGCTAATGACGCGCCGGGTCAGCCCCGGCTCGGCTGAATTATCGGGGTCCTGCTTGCTGAGGGGCAGCACTTTCGCCGCGCCGCCTCCGGCACCCGAAGTCGTTGGGCGGAGGCTCGCCGGGAGCGGGGTGAAAGCCGCCACCTGGTCGCCCGTAGTGAGGGCGAGCGGGGCCGACCTAGGGCGCGCGTTCTTGCGGAGCCTCCCCACCTCGTCCTGCGTCTTTTTCGGGTCGGCCTTCGCCGAGAAGAATGCGCTGCGGCTGATGGCCTCCGCCTGGTGGATCAGCCCCGGGTTGGCGTCCGACGGGAGAATCGCCTCCAGTTGGACGAGCAGGTCTCCGACCGCGATGGCAGTCGTGATCCTGTACATCTTCTTATCCTTGAACTGCGGGCGGGGGAATTGACCGGGCGACGGCCTCTCGTCGATGCGCCCGTACTGGATGGCGGGCCAGCCGCCGATGGTCAGGAAGGCCGAGGTCGGGGCGCCGATGCCGCTCCTGATCTCTTCCAGACGGCGGAGCGCCTCCTCGTGACTTCTTCTCTCTTCGGTGGTGATTTTGATCTTGGCCGTAATCGGCCTTTTCCCCACCTGTTCAGGGGAGAGGTTGATGAGCTCGTCCATGTTGGCGAACCGGTTCGGGCCGACCGACCAATCCTCTGGATATTGGACGGCGTAGCCCTTGCGGGTGTTCTCGAGTCTCTTGGTGAGGGGCTTGCGTTCTTCTTGCCCGTTATTATTTTGCGGTGCTGTGGCGTTTGGCTTCCCCGAGTCTTTTCCCGCGGAAGAGTTAGAGTTCGGAGGTGGTTGGGCGGCGAGGGCGGCGGCTGGCGACAGCTTGGCAACGCTCACGGCAGGCGGCGTCGGCGACTCCGTCCGACCGACCCGTTTTACCGGGTCGGCCGCGTCTGGCTGGGCGGAGTTGACGGCCTGCGCGGCCCCCGAATCTTGCGGCACGACTTGCGCATAAGTCCGGGGGAGCGAAAAGCTGACCAGCAGTGCGATGACGCCCACAGCCAGGGAAAGGCTACGACGTTGCATTGCGTGTCTCCTACTTGTGTTTAGCGAGGAGTTAAACGCGGCGAGGTTTGTGGGGTTCGTTTGTGTTGTGTGGGGTAGCGATTCCGACGAGTGGGGCGTGCCTGAAAGTTATTCTACGGATGAAACCCGAGCTTCGCGTGGGATGCCTTCGGCCCTCCTAATAGGGGCGGCGAACCGCCCGTGGCTTATGGTAGAGCGGCGAGAGCGCCGTCCAAAACTTCCTTGAAGTTGACGTAGGAACCGGCCCCTTTCATCACCCGCAGGACTTTAACTTTCGAGCTGTCCGGCGATGCGAGGCCGATGAAGAAGGTCGGGGTGCCGCTCACGCCGAGGCTGATGGCCTCGGCCATATCTTTGCGGATCGGCTCTTTGTGCCGGCCGCCGGCAAGACATTGCTGGAAGTTCGGCTGGTTGACGCCGACGGCCCGTGCGTGGGCGGCCATGTCGGCGACGGCCAGCGCGCCCTGATTGCCGAAGAGACGGTCGTGCATCTCCCAGTATTTCCCCTGCTCGCCGGCGCAGGCGGCGGCCTCCGAGGCCACGAGCGCGTTGGGGTGAATCGATTCCAGAGGGAAGTCGCGGAAGACGTATTTAATCTTCCCCGTCTTGATGTAGTCGCGTTCGATCAGCGGCAGCGTGTCGCGGACGTAACGCGAGCAGAAGGGGCATTGGTAGTCGGAATACTCGACGAGCACGAGCCGCGCGCCGGCGTCCCCCTTCGAGGGCGCGCCGCCTAAATCCAGAAGAATCTCGCGCGGAGCCTCGTTCGCCGGGGCGGCGGCAACGACGGGCTGCTTCGAGAGCAGCTTCTTAATCTCCTGAAGTTCCCTTTGGACGGCCGTCATCCCCTCCTTCAACGAGCGAACGTCTTCCCGCAATTCCTTTAAATTCTCGTCGGGTTGCACCTGCTGTTGGGCCAGGACATCCGGCGCGCGGCCGAAAAGTGACGCGGCGGCCAGCGCCGTCATCAGCAAAAGGTGGCGGGCGGCAGACAACCCGTCGTGGCCGCCGATTCGTTTGGTGAGATTCATGTCAATGTCCAGCCGACAGTGGTTAATGGGTCAATTCCAATTGCGGCAAGACCGCTCCGCAATCGGATTGCCCCAGGCAATCACCCTAAAGACTATTGCCTACAAATTTATGCGATGTCGCGGCAGGCCATTTCATGGGGCCGCACGCGCGCGGATGAAAATATAGTTTTCAGCTTCAAACTGAACCACTACACGACCGTGGCGATTCTTGAAAAGTGGCAAGTAGTCGGCTAATGGCCGGTCACGCAGACACAGGGCCGACCCTGGAAAGCTGTTCGACGAGATGTCGAGATGGGAGACCGGAAGCGGATCATATTCAAAAGGAGAATCTGCGGGGCAATTCTAACCTGGGCAAAGAAACTTCAGGCAGCAGATTTGACCGGCGCAACATACCTTCATCGCGTGAGGATGTCAACTGAATTTTTGCTAACACGTTCTCCGAAACGGCTGAGCGGCGACGTCATGTCGGGGAGCACACGCATCGGCGCGTGCGCTCCCAGCGACATGCTACCTGTTTGTCACGAGGCCGTCGTCGAGCAGGGCGGTGTAGCTGTCGGGCGCGGCGAGGCCGAGCCAGGGGTCGGAGTCGGGCGTCAGGAAGAGTTCGGCGTAGACTCTCCGGTTAAATTCTTCGACGCCGGCGAGGCCCGCCCCGCTGATTAACCAACGGAGCAGAACGGGCCGCATCAGGTACTGGTTACGCACCGTGTCGAGCGCCATCGTGCGTTCGAGGTTGGCGACGGCGCGGGCGAAGCGACCTCCTGCGCCCGTCGTATCGGCGGCGGTCATGGCCCGCACGGCGGGGCGCGTGTGGGGGTTGTGTGCGGCGAGGAGCGCGATGCTCGCGGCGTCCATGCGCGCGTCGGGCAGGTGCAGGCCGGCGATCTTCGCCCAGCCGTCTTCGTTGATCGCCCGCTGCATCACGCCGGGGCGGTAGGTGATGTTGTTGGTGACTTCTCTCACGAGTCGATCCTCGATCATCATCTTCGTCATGGCGCGCGGCATGGCCTGGATCGCGGTGGATTTGGTCGGCGGCGGCGGCGTGATGGTCCCCCTCGCCGGCACGCCGCCGATCTGGCGCTGGATCACCTCGGCGGGCAAACGGACAACGGCCGCCTGTGCGTCCGAGCGCACACTATCCATGAGGCGCACGGCCTGCTCGTTGTAGTACTGGAAGAGGAACTGGTTGCGCGCCTCGCCGCCGAGGCGGGCCGAGGCGCGTGTGGCACGGGCGGCGCGTTCGAGTTCGCGCACGAAGGCTCCGGGGCCGTAGAGGCCGGGCAGCGCGTCGATGGGCCAGCCCTCGGGGTCGAGGACGTAGTGGATGCTGTTGCCGGTGACGGTGCGCTCAAGGCGGCGGCCGTCGCCGAAGTCGATGGTCACGCGCGGCGCGGGCCGGACGCTCTGCCAGTGGAGGACGAAGTTGTCGCGCAGGAACTTCGAGACGGACGTGTTGGCATAGAGCACCGTGCGGAAGAAGCGGCTGTTGGCGCAGGAGTACTCCTCGCTCAGCTTGCCGAGCAGGCGCAGCGACAGGATGGGTTTGCCGCTCGCGCGGGCCGCGTGCTTCGCCTCCTCGAAGTCCGTGTACCAGTAGAGACGCGACGCAAATCCGTCGCGCTGCTGGCTCACGGCGTCTAACGCCTCGGCGATTCTCGCCCACTCCGCGCCGCCCGCTGCGGGTTGTCCGCCCGCACGGAGCGCAATCTCGTCAGCGAACTCCGCAAACAGTGCTTCAAGCCCTGCGGGGCCGGCCTCGCGCAACGTCTTGAGGGCCGAGGCGCGCAGGGCCGCGTCCTCCGAGACGGCGTCGCGCGCCGAGACGTTCAGCCCCCCGTTCGCCAGCGCGTTCGGCGCGAGGCAGGACAGCAGCGCGAAGAGAAAAAGGGACGGCAATAGCAGGCGGCGGGTTCGCATAAGAAAACCTCTCTTGAGATGGGAAGGGTTTTGCCCGCAAAGTCCCCGCAAAGTCCCGATTGACACATTTCACCCGAAAAGTCTGGGCTAAATCCTTTAACTGCGTCACACTTTTCGGGTGAAGCGACTTCTCGGGGACTTTGCGGGCAAAGCCGATGGGAAGTGACGCGTCCGCGCGAGAGACGCCGGGAGGGCGTCTTCACACGAATCATTGTGGCGAGGCGGTCGGAAGTGGGATGCGCCGCCGGCGCCCGCGCGTTG
>DASVES010000221.1:0-9811 GCA_036380435.1 Pyrinomonadaceae bacterium | reverse complement strand
GTCTCCGAGCCACGCTCTGCCGCCGAGTTTTATGAGCGCGGCGCATACTATTTCTCTTCGCGCAATTTCGACGGCGCGGTGCGCGACTACCGCCGCGCCCTTGAGCTTCAGCCCGACTTTCCCGAGGCGCACAACCGTCTGGGGCGCGTGCTGATGATGCAGGGGAAGCTCGGCGAGGCGACCGAGGAGTTTCGCAGGGCCGTCGAGCAGAAGCAGGGCAACTACCCGGCGGCGCAGTACAATCTCGGCTTCGCCCTTCAGGCGCGCGGCGATCTGGACGAGGCGATTGAGGCATACGACGGCGCCGTCAAAAGTCGCGGCGGCACCTACCCCGACGCCTTCTTTCAGATCGGACTGGCGCACCTCAACCGCCGACGTTATCGCGAGGCGGCCGACGCGTTAGCCCGCGCCGCCGAGCAGAACAACGGGCGCGACGCCGACGCGCACAATCAGCGCGGCTTCGCCCTCGCCATGCTCGAAGACTACACGGGCGCGGAGTCGGCCTTCCGCGCGGCCATCGACGAGCGCGGCGGCGACTTCGCCGAGGCCCACTTCCGTCTCGGCATGATGTACGCCGAGACCGGGCGCACGGCCGAGGCCGCGAAGGAGTTGGAAATCTACATCCAGCAGGAGCCGAACGCGGAGAACCGGCGGCGCGGCGAACGCGTCCTGCGGGAGTTGCGCCGCAAGTTGGAGAATGAGGGAGGGCAGCCGCGTTGAGTGGAACTGTGGAGGAGATGAACATCAAACCGTTCAGGGTTGGCGACGCCACGTTCGGCGACGGCCGCCTGACGTTGATCGCGGGGCCGTGCGTCGTCGAGTCGCGCGAGCACGTTCTGATGATGGCGCGCGAGTGCGCGAAGCGCGCGCTCGACGCAGGTCTCGACTACGTCTTCAAGGCGTCGTTCGACAAGGCCAACCGTTCATCGCACGAGTCCTTTCGCGGCATCGGCGTCGAAGAAGCCTTGGACGCCCTGCGCGCCGTCAAGGAAGAGACGGGGCTGCCCGTGCTGACGGACGTACACGACGTGGCGCAGGCCCAGCTAGCGGCCGGCGTCGCCGACGTGCTCCAGATACCGGCCTTCCTGTGCCGGCAGACCGATTTGATCGTCGCGGCCGCGGAGACGGGCCGCGCCGTCAACGTCAAGAAGGGGCAGTTTCTTTCGCCGTGGGACGCGCGCAACATCGTGGAGAAGGCGCGCGCCGCGGGTTGCGAGCGTCTGCTGCTCACCGAGCGCGGGGCCTCGTTCGGTTACAATAATCTGGTTGTTGACATGCGGACGTTCCCCGTCATGCGCTCTTTCGGCGTGCCCGTCGTCTTCGACGTGACACACAGCCTGCAACTGCCGGGCGGCCTCGGGCGTGCAACGGGCGGGCAGTCGGAGTACATCGAACCACTCGCCCGCGCCGGCGTGGCCTGCGGGGTCGATGCGGTCTTCATGGAGGTACACGACGCGCCCGAGCGCGCCCTCTCCGACGGGCCGAACGCGCTGCCGCTCGCGCGTCTGGCGGCGCTCCTGAAGACTCTGCGCGACCTGCACGAACTCGTCCGGCGTGAGGCGGCTGTCGAATCGTGAAGGTGATTTTTGGCTCGGGAGTTGAGTGATAAATGACAATTGACTCACCGCGGAGGCGCAGAGGGCGCAGAGTTCACGCCGCAGAGTTAATTCAAGCCTCCGCGCATCCTCCGCGTCCTCCGCGACTCCGCGGTGAGTTAACTTGCGTCACACACAACATAGATTCATCAAACGGTACATGAAAAAACTTCGCATTCTTCTCCTTCTATTTATTCCGCTCCTCCTGGCTCAGGACGTGTGGGCGCAGGCGGACGCCCGCTCGGCGTGGCAGGTCATCCGTTACGACATCACGGCCAACGTCGGCGGCTTGTCCGCCACGGAGCGCGCGCTCGCCGTGCGCGCAACGATCAACGCGACCAACGTCGGCGGCGCGGCGGGCCGCACGCTGACGGCGCGCGTCAATCCGGCCGCCATCGTCAGCGCGGCAACAGTCGGCGGCGCGCCGGCGAAGTTCACGACCGAGACGGACGGGCAGACAAAGCTCCTGATGGTCAGGGTCGCGCTCCCCGAGGCCGTGCCGCCGGGCGGCGCGACGAGCGTCCAGATCGACTACCGCCTGACGGTCTCCGAGAACAACGGACTCGCCACCCTCTCGGCCGAGGGCGCGCAGTTGCTCCCGCTCTCCCACTGGTATCCGACGCCCAACACGCCCATCGCCCCGCGCGGAGCCGACTACGCACCCTTCCGTCTGACGGTCGAGGGCGCGAGCGGCGAAGGCGCGGGCGTAGTCTCCGCCGGCCGCGCCACGGGCGCGACTCACGAAGTCGCCTTGAGCGCACAGCCGTTCTTCCTGACGGGGAAGTGGGAGACAATCGAGGGCAGTGCGGAGGCGCGCGGCGTGAGCGCGCTCGTCCCGCCCGGCGCGTCGGCCGACGAGCGCAAGCGGGCCGAGTCACTTATCGCGCTGGCCGGGGCGGCGCGCAGTTTCTACGCGGGACTTCTGGGGCCGGCGCCCGACACGCCCATCCGCCTCGTCGCCGTGCGCCGCGGCTCAGGCTTCGATATGGCGGGCGCCATCCTGCTCGACGCCGCCGTCTTCCGGCGCGCTAAAACCGACGCCGTCACGACGATGAACATCGCCGAGGGCGTGGCGCGTCTGTGGGTGGGCGGCGCGACGGCCGTGCAGGGCGAGGGGGCAGGCGTCGTGCGCGAGGGCCTGCCACGCTTCCTCGCCACGCACTTCATCGAAAAACAGTTCGGCCAACCTGCGGCCGACACGGAGCGCGCGCGCATGGCGCAGCTCTATTCGGCCGTCGCCCTGCGCGACGCGCCGCTCTCACAGTCAAGCCCGGCCTACGACACTTACTACACTTCCGTCGCCAACAAGGGCGCGCTCGTCTGGCGTCTGTTGATGGAGCGCATCGTGGGCCGCGAAAACTTCATGGCGGCGCTGCGGCGCGAGTTCGACCCCGCGAAGGGCGCTCGCGTGAGTCTCGCCGCGCTGCGCGCGTCACTGGGCGAGCGGGCGAGCGACGCGTCGAAGGCGGCCTTCGAGGCGCTGTTTGACCGACCGACCGACACCGACCTGCTCGTGGGCAAGCCCATGCAGGAGGCCGGCGAGTGGCGCGCGGTGCTGCGCAATCTCGGCTCGATTGACACGGACGTGAACGTGGCGGCGACGAACGAACGCGGTGAGCGTCTGACGACGCGCGTCAACGTCCCGGCGCGCGGCGACGCCACGGCGCGCTTCAAAACGGCCGCGCCCGTCGTCTTCGTCGAGGCCGACCCCGAACGTCTCTACCCGCAGCTCGACTTCGCCAAGGACGTGGCGCCGTGGTGGCCCACCGCGGCCGAGGAGATGTTGTCGGACGCGCGCGCCGCACTTTCCGCGCAGCCGGCGCGCGCCGAGTCGGTCTCGCGCGAAGTGCTCGCGCGCCGGCCGCTGATGCAGGAGGCGCGCGTCCTCTTGGGCCGCGCCCTGCTCGCGCAGAACAAGACGGCCGAGGCCGAGCGCGAGTTTCGCGCCGCGCTCGACCTGCCGCTCCCCACCCCCTACACGCTCGCGTGGGCGAACATCGGACTCGGCGAGGTCGCCCTCAAGAAGGGCCAGCCCGCCGAAGGAGCGCGCCACTTCGACGAGGCCGTGCGCGCCGACGCCGAGTATGCCGCCACACTCGCCGCGCGCGCCGCGCGCATCCGTGCCGAGACTGCCGCCGGCTCCACTCCGGCCGTGGACGAGGCGGCGCGCGCCGCCGTCGCGCAACTCGACGCCGCGATCCGCAGCGGCAAGAAGGCCGAACTCGACAACATCATCATGGCGGGCGAGCTGTCCGACTTCTCGAAAGGCATCGTCGGCAGCCAGCCCGAGTTGTGGCAGACGCGGCTGCTACGCACCGAACAGATGGGCGCGAACCGCGTCGCCGCCGACGTGGAGATAAAAGCGCGCACGCTCGGCGCCGATCAGGCGGGCACGGCCGTCCTCGTCTTCGCGCGCACGCCGGCCGGCTGGAAGCTGGCCGACGTACAGTTGTTTGAAGTGCGATGATGAATGAGAACAGTACCGCGAGCGGTAGCGAGCGGGTCTCGCGTGCACGTGTCGAGTCTCTCATCACAGCCGCACCCGCTCGCTACCGCTCGCGGTACTGTGCGTGTGATGGCAACTAATGAGCCAATGAACCAATCACTTGAGAGTCGCGCCGCGCGCGTCAAGCTCCTGCTCATGGATTGCGACGGCGTGTTGACGGACGGGCGCATCACGCTCCTCGACGGCGGCGGCGAACAGAAGAGCTTCCACACACGCGACGGCCACGGCATCGTCATGCTGCACCGCGCGGGCCTGCGCACCGGCGTCATCTCGGGCCGCACCTCGACGGCGTTAGACGCGCGCGCACGCGACCTCGGCATGCACTTCGTCCGACAGGGCACATGGGATAAGGTGAAGGACTACGAGGAACTGCTCGCGGAGGCCGGCGTCCGGGAAGAAGAGGTCGGCTACGTGGGCGACGACGTGACCGACATCCCGTTGATGCGCCGTTGCGGCTTCGCGGCGGCCGTCGCCGACGCCACCGAAGACACGCGCGCCGCCGCGCACTACGTCACGCGCCTGAATGGCGGCTTCGGGGCGGTGCGCGAGGTCTGCGAGTTGTTGTTAAAGGCGCAGGGTCGCTGGTCGGAGTTGTTGGAAAGGTACACAGGAGTCGAAGGGTAAGGGAGGGGAGACTGATGGTTGAAGTGAGCCGGCCGGCGATCCTGTTCGTCGAAGACATCTCGGACACGCGCGAGTTGGTCGAGTTCAGCCTGCGGCAGGACGGGTTCGACATCAAGACCGTGCAGACGGCCCAGGAGGGCCTCGACCTCGCGCGCAAGAAGTCGTATGCGCTCATCCTGCTCGACATCGGGCTACCCGACAAAGACGGGCTTCAGCTCTGCCGCGAGATACGCGAGTTCGACCCGCAAACCCCCATCGTGCTCTACACCGCCTACGGCGAGCTGCTCGACGAAGCGGAGGCCGCCCGCGCCGGCGCGCAAGGCTGTCTACGCAAGCCCGACGACACGGCCCGCCTCAGCGAGGCGCTGCGCGGCTACATCGATAAAGCCTAGTCGTCAGCGCGCGGCGGCGCGGCTATGAGCCGCAGCGGCGGCGGCAGAATGTAGCCCACGGCGTCAGCCGTGGGTGAAGCATCCGTTATAAATGTCGAAAGCCCCGGAGGGGCGAAAGAAAATCGGGCTTGAGCATTACGCCCGCACAGATTCTTTCGCCCCTCCGGGGCTTTGAATTCTGACAGGCGCGTGTCCCCACGGCTGACGCCGTGGGCTACATTCTGTCGCGCCTCCGGCGCTGGCGACGCGCGCCAGCACAATTGAAATCTTCCGAGCCTCAAATAACGTTACGCGTCAACGCTTCTTCCGCGACTTCCGCGTGGGGGCTGAAGAGTCGTCAGCCTTTTTCCGGCGCGACAAGTTGCGCGGCCCGGCGGCGTCTGGCCCCGGCTCGAAGTGTTTGCGGCAGAGTTTGAGGAAGGTGTCGCAGACGGGTGAGAGATAGCCGCCGCTCAGGCGGGCGACCCCGAGTTCCCAGTTGACGTGCGCGCCCTCGATCCACCAGCGCACGAGCCGGCCGTCGGCAACCTCTTCGAGCACCGAGCGCAAAGGGACGATGCCGACGCCCATGTCCGACTCCACCATCTTCCTGATCGCCGCTAGCCGGCTCAACTCCATCGCCACCGTCGGCTTTAGCCCCGACTCCGCGAAAAACTCGTCGATGAGCCGGCGCGTGTTGCCCCCGCGCTCGCCCAAAATCAGTTTCTCGCCCGCGAGCGCAAACGCGCTCACCACGCGCCGCTCGGCCATCTTGTGTTGCGGGCTGGCGATGGCCACCAACTGATCCGTGCTCAACAGCTCCGTCTCGATGTTGCGCGCCTCCACGGGCAGGGAGACGAAAGCCATATCGAGGTCGCCCGCCAGTATCTGTTTCACCAGCGACTCGCTCGTCCCCGTCACGACCGACACCTCGGCCTGCTGGTGCGTCTCGCGCAGCTCCTTGAGGATGGCCGGCAGCGGGTCGGCGCTGACCATCGCGGAGGCGCTGCCCAGACGCAAACGCCCGCGCTCGGCCCCGGCGAGTTCGGCCATTTCGGCGAGCGCCGCGTCGTGCTCACGCAGGATGGCGTGGGCGCGGTCGAGCAGACGCTCGCCGGCTTCCGTCAGCACTACTCGGCGCGGCGTGCGGAGAAAGAGCGGCACGCCGATCTCGGTTTCGAGCTGACGGATCTGCATGCTGATGGCCGCCTGCGTGACGTGTACGCGGACGGCCGCCGCGGTAAAGGTGCGGGCCTCGGCGATGGCGGCGAAGGCTTTGAGTTGGCGAATGTCCATAGTCGTGAATCGTGAATCGTGAATCGTAAATCGTGGTTGCGCTTCCTTCGGCTTGAATGGCAAATCGTAAATCCCAGAGGCGTCGCCTTTTTCGATTCACGATTGACGATTCACGATTTACGGCTTTAGCCTCTTGGTATTAGCGACGGTTATCGCCCGAATAAAATCTTTTAGTTTCAATTATACCCGGAAGGTCTTTACAATTAAACACCTAATTGCGCGGTCGTCCCCGAAGAACTCAAGTGGCCGCCGACACCTGAAACTCCGATGAAGCCCCGCAGCGACCCCCGTAGACTTGCCGCCGCGAAGCGTTTGCGCCGGCGCGAACTCGTGCTCGGCGTTGACGGCGGCGGCACGAAGACGCGGGCCGTCATCACGAACGCGGCCGAAGAAGTTCTGGGCGAGGGTCTGGCCGGGCCGTCGAACCCTCTGCGTGTGGGCGTGGTGCCGGCGGCGCTGGCCGTGCGTGTGGCCGTGGAGCGGGCGTGCGCGGCGGCGCGCGTGCGGCGCGGCGACATTCTGGCCGCGCAGGTGGGCCTCGCCGGGTCGAGGCGTTCAGACTTGCGCGAGCGCATGCGCGAGGCGCTTGCGGGACTCGGCATCAATCCGCTCGAAGTCGTGACCGACGCCGACATCGCTCTGTTCGGGGCGACCGAGGGCAAGCCGGGTCTGATCATCATCGCCGGCACGGGGTCGATCTGCTGCGGTGTGAACGGACGGGGCAAACGCGTGTGCGCCGGCGGTTGGGGGCCGCTCGCGGGCGATGAGGGCGGCGGCTCGTGGATCGCCCGCCGCGCCTTGCAGGCCGTGGCGAAGGGGGCCGACGGGCGCGGCCCCGTGACCTCACTCGACGCGGCCGCCTGCGACTACTTCAACGTCGCCAAATCGGACGACATCGCGCTGGCCATCTACAACCCTTCGATGACGAATCAGGTCATTGCGGGATTCACGCGCCGGGTCGTCGGGGAGGCTGCGCGCGGCGACAGTGTGGCGCGCTCAATCGTCGAGGAAGCGGGAAGGGAACTCGGCGTGGCGGCGGTGGCCGTCATCCGCGGCCTGCGGATGCGGCGCGAGCGTTTTCAGGTGAGTTACGTCGGGGGCGTCTTCGCCGCCGGGGAGATCATCTTCAAGCCGCTCACGGAGGAGATCGCGCGCGTCGCGCCGGGCGCGTTCCTCGCGCCGCCACTGATCGCGCCCGCGGAGGCCGCCGCGCGCATGGCCCGCGAACACCTCCGTCTCGCTCTCGCCGGCTGACACTTTAACAATGTCCGAAGACCTCCACACGAACATCCCCGTCACGGAGCAGGAGAACCCGCGCACGCGCGACATCAGCAGCCAGCCGGCCACGGAGATCGTGCGGCTGATGAACGAGGAGGACGCGCGCGTGGCGGAGGCCGTGCGGCTGGTGCTGCCCGAGGTGGCGCGGGCCGTCGAGGGAATCGTGGAGCGACTGGGACGCGGCGGCCGACTCTTCTACACCGGCACGGGCACGTCGGGCCGCCTCGGCGTGCTCGACGCCTCGGAGTGTCCACCGACCTTCGGCGTCGCGCCCGAACTCGTGCAGGGCATCATCGCCGGCGGCTACGAGGCGTGTTACCGCGCCGTCGAAGCCTCGGAGGACGACGCCGAGGCCGGCGCACGCGACATCGACGCCCGCGGCGTCGGCCCTGAAGACGTGCTCGTCGGCATCGCCGCTTCGGGTCGCACGCCTTACACCGTCGGGGCGCTCGCACACGCGCGCTCGCGCGGGACGTTAACCGTCGCCCTGACCTGTGCGCCCGACTCACCGATCACGCGCGCGGCCGACATCGCAATCGTCCCCGAAGTCGGCCCCGAAGTCATCGCCGGGTCGTCGCGTCTGAAGGCGGGCACGGCGCAGAAGCTCGTCCTCAACATGCTCTCGACCGCGTCGATGATCCGGCTCGGCTACGTGACCGGCAACCGCATGACCAACCTCCTGCCGCGCAACACGAAGCTGCGCGCGCGCGCCGTGCGAAATCTCGCGGCGGAGACGGGGCTTGGCGAGGAGGAGGCGCGCGCCGCAATCGAGGCCGCGGGCGGCGACCCGCGCACGGCGCTCGTGATGACAAAGGCGGGGGCGTCGCGCGACGAGGCGGAGCGCGCGCTCGTCGAATCGAAGGGCGCGGTTGCTCGCGCCGTCGAGTTGGTCGCGGCGGCGCGCGACTCACGCGGGCGCGAGGGTTGATGCTATATTCTCCGCACGCGTCGGTTGGGTGTAATGAACAGTACCGCGAGCGGAAGCCTCGCGGGTGCTGCTGTCGTAACCACACCCGCGAGGCTTCCGCTAGCGGTACTGTCAACGCGTCTCCCGTACACTGATTCGTTCGTAATCTGCCTCGGCTCGTCAACAGGACTCATGGAGTCGTTCCAACTGCCCCGCAAGAAGTGGCCCCTCGCGCTCTGCTGCGCCGCCTGTCTCGCGCTGGAGTTAGCGCTCTACTTCGGCGTGACGCGCCCGGCCCTGTCGGCAATGCGCGCCGGCCTCGGTCTCGAAGGTGAGTGGAGCTGGGTGAGCATCGCTGGTTGGCACGCGGCCGTGGCGCTCGGGTGCGCGGCGCTCGCGTGGCAGCCGCTCGCCGAGTTGCGGACGAAGTTTACGAACGAAGGCGTCCGGCGTCCGCGTCTGTTCGCGCCCGCGCTCTTCGTCGGGTGGGACGAGGCCGAGAGCGTCTTCGTCGCGCCCTCGTTGGAGAGTCCGCAGCATGTGAAGATTAAAGCGCCGAGGGGCAGCGTCGTGATCAATGCGCTCTTCTACAAGAATCCGCAGCGCCTCTTGTCACTCATCGAGGAACGGATGAGGGCGCACACAACTTCTTCCGCGCCCGCGTGCCCCGCGCGCGCCGCCGACTTCGAGACAGCGACCACACACAAGTGAGAACATTCGACCTCGTCATCATCTTTGGCTACCTCGCCGGCATCACGCTCTTCGGCGTGTGGTTCTCGCGCAAGCAGAAGACGACGAAGGACTACTTCCTCGGCGACCGCTCGGTGCCGTGGTGGGCGATTGCCGCCTCCATCGTCGCCACCGAGACTTCGACCATCACGTTCATCTCCGTGCCCGGCGTCGCCTTCTCGCGCGGCGGCAACTTCCAGTTTCTCCAGCTCGTCATGGGCTACATGCTGGGGCGCGTCGTCATCTCCTTCCTCTTCATCCCGTCCTACTTTCGCGGCGAACTTCTAACCGTCTATCAACTGCTCGACCGGCGTTTCGGCGGCAAGATCAAGATGCTCGCCGCCGCGCTCTTCGTCGTCATGCGGAACATCGCCGACGGCATCCGGCTGCTCTTGACGGCGCTCGTCCTCGCCGCCGTCTACACGGCCTTCGTGCCGGGCGCGGACGTGCAATCAATCGTCGTCGCCTCGGTCGTGCTGCTCGGCGCGGTGATGATCGTCTTCAC
>DASVES010000220.1:0-3733 GCA_036380435.1 Pyrinomonadaceae bacterium | reverse complement strand
GCGATGGTCGCGGCGATCTCAGCCTTCGTGAGCTTGCCGGCGAAGGCCGGCATCTGCCCGCGTCCGCGCGCGACCGACTGCGTCATGCGACGCGCGCCGCGGCGCGCGTGCCAGCGCGCGTCCGTCATGTCGGGCGCCTCAACCGAGAGGCCGAGCGTGGTCTGCCCCCGGCCGTCGCCGCCGTGACAGCGCGCGCAGTTTGAGATGTATACCTCACGTCCGCGGGCCTGCGTCTTCTGCGCGGATGCCCGGCGCGCGCCGCTTTTGGCCTGCGCCGTCGCCGCTTCCCTCGGGGCGGCGGCGAGTGCGTAGCCGAGAGTCATAATCACAAAGGCGCATAGAACGGCGCACTTCACGGCGAGGCCCGTAACACCTGCTGGCATCCCTTGGCTTGTCCCCTTGTCCTTCAGTTTTTCGTGTAGGCGGCCGACTCGCGCCCGCGGTCGAGGTCGTGGACGTGCCACGGCACGCTCTCGCCCTTCATCTCTGGATGGCGGCGCAGAAACTCACTCGCCACGGGCAGCGCGCCGGGGTCGTCCTTGAGGTCGGCGAAGATTTTGGCCTCGCGCCGCGCCTCCTCCTGCCGCCCGAGCTTGCGATAAACGAGCATCAGGTTGTAATGCGAGCCGGCGTCCTCGGGGTCGATCTGGAGGATGCGCTCGTAGAAGGCGCTGGCGGCGACGAAGTCGCGTTTGATCTTCGCAAGCTCGCCGAGACGCTGGAGCGTCAGGCGGTCGCGCGGGAAGGCTTCCGAGACGCGGCGATAATCCTCTTCCGCTTCCTTCAGCTCGCCGCGACGCTCGCGGATGCGCCCGCGCTGGAAGAGCGCGCGATAGAGGTCGGGCTTCTCTTCGAGCGCCGCATCGACGAGCTTCGCCGCATCATTCCAGCGGTCAAGCTCGATGAGCGCGAGCGCGCGGTTGACCCTCGCCATCGGGCGGTAGGCCGTGTCAAGGTCGGCGGCGCGGGCGAAGGCGTCGGCGGCGAGCGCGAACTGGCGCTGGTCGAGGAGCGAGATGCCGTAGTTGTTCCACCGGCGCCAGTCTGGCATGACGCCCTTCGCGCCGGCTGGCGGGAGCGGCGTCTGCTTGTTCTCGCCGACAAGTAACGTCTGCTCGGTCGCGGCCATCAAGACGTTGGGGTAATCAACTTCCTTGCCGAGCGCGTAGGTCTGGAAGACGCGTGTGAAGCGACGATACTGCACGCGCGCCGTCATGCGGAGACGGCCGCCGGCGACAGTTGCCGGCACGGTGAACTTGTAGCGGGCAAGGTCTGAGCGGCCCGACTGAATCTGATTGTTCTGCGCGACGACGCGCGTGCGCCAGATGTGGTGCTTGTCGTTGAAGGAGCCGTCGGCCATCACGAGATAGGTCTTGTAGGTGTGGGCCGATTCGTCCAGGTAGCCGTCGGGCTTGACGAAGCCGGAGCGGTAGACGGGGCGGCCCTCGCCGTCGGCCACGGTGAACTCGACGTAGGCCTCGTAGAAGTCGCGCAGCTCGGGCGGGAACGAGTGGCCGATGTTCTTGTTGGTGACGACCACGTCGGCCGTCAAAGTGTCGCCCGCCGCTATCTGGAAGTCGCTGCGGTTAAGCGGGGCGAACAGCTCGGTTCCCTCCCGGCCCGCGGGGTCGCGGCGCAGGGCGAAGATGTCGATGCCGAGCACGTCCGCTTCGAGGAACTTGCGGACGGCGTCGAGCTGCGCCTGATAGCCGTAGAAAAACGGGATGGCGGTGTTGGCGGCGGCCCAGCGGTGCGAGGTGATAGTGCCCTCTTTGGCCGACACGTCGAAGCGCGGCGCAGGCTCTTTCTTCATGTGACAGGAGTTGCACGACTCCTTGTCGCGCACGTAGAACGGGTGCGGCGACTCCTTCGAGAACGAAGACATCTGCAACTCGTCGGCGACGGCGAAGGCGCGCAGGAACTTGTAGTCGTTCAGCTCCTTCGGCACCTGCGACTTGTGGCACGCGCCGCAGAACTCGTTGGACTTCAGAACCGGGCGCATCATCGCGCGGCGGTGCGAGGGCACGTCGTCGAGTATCTGCTGGTCGGTGACGCCTTCCAGAAGACGCGCGCCGTCTTCCTTAACGAGTAGTGCCGGCTCGCCCATCGTGTAGCCGCCGATGCCGCGGCCGTTCACTTCCTGAATGGAGTGGCAGGCGATGCAGGAGACGCCGTCCTCGTCGAAGGGCCGCGCCTTGAAGGAAGGTTTCTTGGTGAGCGCGCCGGAGAACAGCGCCGCCGGGTTGTGACACGATTCGCAGTGGCGTGTAAAGGCGATGTCCTTCTGCGCGATGATGTCCAAAACGTTCTTCTGGTAGAACGGCTCGCGGAAGGCGTTGCCGTGGGCCGACTGCCGCCACTGGTCGTGCGCGTCCGTGTGGCAGGTGGCGCAGCGCGCCGAGGGGAGGAACTTCGCGCCGGGGATGAAGGCGCCCGTGGCGGAAGTGGCGTTCGAGGGCGCGAACGGGTTCGGGCCGAAGCGGTAGTCGTAAGACTTGGCGACCATCTTCTCGTACTCGGCGCCCGTCTTCTTGTCCTCCGCGTTTCCTTCCGTCGCTCCGCCGTTTGCCCGGCCGCTCACGACGACGAGGCCGCACAGCAGAAGCAGGGCCGGGACGATCAGGAGCGCGCGTCCGCGCCGCGCCGCGCGCGGGCCGGCGTCGTCGCGCGGAATGAGCCGTTCGTTTCGGGGGTAGTCTTTCATCTTTTCAACACCTTTTCATTAAGCCGAAGCCGAGGGCGCGCGGCGGAAGTGTGCGTCCCTTCAGAAAATGACTTCCCCATTGTTCGTGATGTCCGCCACGTCGATTTGAAAGTTGGCGACCGTGCTGACCTCAACCTTCGTGACGTTGAAGATGAGCTTCCTGCTCGCCGGGGTGAGCAGCGGCTCGCCGCGCTCGTCGAGACGCGGGAAGAAGAAGACGGCCTCCTCGCCGGGCGAGCGCGGCGGCACGAAGTGGACGAGCGCGCGGCGGTCGCCGCGGTCGTTGGCCAGATAGATGAACCGCTTGATGTCGTCGATGCGCGCGCCGGCGAAGGCCGCGTAGACGGGATCGGAGCCTTGCGACTCCTCAGAGCGCGAACTGAGCGACACGACGTAGTTGTCGGCGCACGCCGGGCAGGCGAGCGTCCCCTTGATACGCGTCTCGTGGGCGGCGCGGTCTTTCTCCTTGAGCTTCGGGGCGTCGAGCTGCATGAGGCGCGTGAGCGCCTGCCGGACGGGGAGCGCCGAGCGCAGGCGCAGCGTGAAGGTATAGTCGATAGGAGCCTGCGCGCCGCCGCTCGTGGCCGTGTTGGCCTCGGTCTGGAGCGGGGCCTGATTGCCGTCGATGATCGGGTTCGGCGCGCCGGCGATGCGGCCGGTCCTGCGCTGCTCAACTTTGATCGACTGTCTGCGCGCCCACGGTGAAGCGTTCAAAACTTTCTGCGCGTCCTCGCGCGTCCACTCCTCAAGCGGCTTCGACCACGACTGCTGCCCCCCTTGCGCGCGCGTCGCGACCGTCGCGAAACACACTGCCGCGAGGGCCGTGAGGGCGGCGCGGCGCATTCGTCTCGAATAACTTCCGGTAAAACTCATGCCTCTTACTTCCCTTTTGTAGAACTCTCGAACACCTTCCGGCTCGCGGCCTTCGCGGCCTCTTCGCTCCAAGCGCGCGGCCACGAACCACGCCGTCCCCGTCTTAGCGCGGCGACTGGCCGAGCATCTGCTGCGTCCGCACCTTGTCGTCAGCCA
>DASVES010000219.1:0-16476 GCA_036380435.1 Pyrinomonadaceae bacterium | reverse complement strand
GCGAGGCGCAGGCCGAGGGCGCGCCCTTCACCTTCGCGCTGTTGGAACTCCAGAGCTTGCGCGGCGGGGGGGTTGAGTTGGCGAGGCGGATTCGGGCCGACGCCAAACTTGACGGCACGCGGCTCGTCCTCATTACCTCCTCCGTCCTCGGGCACGATGAGGAGATTGAATACGAAAGACTCTTCGACGCCTTCCTCACGATGCCCATGCGGCGCCTGCAACTCAAAGATCACCTACTCGCGCTCGTTAACAGGGATCAGCGCCACGGGGTCGCCACGCCGCCGGGTGGTGACGCCCGGCCGAGCGCGTCCCCCGGCGGAGGCCGGACTATTCTGGTGGCCGAAGACAACTCGGTGAACCAGATGCTCATGACTCACCTGCTCGAAGAGTTGGGGTTCGGCGCGGTGGTCGTGTCGAACGGCGTGAGCGCGCTCGACGCGTGCGCCCGCGGCGAGTACGTGATGGTGTTGATGGACTGCCAGATGCCGGAGATGGACGGCTACGCGGCGACCGCCGAACTGCGGCGCCGCGAGGGCGCGGGACGGCACACGCCGGTGATCGCCATGACGGCCGACGCCATGCCCGGGACGCGCGAGCGGTGTCTCGCGGCAGGCATGGACGACTACCTCAGCAAGCCCTTCACGCGCGAGCAACTAGAGGACTTGATCGCGAAGTGGGACGGCCGCCGCGTCGTGCGGGCTGCCGAGTCCACCTCCCCTGAAGAGGACGCCCCTGTTGACGAAGTGCTCGACCTGAGCCTGATAGAGCGCCTGCACGGCTTCCGGGAGCGGGGCGATGTCGGCGCCCTCGCCCGGCTCATCGACACTTTCCTTCAGGACATCAACGCGCGCCGCGATGCCATCAGCGAGGCCTACGGCTCCCGCGACCGGGAGAAGGTGCGGCGCGAGGCCCATGCGCTGAAGGGGAGTGCCGGTTTTTTCGGGGCCGTCCGCCTGTCGAAGGTTTGCGCCGAACTGATTGACCCGGCCACCGGCGACGATTTGCCTATCGCCCGTGAAGTGTTGAAGCGCCTTGACGACGAACTGATTTACGTCACGCGCAAGCTGGAAGCGTGGAGATGTATTCACCCCGCCTAGCGAGACTGGTGGGGTCGGCGCGTGCGCCGGGGGCCGGGCGGTCTTAAGACGCGGGCGAATATGCTTCCCCGCGGAGATGTGATGCGAGGCACGGCAACAGGTGTTCGATCAAGTCTTGCTTACGCAGGTAGGCGGTGATGTGCGGGAGCGGCGTGGAGTCGCAGTCGCCGGGCATTTGCTCCGAGGTGACGAGGATGAAGGGGGTCGATGCAAATCCCGGCTGACCGCGTAACGTCTCGGCGAATTCAAGCCCGGTAGTATCGGGGAGGCGGTAATCGATAGTCACGGCGTCGGGCCTGAACGGCGTCGCCAGTTCGAGGCCCTCCGCGCCGTTTTGTGCCTCGGCGACCTCGTAACCGGCGCCGCTGAGGAGGGCGATGATGCCGATTCGCATGAAGTGCTGATCCTCGACGACGAGGATTCTGGCTTTATTCACAACGTGCTCCGGTGGGAAACAATGAGGCGATGCGAGGATTTGAAACTAACCGCAGCCGGCAAAGCATAGCTTATCCGGGCGATTCATGTCACGTCCGTCACGCCAACCACACGCGAAAGTTCAGGTGGGATTAGGAAAGCGACGCGACCGCGCCGGAGATCGCGGAACGAGATGAACAGCCGTTACAGAAAATACAGGTTGATTTCGTGCGCGACGGGGCGAGGCTGACTGTTAATCAGCCTCGCCCCGTCGCGCCGTTACCTTCTCCTCGAAAGCCCCCGGCCGTAACCTCAGGCAGCCGCTATCGCCGACTTCCTCAAGCCGAGATACTCCAAAGCGGCAAACATCGCCACACCGAAAGCCTGAAAGACGATGAAGGCGCTGCCCAGTCCGGTCGGCTCAATCCATCCGCTCAGCAAGAGCAGAATGCTGTCCACCGTCCAGAGCGCGTTGAGTGCGATGACCGCCCAGACCACCGGCGACGAAAGATTCTCCCGCGTGGCGAGATAGACGAGCAGCGCCGCGAAGGGCAGCAGGCTGACGCCCGCGTAGCGCGATAGCTCCGCCGGCAGCCCGAGGAACTGTTCAAGAACTCTGGAGCCGAGCATCAGCAGCAATCCGGCGGCGATGCAGGTCGCCGCGTCAGCGAACAGCACCCAGCGAAGAAAAGTCGAAGTGCGAAATAACTGCATACCATTGAACCTCCAAAAGTGAATTGAGCCGTGAGCCGTGACGGTTATCCATCCGTTCCCCTTGTCCGCCCGCATCATTGCGGACTTGTGTTTAGAAAACAATTACTTCGGAGGTAATGGAGCCGCCTTCACGATTTGTGATACCGTCGGGGCTTGATGAGCAGTGTTCACACTCAACCCGTCGGGAATCTGCTGCGCGACTGGCGCAGGCGCAGACGCTTGAGCCAGCTCGACCTCGCCTGTGAAGCCGAGATTTCGAGCAGGCACCTGAGCTTTCTCGAAACGGGGCGTTCCAGCCCGAGCCGCGAGATGGTTCTGCGTCTCGCCGAACAACTCGAAATCCCCTTGCGCGAGCGCAACCGGCTGCTGGTCGCGGCTGGATACGCGCCGATCTTCAAGGAGAGGCCGCTCGGAGACCCGACGCTTGAGGCGGCGCGCAAAGTTGTGGAGTTAGTGCTGGCCGGACACGAGCCGTACCCGGCGCTCGCCGTGGATCGTCATTGGAATCTGATCGCCTCGAACCGCGCCGTCACGCCTTTACTCGCCGGGGTGGAGCCGTCTCTGCTGGAGACGCCGGTCAACGTCCTTCGTCTCAGCCTGCATCCGCGAGGACTCGCGCCCCGGATAGTTAATCTGGCCGAGTGGCGTTCGCACCTGCTCGCGCGTCTGCGCCGCCAGATTGACGCGAGCGCCGACCCGGTGCTGGGAGAGTTATTGAATGAACTGAGCGCGTATCCAATATCGAGTGAAAACAAATACAACGCCGCGGACGGCATTGATTACGCCGGCGTGGCCGTGCCTTTTCAGTTCGCGACGGAAGGCGGCGTTCTCTCTTTTCTCAGCACGACGACCGTCTTCGGAACGCCTGTTGACATCACCCTGTCGGAGCTGGCGCTGGAGTCCTTCTTCCCGGCCGACGCCGCCACGTCGGACGCTTTGAATCGAAGTTTGAAGCGGGAATGAACCGCACGAGTTTTCTGGAGGGAGAGACGACGAATGCACCCGAACGAAGAGCTGATCGAAAACTTCTACACGTCCTTTCAAAAACTGGACGCCGAGGCGATGACGCGTTGTTATCATCCCGACATCCGTTTTTCCGACCCGGTCTTCCCCGTTCTGTCCGGCGCGGAAGTTGGCGCCATGTGGCGGATGTTATGTTCACAAGCCAAAAACTTTGAACTCACCTTTGCCGATGTCGAGGCGAATGATCGGGTGGGGAAGGCTCGTTGGGAAGCTCGATATGATTTTTCCGCGACGGGGCGGCGAGTTCATAACAAGATTGAGGCCGAGTTCGAGTTTCGGGATGGGAAGATTATCAAACACACGGACACCTTCGATTTTTGGAAGTGGAGCCGGATGGCTTTAGGCCCGGCCGGAGTTGTCTTAGGTTGGACGCCGTTGCTTCGCAGGAAAGTTCAAAAACAGGCGGGTGAGCGTTTAGCAGGATTTATGAAGTCGTAGGTGTTTCGATGCAGACGCGCGCCGCGCACAATTCGAGCGGCGATGTTTCGGCCGAGTCCCCGATGGTTATCTGATTGAGATCGAACAACCTCCGCGACTTTTCCGACAGCATTATCCACCGCCGTCACTTCCCTCTTCCTCTAACTGCCCGGCGTTCAAACACGGAACGTGTCGGGGCGCCACTCCCTGATCGCCTTTTTGATGTCGCGTGGTTTGGAAATCTCTCCGCCGAGCACGCGGCTGACGAGTCCTTCCAGCTCGGCGTCGGAGGCGAAACGCAAGGCGACGATTTGTCCGGGCGACAGTCCGGCGCAACGCGCGGCCAGCGCGGCTGGCAGAAGCCTCTGATAGCGGAGTTGTTCTTCGAGCCGGATGAGTCTGTCCTGCGCGCGCAGCGGGTTGAGGCGCACGAGCGCGGTCAACACGACGAGCGCGAGCGAGACGAGCGCCCACTCGGCACGATCCCAGCCCGGATGCCTCACGAGTTGGACGATTGACCAGACGACGTTTAAGCCCATCACCGGCACCACGAAAAAATGAAAAGGGGCGTGCCAGCGCGTGTGGTTCGCGAAAGTTTGGGGAGTTCCCGCCATCTTTTTTTCTCCTCTGAAATATCCGTCACGGATTCGGATGAATCACTCTTCGTCTCGAACCGCGTCGAACGCGTCCGACGCGCGCCGCCGAAGCGCACGCCCTTTCGTCAGAGCGCGTTGGAAGTGACTTGCGCGGAGTCCGGGGGCGAAGTTTTGGGTGGCTCGGGCGTGAAGTCTTCGCCGGGGTTGATGAAGCGGTTGCGCTCGAAGTTGTACTGCTTGTCGTAAAGCTCTCGGTAACGCCCGGCGGCCGCGAGCAGTTCTTCGTGCGTGCCGCGCTCGACGACGCGGCCCGCTTCGAGCACGAGAATCTGATCGGCGCTGCGGATGGTCGAAAGTCGGTGCGCGATGACGAACGTGGTGCGGCCGCTGCGGAGTTTCTCCAGTCCGTCCTGAATCATGATTTCGCTTTCGCTGTCGAGGCTCGAAGTCGCTTCGTCGAGGATCAGGATTCTCGGCCCCGAGAGAATCGCCCGCGCAATCGCCACGCGCTGCCGCTGCCCGCCGGAGAGCTTTACGCCGCGCTCGCCGACGATGGTGTCGTAGCCTTCGGGGAAGCCGCGGACGAACTCCTCGCAGTGGGCGACGCGGCCCGCCTCTTCGATCTCGGCGCGCGTGGCGTGCGGGTTGGCGAAGCCGATGTTGTCGGCGACCGTGCCGTCGAAGAGGAAGTTGTCTTGCAGGACGGCGCCGAGTTGCTGGCGGTAGTCGCGCAGCCGCACGGTCGAGAGGTCGCGCCCGTCAACGGTGACGGTTCCTGCGAGCGGGCGGTTGAAGGCCATGACGAGGCCGATGAGCGTGCTCTTGCCCGAGCCGCTGGAGCCGACGAGCGCGGTCGTCGTCCCGGCCGGGGCGCGGAAAGAGACGTTTCTAAGGACGGGCGACTGCGCGTCGTACTCGAAGCTCACGTCGTCGAAGGCGATCTCGCCCGCGACGTTGGCGAGCGGCTGGCGGCTCGCGTCCTCCTCGTCTTCGGTCGTGACGCGCATGATCTCGCGGATGCGGTCGAGGCCGGCGAAGGCTTCCGTAATCTGCGTCCCGATGGCGGCTATCGAGACCATCGGCGCGGCCACGAGCGCCGTGAAGAAGATGTACATGAAGAAGTCGCCGAGCGTCATCGTCCCCGCGATGATCGAGCGGCCGCCGACTAAGATCATGACGACGCCGATGGCCCCGACGATGAGCGTCGAGGCGGCCGTGACGCCGGAGACGCCCGTCATCGAGCGGGCGACGTTGCGGAACAGGCGGTGCGCGCCGCGCGCGAAGACGAGCGTCTCGCGCCGCTCCGCCGAGTAAGCCTTGACGATGCGGATGCCGCCCAGTGATTCGCCGAGGCGGCCCGTCACCTCGGCGTTGATCTCGCCGCGCTCGCGGAACAGGGGCCGCAGGCGCGAGAAGGCCAGCGCCATGACGCCGCCGAAGACCGCGAGCACGAGGATCGTAATCGAGGTCAGACGCCAGTTGAGGTAGAAGAGGACGCAGAGCGAGATGGCCGCCGTCACCACCCCGCCAACGAGTTGCACCAGCCCCGTGCCAACGAGATTGCGGATGCCCTCGGCGTCCGACATGATGCGCGAGATGAGCGCGCCGGTCTGTGTGGAGTCGAAGAAGCGGACGGGGAGGCGCGCGATGTGAGCCTGCACGCTCTTACGCATCTCGGTGATGGCGCGCTGCGCCGCGACACCGAGCACCTGCGAGAGCGCAAACGAAGTCAACGCCTGCAAGAGCGTCGCCGCGCCCGCCGCGAGCGCAATCGTCGTCAGCAGTTCGGCGCGCCCCTTCGTGATGACCTCGTCGATGAGGAACTTGGAGCTGGCGGGCAGCACCAGCCCGACGAGCCGGTTGACGAGCATCAGCGCCATCCCCAGCGCGAGCCGTTGGCGATGCGCCCAGATGAGGTCTCTCGCTTCGCGCCATGCGTCCGACGCGCGCGGGCGCTTCTTCTTTTCCTCCGACACTTTCACGCCCCCCTCTGGCCGCCGCTTCACGCCTCGTCTTCGCGCTTATGACGCGGCAGCTCGACCCGAATGAAGCTCATCGGATCGATATCAGGGTAGCGTAAATGGATTGAGCGGGCGAGCGCAGGATTGTTCTCCAGTAATTCCCGCTCACCGCTGACGCGCAAGATCATTGCGTGCGTGCGCCCGAATTCGTCAACGACGATCTCCCAGCGCTGAGGCGCGCATTCATGTCGAGCCAGCGCGGGCGGCGCGCCTCAAAGGCGGCGATGTCTTCTTCGCGCAGAAGCGTTAGCCCCGTCTCGTCGAGACCTTCGAGCAGACAACGACGCCGGAACTCGTCCATCTCGAAGCGCGTCAGGAATCCATCTCCGTCGCGCACCTCGCAGCGTTCGAGGTCAACCGTCACGCGGTAGCCTTCGGCGTCGCGCACTCGCCGCGTCAACTCCGCCACCAACTCCTCCGGCAGCTCGACGGTCACGATGCCGTTCTTCATACAGTTGTTGGCGAAGATGTCGGCGAACGACGGGGCGATGATGGCGCGGAAGCCGTAGTCGAGGAGCGCCCACGGAGCGTGCTCGCGCGAAGAGCCGCAGCCGAAGTTGCGGCCCGCCACGAGCACGCTCGCGCCCGCGTAGCGCGGCTCGTTCAGCACGAAGGACGAGTCAGGCTCACCCGCCGCCGTGAAGCGCCAGTCGTAGAAGAGAAACTGTCCGAACCCCGTGCGCTCGACGCGCTTGAGGAACTGCTTGGGGATGATCTGGTCGGTGTCAACGTTCGGCCTGTCGAGCGGGGCGACCAACCCGTTGTGTGTGCGGAAGGGAATCATAAGAGTGATAAGTGATGAGTAATAAGTGATAAGTGATAAGAAAAGACAGCGGCTCTTTCTTATCACTTATCACTCATCACTCATCACTTTCTATTTGTATTTCCACTCGCGAACGTCCGTGAAGTGTCCCGTGACGGCGGCGGCGGCGGCCATCGCGGGGCTGACGAGGTGCGTGCGGCCGCCGCGCCCCTGACGGCCCTCGAAGTTGCGGTTGCTGGTCGAAGCGCAGCGCTCGCCGGGGTTGAGCGTGTCGGGATTCATGCCGAGGCACATCGAGCATCCGGCCTCGCGCCACTCGAAGCCGGCCTCGCGAAAGACGCCGTCTAACCCTTCAGCTTCCGCCGCGCGCTTGACCGCCTGCGAGCCGGGCACGACCATCGCGCTCACGCCGCCGCTCACGCGGTAGCCCTTGACCACCTTCGCGGCGGCGCGCAGGTCTTCGAGGCGCGCGTTCGTGCATGAGCCGATGAAGACACGGTCAACTCCGATCTCCTCGATGCGCGTGCCGGGCCGCAGGCTCATGTAACTCAGAGCGCGCTCGAAGGCGACGGCGTCCGACGCGCTCGCCGCCTCCGCGGGCAAGGGCACGCGCCCCGTCACGGGCGCGACCATGCCGGGACTCGTCCCCCACGTCACGTGCGGCTCGACAAGGGACGCGTCAAGCTCAATCGTGCTGTCGAACTCCGCGCCCTCGTCGCTTTGAAGCGTGCGCCAGTAGCGAAGCGCTTCGTCCCAAGCCTCGCCCTTCGGCGCGAACGGTCGGCCGGCGAGATACTCGAAGGTCGTCTCGTCGGGCGCGATCATCCCGGCGCGCGCGCCCGCCTCGATGCTCATGTTGCAGAGCGTCATGCGGCCCTCCATCGAAAGACCGCGCACGGCCTCTCCGGCATACTCGATGCAGTGCCCCGTCGCGCCGGCCGTCCCTATCTGGCCGATGACGGCGAGCGCGAGGTCTTTCGCCGTCACGCCCGCGCTCAGTTGGCCGCGCACTTTGATAAGCATCGTGCGCGGCCTCGTCTGGGGGAGCGACTGCGTGGCGAGCACGTGCTCGACCTCGGACGTTCCGATGCCGAAGGCGAGCGCGCCGAACGCGCCGTGCGTGGAGGTGTGGCTGTCGCCGCACACAATCGTCATCCCGGGAAGCGTCAGGCCCAGTTCCGGGCCGATGACGTGGACGATGCCCTGCTCCGCCGAATCAATGTCGTAAAGCTTCACGCCGAACTCGCGGCAGTTGCGCCTGAGCGTCTCCATCTGCTGGGAGGCGATGGGGTCGGCGATGGGGAGCGCACGATTTGTCGTGGGGACGTTGTGATCAATCGTGGCGACTGTCAGATCGGGGCGGCGCACACGCCGGCCCGCTTCGCGCAAGCCCTCGAACGCCTGCGGCGAAGTGACCTCGTGAACGAGGTGCAGATCAATGTAAAGCAACGCAGGCCCGTCCGAAGGGTCACAGACGACGTGAGCGTTCCACAACTTGTCGAACAGTGTTGACATAAGAAAGAGGTCAGAGGTCAGAGGTCAGAGGTCAGTGAAGACAGTTTTCAACTGACCTCTAACCTCTGACCTCTGACCTCTGTTTTCAAACTGCATGATACGCGTGGCGCATGTCGGCGACTTCGGCCAGCGCCTCGACGACGAGCCGGCCCATCTCGGACGTGCCGACGACCGGAATGCTCTCCGGCCCGCGCGCGATGTCGGGCGTGCGGTATCCGGCGCTCAGCACGTTTTCGATTGACCTTTCGATGTCCTGCGCCTCGCGTTCGAGCCGCGCCGTGTGGCGGAGCAGCAGCGCGGCGGACGAGATTGCGCCGAGCGGGTTGGCCGTGCCGAGTCCGGCGATGTCGGGCGCGGAGCCGTGCACCGGCTCGTAGAGGTCAACTTCGCCGCCGATGCTCGCCGAAGCGAGGAGGCCGAGCGAGCCGGCGAGCACCGCGGCCTCGTCCGAGAGGATGTCGCCGAAGAGATTTTCGGTGAGCAGCACGTCGAAGCGCAGCGGGTCGGCAATCAGGTGCATCGCGCAGGCGTCAACATAGACGTGTTCGAGCGCGACCGTCGGGTAGTCGCGCCCGACGCGCGAGACGGTCTCGCGCCAGAGTCGCGAGGTCTCAAGCACGTTGGCCTTGTCAACGGAGGTCACCTTGCGGCGGCGCGCGCGGGCGGCGTCGAAGGCGACGCGGGCGACGCGCTCGACCTCGGCGACCGTGTAGCGCATCGTGTTGAAGGCCGCGCTCACACTGCCTCCGTCGGCGGTCTCAAAGCCTCGCGGCTCGCCGAAGTAGAGGCCGCCGAGAAGTTCGCGCACGACGAGAATGTCCGCGCCCGCGATTCTCTCGGGCCGCAGCGGCGTGCAGTCGGCGAGCGCGTCGTGGCAGACGACGGGGCGCAGGTTCGCGTATGCGCCGAGCGCGCGCCGCAGCGTGAGCAGCCCGGCTTCGGGCCGTTCGGCCGGCGGCAACTCGTCATACTCCGGCGAGCCGACCGCGCCGAGCAGCACGGCGTCAGACGCGAGGCACGCATCGAGCGTCGCGCGCGGGAGCGGCGTCCCCGTTTGGCGTATGGCCGCGCCGCCGACGAGTTGTTCGTCGAAGGTGAATTCGTGGTCGTACCCTTCGGCCACGGCGCGCAGCACGCGCACCGCCTCCGCCGTCACTTCCGGGCCGACGCCGTCGCCGGGCAGCGTCGTGATTCTCAACTTCATCCTCTGGTCACCCACATTCTCTTATACAAAAATAGCCGCGAGCCGCTCATTACCTTAACGTGCATGAGCGGCCCGCGGCTATGCCCGCGCGGTAGCCCACCCCATCTACGCGCCGGCTAACTCGAACCTGACGGCCCGCGCGACGAGCGGCCCGCGCGTCTGCGTCTCCTGCGAAAGCAGGGAGATCAAATCCTGTTCGTAGATGTTCTTCTTGCGGTCGGCGAGGCGCGTGAACCGCGTATACGCCGAATCCAGCTCCGTGCGCGACAGCGCGTAGCCCAACTCTCCGTAGCGCGCGCCGAGCGCGTGGCGGCCCGAGTGCTTGCCGAGCACGATGCGGTTCGCGGGAACGCCCACGGACTCCGGCGTCATGATCTCGTAGCAGAGCGGGTTCGAGAGCACGCCGTGCTGGTGGATGCCCGCCTCGTGCGCGAAGGCGTTGCGGCCCACCACGGCCTTGTTCGGCTGCACGCCGAAGCCGATGGTCTCGGAGAGCAGGCGGCTCGAAGGGTAAATCTCCTCGGTGCGGACACCGCACTCGTAGGGCAGGCGGTCGGCGCGCACGTGCAAGGCCATCACGACCTCTTCGAGCGCGGCGTTGCCGGCGCGCTCGCCGACGCCGTTGATCGTGCATTCGATCTGCCGCGCGCCCGCGTCGAGCGCGGCGAGGCTGTTGGCGACGGCGAGTCCGAGGTCGTTGTGGCAGTGGACGCTGATAATCACGTCGTCGCGCTCCCGGACGACGCGCTCGCGCACGGCGCTGACCAGCTCGCGGAACTCCGTCGGCGTCGTGTAGCCGACCGTGTCGGGGACGTTCAAGACGCTCGCCCCCTCTGCGACCGCCACGGCGAAGACCTCGCAGAGATAATCAACGTCACTGCGCGTCGCGTCCTCGGCGGAGAACTCCACGTCGGCGGCGAGCGAGCGGGCGAGGCGGACGGCGGCGCGCGTCATCTCCAACACTTCGCCGCGCGTCTTCTTCAATTTGTATTCGAGATGGATGTCGGAGGTCGCGACGAACGTGTGAATACGCGGGCGGGCCGCGCCGCGAAGCGCCTCCCACGCGCGCCGCACGTCGGCCTCCGCGGTTCGGCAGAGGGCGGCCACTTTCACTTCGCGGCACTCCGCCGCCACGGCGCGGACTGCCGCGAAGTCGCCTTCGGAGGCGATGGGGAATCCGGCCTCGATCACGTCAACGCCGAGGCGTTCGAGCTGCCGCGCGAGCCTGACCTTCTCCTCAAGATTCATCGAGCAGCCGGGCGACTGCTCGCCGTCCCTGAGCGTCGTGTCGAAAATCGTGACGCGACTATTGACTGCGCCGTTGTCGTTTACGTCTCTCATAGGGGCCTCCGTCCTCGGGCAAGCGGCCATCCTAGAGAGCATCCGCGCATTAAGTCAAAGTTATAGTTTTTATAGGCGGATAAATCTGAGTGATACGGGGCCGGGGCCGGGGATCAGGACTTCAGACGGGGTGCGACTTCGCGTGGCGGCGAAGGAGTTCGAGGAAGGCGGCCGCCGCGTGCGAGTGAGTGGCGCCGCGTCGGTGCGTGGCCCAGAGCGTGCGCGTGTAGGTCAGGCCGCGCACGGGGACGGTGGAGAGCGTGCCGCGCTCAAGCTCCTCGCTCACGCACATGCGCGGGACGAAGGCGAGGCCGATGCGCTTCTGCGCGAAGCGCTTGATGGTCTCGATGGTCGCCAGCTCCAGAGTGATGTTGAGCGGCGTGTGATGTCGGGCGAAAGTGTCGATCACCTTCACGCGCGAGGCCGACTTGACGTTGTGTGCGAGGAACTGCTCACTGCCGAGGTCTTTGACGGTCACCGCGTCGCGGGCCGCGAGCGGGTGCTTCGGACTCATGATGAGAATCAGCTCGTCTTTGAGGACGGGGAAAGAAGCGATGTCGCGGTCGGTCGGCTCGAAGGCCATCAGCGCGAAGTCAACGTTGCGGTCGAGCACTTCGCGCGTCAGACGCTCTGAGGTCTGCCGGAAGATTTCGACTTTCACCTCCGGGTGCTGCGCGCGGTAGGCGAGGATGAGATCGGGCAGGAGGTAGAGCGAGGTGCTTTCGTTCGCGCCGACGCGGACGCGGCCCGTCCGCAACTCGCGCAGTTCCGCGACGGCGTCGCGCGCCTGATCGCGGAGCGCGAGCATGCGCCGCGCGTAGTCGTAGAGGACTTCGCCCGTGTCCGTCAGCGTCGGGGTTTTTTGCGCGCGGTCGAAGAGCGGCGCGCCGATCTCCTCTTCGAGCCGGCGGATGGCGATGCTCACCGCCGGCTGAGTGCGGAAGACGCGGTCGGCGGCCTTCGAAAAGCTGCCTT
The DNA here is from genome assembly GCA_036380435.1 of Pyrinomonadaceae bacterium. Lineage (GTDB taxonomy): Bacteria > Acidobacteriota > Blastocatellia > Pyrinomonadales > Pyrinomonadaceae > DASQDT01. The sequence goes on along the minus strand of DASVES010000219.1, from coordinate 4,396 downwards.
CCTCGACAACCCGCAGGAAGAATTCCAACTGCGTTAATTCCATCGCGCGTCCGTCCGTCGTGAACTAAGCGGCGAGGAATATAACACCGATTCCCCGGCGGAATTATCTCGCGCGCTCACGGCTCTTGTTTGACGACCGGCGGTAAAGTCTCTTCCGGGTGCTCGAACAGCGGCTCGTCCTGTTGGCGCGCGCGCGCGTCGTCCGAATCGCCGCGCGCGCCCGCGCCGCTCATCCAACGGCCAAGCTTCTCCATGTCAGCCGTGATCGTGCGCGAGCCGGCGAAGAGGACAAACGTGAGCAGGAGTCCGAGCGCGGGGATGATGTACATGGCCGAGTGCAGCCCCTCGGCGCGGAAGGGTTCGAGCGCCGTCTGCGCCGTGTCGAGGACGCCCGCCGCCCGCGCCGCCCGCCCCGTGAAGTAGTCGCTCGCCAGCCCTGTCCCGACGGGGCCGAGGGCCGCGCCGAGGACGTACATGGCGAAGAAGTAGAGCGACATCGCCGTGCCGCGCAAAGACGGCTCGGTCACGTCGTGAATGGACGGATAAACGGTCGAGTAATAGACGTTCATCGCCGCCACGCCCGCGCCCATCAGGAGGATGAAGGCGAGCGTTTGCTCGCGCGCCTGCATGAGCGCGAGGAGGATGAACGGCGCGGAAACGAGCAGAGCGAGCGTGCCGAGGAGCATCCGCCCGTTCTTGCGACGCCGCGCGATGGCGTCGGCCGCCCAGCCTCCCAACAGGAGACCGGGGATGCCCGATAGCCCGAAGACGACCATCGTCACGAAGCCGGCCTGGCGGATGTCGAGGCCGTGATAGCGCATCAGGTACGGCGTGAGGAAAGAGCCGATGGCGTACATGTTGAAGGTCTGCAAAGCCCCCGATGCGATGATCCACCACATCGTCGGCGTCGTCAGCACCAGACGATAAGGCGACCCTTCGCGGCGTTGCGCGCCGACGGCGTGCAACTCCATCCCGCCGCGCATCGGCTCGCGCATGAAGAGGACGGCGATGACGCAGAGGAGGCCGGGCAGTCCCGCGACGTAGAAGGCCGCGCGCCACCCGTAGGCGTGCGCCACCGAACCGCTGACGGCGTAGCTGAGGGCGATGCCGACGGGGAGGCCCAACATGAAAACCGAGAGCGCGCGCGAACGCTTCTCCGGCGGGTAGAGGTCGCCGATCAGAGAGGTCGCGGCGGGCGCGCAGCTCGCCTCACCCACTCCGACGCCGAGGCGCGTGGCGAACATCTGCCAGTAGTTCGTCACGAGTCCCGACACGGCCGTGAGCAGGCTCCAGACGAACACGCCGCCCGCGAGCAGGCGCGTGCGCCGGAAGTTGTCCGTGAGCCGGCCCAGGGGGACGCCGACCGCCGCGTAGACGAGCGTGAACGCCGTGCCGAGCAAGCCGATGGCGCCGTCGCTCAGTCCCCACTCCTTGCGGATGGGTTCGGTCACCGCGCCGAGTATCTGCCGGTCGAAGAAGTTCAGCGCGTTGATCGCGAACAGAACCGAGAGCGCGTAAATCGTTCCCCTGCGAGTGTTCATCTTCAAGCCTTCACGAGAGCGGCTCGGCCTCACTGCTTCGCCCCGCTGCGCTCCATGCGCGGCCTAGTTAAGTTTGTATGAACGGAAGAAGCGCCACATCTCGGCGCTCGCGTCCGGGCCTTTGGCGTCCGTGTAGGAGCCGGCCGCGGAGCCTCCCGACCACGCGTGCTTCATACCCTGAACGATCCACTTCTCCATGAGGGGCTTCCCTGCGGCGTCGTTATAGACTTGCTTCGTGTACGTGTGGCCGCCGCTGACGGCGCCGTTCACCGTCGCGTCCGCCTGATCGTCCACGGTGTTGTTATCGGCGTTGTCGTCGAGATAGTCGTTGGTCTGCGCCCACTGTCTGACGACTTGATCGGCGTTGGCCGGGTTGACCATCGCGTCGAGCGAGCCGTGGAAGACTATCACGGGCATGCCCCGCTTGCGTGCGCCGGGCTTCACGCTGTTGATTGCCTGAAAGGCGAGCAGACCTTGCCGGTTGGGGTCTGCTCCTGTGCCCTTGGATTGCGCGGTGAGGGCTTCGGCGAGATTGGTCGCGCCCTTGTATTGCAGACCCAAGTTGACGCCGACGGCGGCGAAGATTTCGGGGTAGGCCGCGGCCACGTTGACCGCCATCGCCGCGCCCGCCGAGACGCCGGCGACGTAGATGCGGCGCGCGTCAACCTTGTAGGAGACTCGTAGCTGCGCGACAACCGCCGCGAGCAGCGCCGGCTCGCCCGCGTCGCGCGTCTGGTGCTCGGGAAGAAACCAGTTCCAGCACTTGTAGGCGTTCGCTTCCGCCGGCTGTTCGGGGTAGACGACGAGGAATTTATTTGTGTCGGCGATGTCGTTCATGCGCGTGCCGGCGGCGAAATCATTCGGGGTCTGCGTGCAGCCATGCAGCATCAGCAGGAGCGGGGCGGGATTTTTTCCGGCGTAGCCCGCCGGAATCCAGAGCTTGTAGCTGCGCGCGCCGGAGGAGTTGCTGACGCGGCCAGAGACCCATCTCCCCTGCTGCGCCGCCCGCGCGCTCGCGTGTGACAGCAAAAGCGTCACGATGGAGAGAGCAAGTATTGTGCGTTTCATGGTCATCTCAGATAGTTATAGTCAGTGTGCGAGTGCTGCGGGAACAGTACCGCGAGCGGTAGCGAGCGGGTGTGTGTGCGAGGCGAGCCTATAGCACAGGCACACCCGCTCGCTACCGCTCGCGGTACTGTCCGGCGTCGCCCATGCTCTCACCCGCCGTCCGAGAGTTCCTTCTGAAGCTCTTCCCTGAGCGCCCGCTTGAATACCTTACCCGAGGCGAGCAGGGGAAATTCGCTGACGAAGAAGACGCGCTTCGGTATCTTATAGCGCGCGAGTCGGCCCGAACAAAACTCAAGAATCTCGTCGGCGGTAGGAGAGCTGCCCCGGCGTGCGACGACCGCCGCGACGGGCGTTTCGCCCCACTTCGCATCGGGCAGTCCGACGAGGGCGGCCGAGGCCACCGACGGGTGCGAATGCAGGACGGCCTCGACCTCCGCCGGATAGATGTTCTCGCCGCCCGAGATGATGATGTCTTTCGCGCGACCGACGATGTAGTAGTAGCCGTCCTCGTCCTGACGCGCCAGATCGCCCGTGTAGAACCAGCAGTCGGACATCGCCGCGCGCGTGGCCTCGGCGTTGCGCCAGTAGCCGGAGCAGACGTGGCCGCCCTTGAGGATCAGCTCGCCTACTCGGCCGCGCCGCACGTCGCGCCCCTTCTCATCGACGAGACGCGCCTCGCTATGAAAAGTCGGGAAGCCGATTGAGCCGGCCTTGCGCACGGCGTCTTCGAGCGAGAGCTTGAAGCAATTCGGGCCGACTTCGGTCAGGCCGTAGCCTTGGGTGAAGGCCACGTTCTTTTTCTGGTAAGCCTCAATCAAAGGCACCGGGCACGGCGCGCCGCCCGAGATGAAGAAGCGGAGCGACGAGAAATCGGTCGCCTCGAAGCGCGGCGACTCAAGCATCATCTGGAACATCGTCGGCACGCCGAAGAAGATCGTGCAGCGGTGTTGCTCGATGCAGCGAAGCGCCTCTTCGGCGTCGAAGCCACGCATCATGACGACCGTCGCGCCGACATGCAGGAGCGGGAGCGTGAGCACGTTGAAGCCGCCCGTGTGGAAGAGCGGCGCGTTGATGGTCGTTACGTCATCGGACGTGATGTCCCAGCCGATAATCGTGTTGATGGAGTTCCACGTCAGCATGCGGTGCGAGAGCAGCGCGCCCTTCGGCCTCCCCGTCGTGCCCGAAGTGTAGATGATGAGCGCGGGCGCTTCCGCTTCGAAGTGCTCGACCTCCACTGCGTCGCCGCTGGCTGATGAGAGCGCCGCCTCGTAGACGACAGAAGACTCGTTACCCTCTTCGGACTCGTCGAGCGCCACGTAATGCTCGATGGCCGTCTGCCGGCGCAGGCGGCGGGCGACCGGGAGAAACTCGCGCTCGTAGATGAGCACGCGCGGCTCGCAGTCTTCGAGGATGTATTGCAGTTCGGGGAGCGTGAGGCGGTGGTTGAGCGGGACGAGGATGGCTGTCAGCTTGGCCGCCGCGAAGAAGGCTTCCAGCACCTCGTTCCGGTTTTGCGAAAGGATACTGATGCGGTCGCCGCTCTGTACCCTGCACTGGTCGCGCAGGTAGTTGGCGAGGCGCGTGGCGCGCTCGTCGAGTTCTTTGTAGGTCAGAGCCGCGCCCGTCGCCGCGTCTACGACCGCCGTCTTCGCCGGCGAGAGCACGGCGCGGCGCGACATCCAGTCTCTGACGATCATCTCAACCTCCGGGCAGAGTGATGAGTGATGAGTGATGAGTGATGAGATAAGAAGATGCTTTCTCTTATCACTTATCACTCATCACTTATC
>DASVES010000218.1:0-2223 GCA_036380435.1 Pyrinomonadaceae bacterium | reverse complement strand
CAGTACCGCGAGCGGTAGCGAGCGGGTTGCACACCCCGGCGAGTGTTTGACCAGAGACGCACCCGCTCGCTACCGCTCGCGGTACTGTGCGCGAGGTCGCGCCCACTCCCGGCGCTCGCCTGCCGCGATACTGGACAATGTGCAGGAGAACACTATGAGAAAACTTCTACTCGCAATCTTAATAGCCGCCTCATGCTTGTCACCGCTGGCTGGCGCGCTCGCGTCCGCGCAGAAGACGAAGTCGAAGACGCCCGTCGCCGGCAGCGGCGACGCCGCGTTCAAGGAGATGCACGACAACTACGTCGTCAATTTCCTGCGGCGCAACCCGACCGTCAACACGTATCTCGGCGGAGCCGGCCTCGACCCCTCTTTGAGCGAGGCCGACGGCCGGATGCGCGACCACTCGCCGGAGGCGCTGCGCGAAGAGGATCGCTGGCTGGAGCGCGCGCTTCAGCAGTTCGAGCGCACGGATGCGCGCACGCTCTCGCCCGCCCGCCGCATCGACCGCGAGGTGGCCATCGCGCAGCTCCGCTTCCTCATCCACCAACATCAGGTCAGACGCTATCAGGAGCGCGCGCTCGACACCTACACCGACGAGCCTTTCCGCGCCATCGACTGGCAATTACAGGGCATGACGCAGACCGGCCCCGGCACCTACGGCGCCATCGACGAGTGGTCGCTCGTCAACAACCGCCTCAGCCTGATACCTGAGTTCCTCATGAGGGCGCGCACGCAACTGCTCGCCGGCGTCCGCGCCGGCAACACGCCAGACCATCGCATGCTCCTCCGCAACGGCGTCAACACCTCCGAGGCCAACGCCAAGTATTTCGAGACGACGCTCATGGGTCTCGCCGAGCAGCGCGTCGCCACGTCCTTCCCCGAGCGCGCGCAACTTCTCCGCGCGCTGCGCGCCACGTCCAATTCGACGGCCCGGTATTACCGCGAGTTCGCCGCCTTCATCCGCGAGACCTTCTTCGACGCCTCGGCCTCGGGCGCGCTCACGCCGAAGCCGCAGTTTCGCGCCGACCGCTTCCAGATGGGCGAGCGCGAGTACGACTGGGCCATCCGCAACAACCTGCGCCTCGACACCACGGCCGCGAAGCTCTACGCGGAGTCGTGGCCGATTGTGCAGGCGACGCGCGACGAGATGGTGGCGCTCGCGCGCCGCGTTGGCGAAAAGAACAAGTGGCAGTTGCCGGCGGAGGGTGGGGCGGCCGTGCGCGCCGTCTTCGACGAGCTGTCGAAGGACTATCCGAAGTCGGACGCCGAGATGATCGAGTGGTACAGGGCGGCCTCGTTCCGCCTCGTCGATTACGCGCGCAAGACCGGAGTGTTCGACGTGCCGGCCGACTACAAGCTCGAAGTCGTCGAGACGCCGCCGCCCCTTCAGGCGTCCGTTGACGGCGCGGCCTACTACCCGGCGCCGCCCTTCAAGCAGAGCGGCGTCGGTCGCTTCTACGTCACGCCGACGGGCGGCGACGAGGCCGCGCTCCGCGCGAACAACCGCGCCGCGCTCGCCGACCTCGCCGCGCACGAAGGCTTTCCCGGCCACGACTGGCACTTCAAGGTGATGACGCAGTCGCGCGAACAGATCGCCCCCGTGCGTTGGCTCACCCCCGGCGCGGTTGAAGACTCCTCTTCGATGTGGCAGGACTCGATGGCCTCCGAGGGCTGGGCGCTCTACTCCGAGGCGCTGATGGCCGAACCCGCGGCCGGCGCGCCCGAGGGCTTCTACACGCCCGAGGAGCGGCTCTACCAGCTTCAGGGCAAGCTCTATCGCGACCTCCGCGTCCGCATCGACACCGGCATCCACACCAACCGGATGACCTACGACGAGGCGGTCGATCTCTTCTCGGAGGTCGTCGATTTTCTTCCCGGCAAGTGCTCGGACAAGACGACTAAGTCAGACGCCAAGCGCGCGAGCTGCGAATCTTCGGAGCGCGCCATCTTCCGCTACTCGAAGTGGCCCACGCAGGCCATCACCTATCGCCTCGGCAAAGATCAGATATTCGACCTGCGCCGCGAGGCCGCGCGCATGGCGGGCGAACGATTCTCGCCCAAGACCTTCCACCTCCTCTTTATGAAGCAGGGCACAATACCTGCCGGCTACTTCCGCGAGGAGCTTCTGCGCGAGCTGCGCGAGCGACCTTCACCTGAGTGATAGCGGAAGTAGATTCACCGCGGAGTCGCAAAGGGCGCGGAGTTCGCGCGGAGAGATTCAAC
>DASVES010000217.1:0-5061 GCA_036380435.1 Pyrinomonadaceae bacterium | reverse complement strand
CGACCTCTCGCCTTCTTGACAAACAAGTCATCCGTATTGCTGGCGAGTTTTCAAATGGAGATACAGCGTTCTCATTCACGGACTTGGGGTGGGTAGTGCAGCAACGACTGAAGACCGGGTTGCGGCAATACCTTTTACAAGTTGAATCGCCGCCTAGCGATAAAGACGACGGGGAAACCTCTGGTGAGGCAACGGCCTAACATCTCATTCAACCGGACTCGCATTCAGCGCCGCTCTCATCTTTAACGTTGATAGCTCGCCGGTTAATTTGGGCGTTAGGCGCTCGCGATCACATAAGGACATCATGAGAAATTTTGCTACCAGACTTGTGCGAAAACTCGCAGCCAGAGCCGGTAATAGTCAATTCATTGACATATCTGACGAGTACGTAAACTGGGTTTGTTTCGCTAATGCCGGGATGCTTCACAGGGGGAATCTCTACTGCTTCGATCACGCCATCAGGAATTTACCTAGCCGGGCGCCGATCGTCGAGGTCGGCTCGTTCTGCGGGCTTTCCACTAACCTGCTGACCTACTACAAGCGGAAGCGCGGCGTGAGTAACCAGCTCATCACAAGTGACAAGTGGGCGTTCGAAGGGGCGCAGGACGGGCGCACGCTCGGCGACTCTCCCATCGGCCACGCCGACTACAGGGCGTTCGTTAAGGAGACTTACACGCGCAACATCAGGATGTTTAGCCGTGACGACTTGCCGTACACGGTGGAGATGCTCTCTGATGAACTCTTCGGCGCGTGGCGCAGGTCGGAAGAGGTAAGCGACATTCTGGGGAGATCGGTGCGGCTCGGCGGCCCCATAAGCTTCTGCTACATCGACGGCAACCACACATACGAATTTGCCAAACGAGACTTCGAGAATTGTGACAAGTTCCTTGAGAGCGCCGGCTTCGTCCTCTTCGACGACTCGGCCGACGGCTCGGGGTGGGATGTGTGTAAAGTCGTCGCAGAAGTCCAAGCGACGGGCAGGTATGAACTTGTAATAAAAAACCCCAACTACTTATTTAAGAAGAGGTAGTTTACCCGCGCCGCGGCATAACAACGGCATGCGGACGGCGCGATTGCCTGTTTCTCAAATAATTCCTTTTCCTTCAGCTTGAATGCTGATCGCGCGCCGCGGCTCTAAGGCCAGCGTTAGGCATCCTCTTGTTAAGGGGCTAGAAAAACGGGCTGCCTGTATGCGATTATTCTGGCGACCCCGTTCGTGGGCGGTGCAGCATAGCTGTGGCTCGGGGCGAGAGCACACAAGGTTGTAACTGTTGCGATGTGCAGATTTAATTTAGCCCCACCTGTACTGTGCGCGCCGATCAAATGCTTATCTCCGTGTTGAGGACTTACTTGTGAGCCGCCGAGAATTTTCTTTGCTTCTCCTCTTACTCTTGTCAGCGTTAGCAGGCGCTTGCGAGGGCGGCCAGCCGCCCGAAGACCTGCGGCCTGAAATCACTCTGGAAAATATACGCGAAGACATCAACGAAAAGCGGGTCAGTCTGCCGGCGGAGAGCGACGCTTCGGAACCCTCAAGCTGGCGATTCTACCCCTCCGAGCCGAAGGAGATAGAGATTTTAGAGAAGCAACTCGCGGGCGACCGGGCGACATTCGTCATCGACCTGCGGACGCGCACATCGCCGCGCGCGGAGCAGCAAGGGATTACGAAAAAGCTGGCCGGCAGGCTTCGTCTGCATTACGAGTTGCAATCGTATGTTGTGCTGCGGAAGTGGGAGATCGTGCGAATAGAAAACATCTCTTTCGCGTATCAGAAGGAGTGACCCGCTCATCATCTCCAACACCGGGCGACAATCTGTAGCCTCCGATTATTGACCTGGGGGAAGCACAGCATCGGGAGCGCGAGAAGGTCGGGCGGTATGCAGTCCCTCAGTAGGCGGCAGTAAGAATTTGCCCGGCGGAGGTACACGGTTCTACATCCCCAACCTGAAAGTCGGCCACATCGGCGCGCACTCATTCAAGCCGCTTTGAGTATCGAGTGGCCTCTTGTTAAGCGTAGACCGTTGCCGTGCGCCAGCGCGTCAAGCTTGCTCTGTATCGAACCGAAGACGCTTATGATCGCCGGACTTGACGCTGTCGGCGTTGAAAGCGCGGCGGCTGATGACGGGCGTGAGCTGCCTCCTGTGTCGGTAAGCGTCCTGATTTATGAAAGACGTTTGCGAGGGCAATCACTGATGGAGTTCCAACTCGGTCATGCTAAAGAAATTCTCAGGCGTACTCCTGCTACGCTGAATTCGCTGTTGCGCCACCTCCCTGAAGAGTGGGTTCTTGCAAACGAAGGCCCTGAGAGCTGGAGCCCCTTTGATGTTGTGGGTCATCTGATCCACGGGGAGGAAGCCGATTGGATTCCGCGGGCCAGGATCATCCTGGAGTGTGGCGAGAGTCGCCCTTTCGAGACATTCGACCGCTTCGCTATGTTCGAGAAGTCGAGAGGCCAGAGTTTGGGCGATCTGCTGGACAGGTTCGAGTGGCTCCGGGGAGAGAATTTGAAGGAGTTGGAGGGAATGAACTTAAGCCCGGAGATGCTGGGGAAGCGGGGGACGCATCCTCAACTTGGGGTGGTGACACTCGGCCATCTGCTCTCGACATGGGTAGTGCATGACCTCGGCCACATCGGGCAGGTCGTCAGAGTGATGGCGAAGCAGTATCGGGAAGCGGTAGGAGCATGGCAGGCCTATTTGCCTGTCCTGAGTAGATAGTCGGATAGCAGCGCCGCAGCTAACAAGTCATTCAAGTGAACAACGAGCGACAAGAGATTCTCACAATTCTTTATGCCTCATCCGGGGTTGCCGACACTCTCAGGCGGCAAGACGGCCGGCCATTTCGCCTGCTCTGATAAATCTTGACAACTATCACGATAATGAATACTGTGCCTACCCTCTGAGGTTCTTGTTTCTTTGCCTGCGTGACAATCGACTCGGTAGCCGCTCGCAGTCATCTGAGCTATCTCTGGCGGGTCTGTTGTATCGAGCTAAAATAGAAACACCGGAAGATTCCCTCGCGAACTCTCTAACTGCTATGGGTCTTTAACGGAGGACGAGAGTGCGTCCTTGAGTTCCCGAACCGCATGCGACCCGACGCGCATCCGACCTACCCGGTGCGCGCACACCTATCCACCTTCCCCCGACAAAGGAGTTCGAAATGAGTTTACATCCCCCGTTCGTAGGTCGTTCAACCACACGCCTGTTCAATTTGCGTCTAAGGAAATTTAGCTGGCCCGCGCTTGCTCTGGTGCTCCTCGCCACGTTGATGACATGGACAGGCTCGGCGGCGGCGGCCTGCAATTTCCTCCTGAAGTTTGGAAGCACCGGCTCAGGCCCCGGACAGTTTTTAAACCCGCGGGGCATCGCCGTTGACAACGCCGGTAATGTGTATGTCCCGGACGAGAATAATCGCGTACAGAAGTTTGACTCCAGTGGCGTCTTCGTGTTGCAGTTCGGCGTCCCCGGAGATGTGAACGGCGGGTTCGTCACCCCGTGGAAAGTGGCCACGGATGCGGCAGGCAATGTCTACGCGTCCGACTCGTTCACCAACCGGGTACAGAAATTCAACTCCAGCGGCGTTTTTCAAATGTCGTTGGGCGGCGGCCCCGGCAGCGGCAACGGCCAGTTCATCGCCGGCACTGCCGGTATCGCCGTCGATTCGGCGGGCAACATCTACGTCGCCGACCCGGGCAACCACCGTGTCCAGAAGTTCTCGCCTGCCGGCGCGTTCATCACGGCATGGGGCGGCTCTGGCACGGGGAACGGGCAATTCAGCGCGCCCGGCGGAATGGCGGTTGACGCATCCGACAACATCTACGTGGCCGATACGGGCAATCACCGCATCCAGAAATTCAACTCGTCAGGCACATTCCTCACCAAGTGGGGCAGCAACGGCACGGCCACCGGGCAGTTCAACGGGCCTCAGGGGATTTCGGTTGACACGACGGGCAACGTCTACGTTGCCGACACGGGTAATAACCGCATCCAGAAGTTTTCTTCAACCGGCGTCTTCATAGACTCCTGCGGCAGCGCGGGCACCGGCGACGGTGAACTCAGTGGCCCGCATGACGTGGCGGCGGACGCCTCCGGTAACATCTTTGTCGCAGACACGGGCAACGAACGCATCCAGAAGTTCGGCCCCGCCCCGGCGACTCCCATCGCCGACGCAGGGCCGGATCAGACCGTCGAGTGCGCGGGCGCGCTGACATCCGTCACGCTCGACGGCACGGCCTCCACACCGGGCAGCGGAACGATCAACGCTTACGACTGGACAGAGGGCGCGACCACGCTCGGCTCGGGTTCGACGTTGAACGTCTCACTGCCGGCAGGCTCGCACACCATCACGCTGACCGTCACCGACACGGGCGGAGGCACAGACTCCGATGATGTGATCGTCAACATCGTAGACACCACCGACCCGATCATCTCCTGTCCGGCCAACGTCGTCGTCATGCTGCCGCCGAATTCGTCGGCGACCTCGATGGCCGTGGATTATCCGGCGGTGACGGCTATGGACAGTTGCTCTTCGAGTGTGACGGTCGAGAGCAGCCCGGCTTCCGGCTCGGTCTTCCCCGTCGGTACGACGACGGTTAACGCCACGGCGACAGACGACGCGGGCAACGATTCCGCTTGCAGCTTCACCGTGACCGTAAACTATAACTTCGCGGGGTTCTTCTCGCCGGTCAACAATCTGCCGGTGGTCAATACGGTAAATGCCGGCAGGGCGATTCCCGTGAAGTTCAGCCTGAGCGGGGACAAGGGGCTCAATATCTTCGCCCCCAACTCTCCCTCTTCAGGGCCAATCGCGTGCAACTCCTCCGACCCCGCGGTTGTTTTGGAAGACACGGTGACGGCGGGCGGCAGCAGCCTCAGCTACGATGCCGCGTCAGACCAGTATGTCTATATCTGGAAGACGAGCACGGCATGGGCCGGAACATGTCGGCAACTGGTAGTCCAGTTGAACGACGGGAGCATCTACCGCGCGAACTTTAAGTTCAAGTGAGGAGTTGGCGCTCTGGCGCAAGGGGCGTCAGGTAAGTGGCCGGGCGCCCCTGTCAAATTG
>DASVES010000216.1:0-27875 GCA_036380435.1 Pyrinomonadaceae bacterium | reverse complement strand
CCAGATCGGCGTGGCCTACACCTTGTTCACGCGCGGCATCGAGCGCGGCGTGCGCTCGCTCGACGCGGGTCTGGTCGGCTACGTCGAGCCGGTGTCGAACCCCGTGTGGGTCTACCTCTTCATCGGCGAGCGCCCCTCGCCCTGGGCCATCGCGGGCGGCGCCGTCATCATCGCGGCGGTCGTCGCCCACACGGTTCTCAGCGCGCGGACAAGGCAAAAAAGGCCGTAAATCGTAAATGGTAAATCGTAAATAGTAAAAGACAGGTTCTTCGATTCACGATTTACGATTTACGATTTACGGCCTTTTTTGCCTTATCTGAATACTCCGTGCGCGGAGACCAAGCCCATCACGACGCAGACGGAGGCGGCGAGGGGGCGCAGAACGCGGGCGGGAACCTTACGGCGCAGGCCCACGCCGAGCGTGACGGCGAGCGCGCCTTTGGTCATCAGCGCGAGGGTCGCGCCGAACCAGACGACGAGCGGCGCGTTGTGGCGCGCGGCGAGCGTGGCGGCCGTGAGCTGTCCGATGTCGCCCCACTCGGTGAGGAACGCGGCGGCGAAGGAGACGCCGACGGCGCGCCACCACCCTGCCTCGGCCTCCGCCTTCGGCGACGCCTCGCCCCCGCCGCGCCGGAACCAGATGACGGCCGCCGCGGCGAAGAACGTGGCGGCGCTCACGCCGGCCACCACCGCGCCCGGCAACTCGGCGATGAAACGGCCGACGCTCACCGCCGCCAGCATCTTCAACATGAACGCGAGCGACAGACCGCAGAAGACCGGCAGCGCGCGGAAGCGCGTCGTCAGTGAGCCGGCCGTATAGATGAGCTTGTCGCCGACCAGCTCGGCGACGAGAACGAGGACATAGGCTGTCGCCAATGTCTGGAGCATGACGGATTACCTCCCCAGCTTGTTCGCGAGGGCCGCGCGTCGCAACGGCGCGACGCGCGGCCCTCACATCTTACGACGCGGGGTCGAGCGGATATTCGTAAATGCCCCGCCCGTGCGTGGCGGCCCGCAGGATTCGCCGCGTCGGGTGGGTCTGGAGGTCGAAGATCGGCGCGTCGGGCAGGCCGTTGGGCAGAGTCACCCAGTTCAGTCCGCCGTCCCTGGAGTGCCAGACGCCGATGTCGGCGCCGACGTAGACGTTCGCCGGGGCGCTCTTGTCCACGGTGATGGCGTTGTGCTCAACGTCGAGCAGGTTGGTGGAGCCGGTGGCCGCGCCGCTGCGCGCCTGCCAGCGCGTGCCGTTGAAGCGCCAGACGTGCCGGAAATCGCCCATGCCGCCGAAGGCGACGTAGATGGAGCTGAGCGTGGGGTCGGCCCAATCGACGGCGATGTCGGAGATGAGGCCGCGCAGCGGGAGCGGCCCCGCGCCGGCGTTGTCGATGCGCGTCGCCGTCCACGAGCTGCCGGACTTGTCCACGCGGAAGACATCGCCGGCCGTCGTGCCGACGAAGAAGCGCGAGGCCGAGGCGAAGGAGAGGGAGAAGATGCTCCCCGAGGGGTCGGCGCCGGGCAGCGAGACGATGTCGGCCGCCAACCACGAGGCGCCGAAGTCTTTCGACAGACGCACCTGACGGCCCGCGCCGAGCGCCACGAGCTTTGCCTCCGCGGGCTTCGAGGGGTTGAACGGCGGCCCGACGATAGGCTCGGTCATCGTCGCCCAATCGAACTCGGTGCGCGACCAGGAGTTGTGACTGAGGCCGCCGTCCGTGGCCCGGTAGATGCTGCCGTTGGCGAAGACGAGCACCTGCCGCGGGTCGGCCCAGTTGATCAGGCAGTAGCCGCCGTCGCCCCAGTTGACGTGTCTCCAGATGGGGCCGCCGCCGGTGCGCGCCGTGCCGTTGTCCTGAAGGCCGCAGAAGATGATGTTGGGGTCGGTGGGATGTTGCGCGAAGAAGTTCGTGCAGAGACACGACAGGCCGTTGTTGCGGCTGGCGAAGATGCCCGTGCCGCGCGGGTCGCGGTTGAGGAAGACGCCGCCGTCGCACCCGACCCAAAGGGCGTTGGGGTCATTCGGCGAATGTGTGAGGACGTGTACGTCGGCGTGCGCGTGTTTGCCGATGGAGACGCCGCTCATCGTGAAGCCCGAGCCGACGGCCTTGACGCGGCAGCGCCAGACGGAGGCGGGCCAGAACTCGTTGTCGTGGAAGTAGCTGCCGCCGAGATAAATCAGGTCGGCGTCCGTCGGATCGACGGCGATGGCGAGGTCGTAATCCCCCTGCGGCGAGGGCAGCACGGAGGGCACGCCGGTGACCTGCTTCCACGCCCCCGTGACGCTGTTCAGACGGAACACGCCGCGGCTCGCGCCGTTCGCGTCGGCGACGAAGGCGTAGACGAGGTTCGGGTTGTTGGGCTGCACCGCGAGGGCGATGCGCCCGACGTTCGTGGTGGGGAACCCGGCGCCGAGCGTTGACCACGAGGAGCCGTTCGAGGAGCGGATGACGCCCCGGCCCCACTCGGCCGCGAAGAAACGCTTCGTGCTTCCCGAAGTGGCGACGACGACGCTCGAAAACAGGCCGGCGCGTCGTCTCGTCCAGCTAGGCGCGCCGCCCGTGGCCAGCGTGCGCTGGTAAAGCCCGTCGGTCGTTGCGCCGACGACCGATTCGCGGTTGGCGGGATCGACGGCGAGCGCGAAGAAGGCTTTGCCGGCGAGCGTGGGCGACCCCGAAGCGGTCGGCTCCTCGACCCAGTTCTGGCCGCCGTCGTCGCTGCGGATGGGGCCGATGCCGCGGTAGGCGGGCAGGGCGTTGATGATGCGCTGCTGGAACATCCCGTGGGTGTCGCCCTCGCCCGTGCCGACGTAGATGCGTTTCGGGTCGTTGCGGTCGATGGCGATGGCGCCGCAGGCCAGACTGGTGCTGGCGAAGGTGGTGGGATCGACATCGAAGGCGTCCATGAGCGAGCGCCAGGAGATGCCGGCGTCTTCGGAGCGGAAGACGCCGCCGTTGGCGGTGGCGGCGTAGACGAGCTGCCCGCCCGGCGCGATGGCTATTCCGGAGACGCGGCCGCCGACGGCGGGCAGTCCATGCGCCTGCGCTTCCATGACGACGGACGGCCCCAGCGGCCCCCAGTTCTTCTGCCCCGGTACGACAGGGCCGGGCGGCAGCGGCGCCGCGCCCGCCCTAGCGGCGCCGCTTGCCACTGCCGCCGGTGCTCCCCCCAGGCCGAGCGCGCTCGCCGCCTTGCGGCGCTTGTACTCGGCCAGCCGATCCACCCAGAGATTATCCGCCACGTCCGCCAGAACCGACTCGCCCTCGCCCGGCTGGAGCGTGCTCTCGAACGCTTCGGGACCCGCGGCCCCGGATTTCTTAGAGCCGGCTTTCCTGGCCCCAGCTTTCTTAGCACCGGCTTTCTTGGCGCCGGCCTTCTTGCCGGCAGCCTTCTTAGCGGCGGCATCCCTGGCGGCCTCCGCCTGTGCGGCCTCATACTCTTCGCGCGGGACCAGCCGCGTGTAGGAAGCTTCCAGCGTGGGGACGAGCCAGCCGAGCGGCCCCTCTTCGCGCTCCACCGCCTGCTTCCTCTTGCCTGCCTTCTTGCGCGCGGCCGTTTTGCCGCTCGCCTTCTTCGCACCTGCCGCGCTCTTGCCGGCTCGCTTGCCGCCGCCGGCTTTCCGATTACTTTTCGTGGTCATAAACGCTCCTTATGTTCCCTTCTCAACTTGTCGGACGCTGGCGTCGCACGCGTTGAAAGCTGCCGGCCGGGCCGGCGGACGGGCCGAACGCGCCGCGTGCGGGACGAAGGCCGGGGCTGGGCAGACCGGAACGCCGCCGCGACCGTCCGTGCCGGCGCGCTCGACTTTAAGAGATTGTGCTCATTGGGAGGGGCCTGTGGTCGCCTGAGCAGACGGGGCCGTCGGCGTCTGGGTTTGCAAGCCTGAAACGTGAGTGGTTAGTCATTTCCAGGTCTGATCGACGGAGCAGAGTCGAACATTTCTCCCGGCGCATCTGTGCGTTATGCGTCTCTGAGTAGAATCATTTCGCGACGACGCCTGTGCGGTGGACGATGAGGTGTAGAGGCTCGATTTGTACTCGACCCACCACCGAAAACGTGAGACACGGGAAAGCCAGACGCGCATCACTCGGGTTCAAATCGGCGAAGACATCTTTGCCGGCGTATGAGCGGGCGCAGCATATTACCGGGGCCGGGAAATAGCAAGGATGAGGGATGAATGAAAGGCCGTGAATCGTAAATGGTAAATCGTGAATCGAAGAACCTGTCTTTCACGATTCACGATTTACGATTCACGATTTACTTCTTCTTCATCCTTGTTCTTCAGAGGAGGTGAGCTGCTGGATGGTCGCGAGGAGTTCGTCGGGGTCTACGGGCTTGGCGATGTGGACGGCGAAGCCGGCTTCGAGGGCGTGCTGGCGATCCTCCTCCATGGCGTAGCCGGAGAGGGCGATGGCGGGCACGTCGCCGAGGCCGGGCAGCTCTCGCAGCCGCGCGAGGAGCTGGTAGCCGTCCACGTTGGGCATGCTGATGTCGGAGATGACGAGGGCGGGCGGCTCGGCGCGCGCGAGTTCGAGGGCGCGCTCGGCGGAGTCGGCGGTCAACACCTCGTAGCCCTTGCGCGAGAAGAACATTTCGAGGAGTTCGAGCGTCTCCGGCGAGTCGTCCACGACGAGGACGGGCCGCGCGAGCGTGGGCGCATCCACGCTGGCCATCGCCTCGTCGATGACGGCGGCCGAGGCGGCGCAGGGCAGTGCGAAGATGAAACGCGAGCCGTGCCCCGGCCCCTCTGACTCGGCCTCAACGCGCCCGCCGTGCAAATCGGCGAGCGCGCGCACGATTGCGAGGCCGAGGCCAAGGCCGCCGTGCTGGCGCGTGGTCGAGCCGTCGGCCTGCCGGAAGCGGTCGAAGACGTGCGGCAGAAACTCGGGCGCGATGCCTGACCCCGTGTCTTCGACGACGACGCGCGCCTCCCGTCCCTCGCGCGCCAGCCTTAAGGAGACGACGCCCGCCGGCGGCGTGAACTTGACGGCGTTCGCCAGCAAATTCCAGACGATCTGCTGGAGCCGGACGCTCGCGCCTCTGACGACGAGCGGCGCGGCGCTCGTCTGCACTTCGAGCCGGACGCCCTTCTCCTCGGCCGACCCGCGCACGGTCTCGGCCGCCGCCTCGACGACCTGACACAGATCGACCACCTCCCACTCCAGCCGGAGCTTGCCCGAGATGATGCGCGAGATATCGAGCAGGTCGTCGATGAGGCGCGCCTGAAGGCGTGCGTTGCGGTCGATGGCGTCGAGCCCTTGGGCGAGGAGGTTCGGGTCGCCCGAGGCGCCGGTCGCGCGCAGCAGGTTGACCCAGCCGAGGACGGGCGTCAAAGGCGTGCGCAGCTCGTGCGAGAGCGTGGCGAGGAAAACGTCCTTGGCGCGGTTGGCTTCGAGGAGTTCGTCGTTGAGCCGCTGGAGTTCCGCGGTGCGATCCAGCACGCGCTGTTCGAGTTCGCGGTTAAGGTCCTGAAGCCCGAGCCGGGCGCTCTGCTCGGCGAGCATCAGGCGGCGGTGTTCCAGCCCTCTGCGGACGGTGAGCTTCAGCTCCTCGATGATGCAGGGCTTGACGAGATAGTCGTAGGCCCCTTTGCGTAGCGCGGCGATGGCCGACTCGACGGAGGCGAAGCCCGTGAGCACAATCGAAATCGTCATGGGCGACACACGGCGCACCTCTTCGAGCACGGAGATGCCGTCGCCCTCCTCCATGTGGAGGTCGGTAAGGACGAGGTCGTAGTGCGCGCGGCCGAGTTGCACGGCGGCGTCGGCGCCGCTCATC
This sequence comes from Pyrinomonadaceae bacterium, assembly GCA_036380435.1. Taxonomy (GTDB): domain Bacteria; phylum Acidobacteriota; class Blastocatellia; order Pyrinomonadales; family Pyrinomonadaceae; genus DASQDT01. Next base: position 22,103 of record DASVES010000216.1, on the reverse strand, counting down.
GCCGTGTCCACCTCGAAGCCTTCGAGACGGAGCACCTCGCTCACCGTGATCGCCACGCTCTCCTCGTCGTCCACGACGAGCAGCCGCGTGGCCTCATGGCCGTTCGTTTGTGTAGGGTCGAGGGAAGACATAGAAAGTCAGAGGTCAGAGGTTGGAGGTTAGAGGTCAGTGAAGAGGTCGCGTTTTTTCTGACCTCCGACCTCTGACCTCTGACCTCTGATTCCCACGTTAAGCAGTTCAAAGGCGAAGCGCAGGCCGTCGGCAAGGCGGCGGCGCGTGTTGATTTCGTGGAGGTCGATGCCGAGCTTGACGAGGTCGGAGGCCATGGAGGCCCCGACGCCCGTGATGACGCCCGTCGCGCCGAGCAGATGCACCGAGCGCACCGTGTTGATGAGGTGCGCGACCGTGTAGGTGTCCACCACCGTGCAGCCGGTGATGTCGATGATGACGGCCTGCGCGGACTTGGCGCGGACGGCGTTGAGGAGCGTGGTGGACATCTGCGAGGAGCGCTGGTCGTCGAGCGTGCCGACGAGCGGAAGCAACAGGATGCCGTCCCAGATTTCGACCACCGGGTTCGACAGCTCCGAGATGCGCGCCTTCTGGTCGCGGTGTTCGAGCGCGCGCCGGACGGTGCGCTTCAGGTCTTCGATGACGCACGGCTTGACGAGATAGTCGTAGACGCCCTGACGCAGCGCGTCGATGGACGACTCGATGGAGGCGTAGCCCGTCAAGACCACGGTGACGACGCTGGGGTGGCGTGTGTGCAGCTCGTTCAAGAGCGCGGCGCCGTCCATGTCGTCCATGCGGAGGTCGGTGAGCACGAGGTCGAAGCCGCCGCGCTCCACCTTCTGAAGGGCCTCGCGGCCGTCGCCGGCCGTGTCAACGTAGTAGCCATCCTGTTCGAGGATGGCGGCGGTGGTGACGCGCACGTTCTCCTCGTCGTCCACGACGAGGACGCGTTTCCTCGTGGGCGCGCGCCGGCCGCTGCCGCCGAGCGCTCCTGTCGTCCCGTCGCCGTTAGTGCTTCTTTGGGCTGACATCCGTCTCCGTGAGCGTCGGCGAGTCGATGGGGAGGATGATGTTGAAGGTGGTGCCCTGGCCTTCGATGCTCGTCACCTCGATGCGCCCGCCGTGGTGGCGCACGATGTCCTGCGAGACCCAGAGTCCGAGGCCCGTGCCCTTGGCGCGGGTGGAGAAGAACGGCTCGAAGATGCGCGCCACGTCCTGCTCGCTGATGCCCTTGCCGGTGTCGCTGATGCGAACCGAGATCGAGGGCTGGAGCGCCTGATCGTAGCGGCCCGTCTGGATACGCACCTCGCCCTCGCCGTCGATTGACTGCTGCGCGTTGAGGATGAGGTTGAGGAAGACCTGCCGGAGCTGGTCGGCGCGGGCGCGCACCTGCGGCAGCCCCGCTTCGAGTTCGCGCGCGACGCGCACACGCGCCTGCTTCATCTTCTTCTCGACCAGAACCAGCGTCTCCTCGATGATCTGGTTAACGTCCGTCGGCTCGACCTCGCCCGAGCGGCGCGCAAATCCCAGCATCTGCCGGATGATGTGCGAGACGCGCTCGGTCTCCTTGCGGGCGACTTCGAGGAAGCGCGTGTTGGAGTCCTGATTCTGGCTCGTCGTCAGGAGGTAGAGCGAGTTCTTGATGGCTTCGAGCGGGTTGTTGACCTCGTGCGCGATGGAGGCGGCCAGACGCCCGACGGCCGCCAGCTTCTCCGACTCGAAGAGCTGCTGCTCGACGCGGCGGCGTTCAAGCTCGCGAATCTCCGTCAGGTCGTGAAGGATGGAGACGACGGCCGTCACCTGCCCGCGCGCGTCGGTGACTTCGGCGGCGGTGATTTCCATCGGGAGTGATTCGCCCAGCTCGGGGTCGATGAGGGCGATCTCGTCGCGGCGGCCGCTGCCGGCCTCGGAGGCGAGACCGGAGATGAAGGAGGTGAGCTTGACGGCGTTGGCGCGTGCGGCGCGTGCGGCGCGCGGCGCCATGTCGGCCTGCTCCTGAAAGAGCCGCTCGGCGCGCGAGTTGAAGAGGATGAAGTTGCCGGCCGGGTCGGAGACGGCGACGGGGTGGCCGACGTTTTCCAGAATCAGGTCGAGGCGGTCGCGCTCGCGCCGGGCCTCCTGTTCGGCCTGCTGGAGCTTGGCGAAGTTGCGCGCCAGCTCCTCGTTGGCGTGGCGCAGGTCGGTCACGTCGCGGAAGACGGAGACGAGGCCGATGCGCTCGGCGCGTGTGTCGAGCGCGGGTGTGGAGACGACCTCGAAGTGGATGTCGGAGCCGTCGATGGGGTCAACTAAGGTGAGGTCGCGCGCGACGATCCCCTCGGAGGCGACGGCCGCGCTCGACAGGTAGGCCGAAAACAGCAGGTCGTTCATCTCCAGCGCGCGGCGCTTGCCGGGCGAGGCGTTCTTCTGACCGCTGAAGAGTTGTTCGGCGCGGCGATTCTGGAGAAGGATTTCGTTGTCGAGGTTGGTCAGGACGATGGGGTCGGCCACCGACTGCATGACGGACTCCACCCACTGCCGCTCGCGCTGGAGCTTGCGCACCGACGAGTTCAACTGCTCCATCTGGACGGCGGCCGAGAGGATGACGCCGACGCGGTCGGCGAGGCGTGTGAGCAGGCGATACTGCTCCTCGCCCATCTCGACTTGAAGCGCGCCGACATAGAGGGCGCCCATGCACATCGCCTCGGGCATCCAGTAGCGCTCGTCGTCGTAGGGGCGGCGGGCGAACTCGCCTCCGGTCTTCTCGGCCACGCCGGGCTGTCCGCCGAAGAGTGGGAGCGCGAGCAGGTCTGTGTCGCGACATCCCAAGCGGTCGAGGAAGGCGACGGAGGCCGGCTCGCCGGCGCGGCGGGTGACCCATGCGGGGTGTCCGTCGTGGACGACCGAGACGTGCGGCCCGTTAGCGTCGAGCGGCGTCTCTACATCGCAGACGGCCGCGTCGTCCACGAAGCCGACGGCCATGCGGACTTTGAGTGTGACCTGACGCTTGTCGATGAGGGCGACGGCCGCGTGCGGGTAGCCGAGGCCGGAGGTGACGGCGTCGAGCGTCAGGAGCATTCGCTCCTCGACGGTCGGCGCGGCGAGGAGTTGCGTCGTCGTCTCAAACAGCAGCTCGTAGTGGCGTTCCGTCTCCGGTGTGCGCGCGCGCGCGTCGCCGCCCGCTACCCCCGCCGCGGCCGGCTCCGCCTGTGACGTTTCCGTGAGACGATCCATAAAAGCAGGAGTCAGGAGTCAGGAGTCAGGAGTCAGAATGAAAGGCGTGACCCTTCTTCATTCTGTCTTCTGACTCCTGACTCCTGAATTCTCGTCTTACTGTCGTTCCACCTCGATGGTGGTGCGTCGGCGCGTCTCTTCGCCGATTGGCTCGGCCGCCACTGGGGCAGGCCCTATGGCCGCCGCCGGGGCCGGCCCCATGGCGGGGCGCGAGACGGCCGGCGTCAGGCCGACGGCCTCGGCGTACTTGAGGTAGGTGTCGATGGAGGCGACGACGACGCGCGCCTCCACCGTGATCAGGTCGATGCCGACGAGCGAGATGCGCACCCACGCGTCGATGACGATGCCCTTGTCCAGCACGCGGTCGAGGACATCGATCAGACTGGTTCCGCCCGGCGCTCTCTCAACAGCCATTTCTTTTCGGTTTCCTCTCTTCGGTCTATTGAAAATTTAACGGGTGGCGAGGCCCATTACCTCCGGCGCGCGCTCCCGGCGCCGCGCTCGTCCTGGGCGCCTTCGTTCAGACGGCCGCGGCTTTTCAGAGGAGAAAGATTTACGGGGAACGGTTGCGGCCCTTGCGCGACGGGGGGCCGGCCGGCTTGCTTGCGGCGCGCTTCAGGGGGCCGGCGGCCGTTTGGGCGACCGGGGCGGCGGGGGCATGGGCGTCCAGTCGCCTGATCTCGCGTTCGAGCGCCGCGAGCCGCTCGCGCAGTTCGAGGTTTTCAGTCTCGGCGCGCTCGGCGCGCGTCGTCAGGTTCGAGTCGTAGCGCCACCAGTTCAGCCCGATCTGCTCGGCCTTGTCGATGGAGCAGATGAGCAGGCGTATCTGGAGCGTCAACAGCTCGACGTTGGCGAGCGAGACTTTAACATCGCCCGCGATCACCAGCCCCTTGTCGAGAATTCGGTCGAGCACGTCCACGAGGCCCGGTGGGCGCGCCGAGATCAAACTCGTCCGCTCGCTTGACAACTCTCGTCTCTCCCTTCGACTCGGGGGGCAGCCTCGACGGAAAACCGAAGAGCGCGCGACCGCGACTGCCTGTAGTTTTTACCGCTCCCGAACACGGCCCCTCAGATTAAACGTCCGATGGGGCCGAGGTCGAGGTTCAAGTCTTCGTCTTCCAGCCCGAACTGACTCTTCAGCTCGCGCATCTTCTCTTCGAGCTTCATCAGCGCCAGCCCCAGCTCTTCGACCTGCGCGTCGTTGAGCCTGCCGCCTTCCATCCGTCTGACGGCTTGCTTCTCCAACAATCTGCGGATCAATTCGATGAGCGTCAGCACCAGCTTCGCCAGACCCTGCTCGACCGAGCGCGGGTCGATGTTGATGCGCTCGGGCAGGCGTCCGGTTTCGCGGCGGAGCTGTTCGACCGCGGCGCCCGCGCGCGCGTCCGAAACTTCCGACTCTAAAGGCTCTGGGGGCAGGGGGAACTGCTCGGTCAAGAGTACCCCGCTCTCGCGCCGCGTGTCCACCTTCTTTTCATCAGCCTTCGCGCCTTCATCGTGAGCGCGCGCAGCAAGGGCCGGCGCGGGCGCGGGGTCGCGCCGGCGGCTCAGAACTTCGTTGACGGTCTCGACCGAGCCGAGCAGGGCGTTGAGGTTGACGAAGATGAGGTCGATGTTCGCCACCGAGATGGTGATGTCGCCCGCGACCACCACGCCCTTGTCGAGCACGTGGTTGAGCGTCTCCAGCAGCGACAGCTCCTCGTCCTCGTCGAACCCTGTGAACTCCAGCTCTTCGGTCATAACAAACTGTGGGGAAGGGGTCAGGGGTAAAGGGGAAGGGACTAAAGCCGCTCCACTACCTTTCCCCTTTACCCCTGACCCCTTCCCCTTTACCCTTTACCCTTTTCTTTCATTCGCCCGCCGCGAAGTTGTAAGCGGGCCACGGGCCGGTCAGCTCCAGACGGAACCCGGCCGGCTCGTACTTTTGCGCGAGGGCTTCGGCCGCGTCGCGAAACTCGGGGAAGCGTTCGCGCTCGACGAGGAAGGCGAGCTTCGCCGCCACGTCGCCGTGCTCGCTCGCCTCGTCCTTGAGGACGCGCAGACGCGCGGCGCTCGCGGCCGTCGCGGCGAGTTTTGTTTCAACTTCGCCGGCGACGCGCCGCACTTCGGCACGCGCCTCGTCGGCACGCATCGCCTCGATCTTTTTACGCAGCAGGTACGACTGACCCGGCGCGGCGGCCGACGCCTGACCGGCCAGCGCGCGCAGACGCGGACTCAACTCGACGACCATCTCCTTCAAACGCGCGCGGTCGAAATAGACGTTGACGCCCCACTCCTCGCGGCCCCGCAGGCGGCCGGCGGCCGATCTTAGCTCAGCGTCTCTCTCATCAAGCATGGCGGCGACGCGAGCGCGCGTCAGGTAGATGGTGCCGAAGCGCAGGGGGACGACGCTCGCGCGGCGCGCGAAGAACTCGACGGCGCGCTCGTGCCGCATCGCCCGCGTGGCCGTCCACGTCGCATCCCTCATGCGCGCTTCGAGCGCCTCCTCGCCGTAGTCCGCGAGCGGCACGGCGCTCACGACCGCCGCCAGCGCGCCCGCGCCGACCGTCTCCAGTGCGCCCGACTCTTCGATGGCCGCCGGCACGCCCTCGTCGGAGAGCAGCGGCTCAAGCTCCGCGCGCTCGCCGACGCAGTAGACGTAGAGGGCCGCGGCCTCTTCGGGGCCGTCGCCGCCCGCGTTTTTCTTTGTCGCGCTGTCGCTCATTCGGTTTACTCTTCGGCGCGCGCCTCGGGCGTACTTTCAACTTGCGCTTCGCCACTGCTCGAAGTGTTCGTGCAAAAGTGCGGGGCCGTGGATGTCGTGCGGCTGCTGCGGCGCGAGGAACAATTCTACCGCGCCGTCGAACCTCTCCGCGAAGTTTTTTAGCACCGGCGCCTGCGCCGCGTGGCGCGCGGCGCAGAAGTCGCAAGCTAGGGCCGCCTCCGCCGACACGACGTTGTTAACGAGAAGCCGGCGCATCGGAACTCCGAGCCGCGCGAGGCTTTCGGCGAGACGCGCCGTCTCTTCCAGACTCATCGTCTCGGGAATGGCGACGCCCACGAACTCGCACTCGCCCGCGTCGCCGAGCAGCGCCGAGACGCGCTTGATCGACTTCGAGAGCGCGACCAGCTCCTCCGCCACGCTGCCGTAGCGCACCAGTCCCTTGTACTTCAGCATGAGCTTGATGAAAGTCCTGACCCACGAGAGCGCGACCTCGGGCAGTTCGAGGAAGCGCAGGAGGTGCCCCGTGGGCGCCGTGTCGAGCACGATGGTCTGGTATGTGTCCGCGTCGATGAGGTCGCTGACGGCGCTCAGCGCGGCGATCTCATCGATGCCGGGCGGGGCGAGCGAGACCATCTCGCGCATGGCCTCGCGGTCGAACTTCACCTCCCAGCGCGTGCCGCCCGTGAGCGAGTCGAACAGCTCATCCGTCCAGCGTCGATAACGATCCTTCAACTCCTCGAAGCGCACCGCCGGGTCGATCTCCATCGCGTCCAGATTCCCGACACCGGCGACGCCCTCTTTGAGCGCGCCGACCTCTTCGTCGAAGCTGTCGGAGAGCGAGTGCGCCGGGTCGGTCGAGAAGACGAGCACGCGGCGCGCGGGGTCACTTTCGGCGAGCGCGAGCGCGGCCGAGGCGGCGGCCGTCGTCTTGCCCACGCCGCCCTTGCCGCCGAAGATGACGAGGCGCTTCTCGCCGAGGCGGAAGCCCGACCGTGAGGGAGGGCGTTTTTTGGCAGGGCGAGCGCTCGGCGGCGTAGCCTTTACGCCCTCCCTCACGGTCGGGCTTCCGCCCGTGCCCCACGCGAGCGCGGCGAAGCGTCGCAGGCGCACGTCCCCGCGCACTTCTTCGGGGAGGAGCGGCACGCGGCGGATGTGAAGGTCTTTGAACTCACGTTCAATCTCGGCGAGCCACGGCGACTGCGCGCGTGCGCGTGCGCGGCAATATGGACAAGCGTCGTGCTCGCGCTCGACGCGGTTGACGATGAGGTCGGTGACGGGCACGCCCTCATCTTTCAGCAGGCGGTAGTAGCGTGCGCTCTCCTCGACGCTCATCGCTTCGGGGATGGTGACGAGCGTGAAGCTCGCGCCGGCCGCATCGAAGAGCGTCGCGCGGACGGCGGCGACGCGCTCCGTGAGTTCGCGCAGGAACAGCTCCACGTCGTCTGCCGCGAAGCGTCGGCCGCGGACGAAGTGGGCGAGCAGGTAGCGGTGCTTCTCGTTCATGCGGTCGAGCGCGAGCGTCCAGCGCGCGAACGTCTCGGGCAGGCGCAGCAGGCGAGAAGTGTGGCCCGACGGCGCCGTGTCCACGACGACGCGCGCGTACTCGCCGCCGCGCGCCAGCTCGCTCAACTCGAAGAGCGACATCACCTCGTCCATGCCGGGCAGGGAGAGATCGAGCAGGTCGTTGATGTCGGCCTCGTCTAAGAGCGTGCCGCGGTCGGCGATCTCTTTGAGCACGGCGCGGTGCCGCGTCTTGAACTCTTCGAGCGCGGCCGCCGCGTCCATCTCGCGTGCGAAAAGTCGCGGGGCGTTAGCAGCGGTGCGCCGGAGCGCGCGCGGCGTGACTTCGATGAGGCGGTCGCCGACGCTTGTGTCGAGACTGTCGGAGAGGGAGTGTGCCGGGTCGGTGGAGAAGAGGAGAAGACGCTCGCCGGCGGCGGCTCGTTCGAGCAGGAGAAGCGCGGCGGCGCAGGCGGCCGTGGTCTTGCCGACACCGCCCTTGCCGCCGAAGAAGAGAAAACGCGCGGCGGGAAAATCGGTCGCGGGTGCGAGAGACGCGTCCGGCGCGGAGGCTTTTCGTCGCGGCGATTTGGAGGATTTCTTTTGAGACGACTTGCGCGCGGGCCGGGGCGCGGCGCGCGCCCCTCCGCCGCCGGCGCGCTCCCGGCGCGTCAACGCTCCGAGCCTCCGCCCGGCTCCCAGAACTCGCCGCCCTCGTCGCCGCCCGCCTCGACCGTCATCGTCGAACTCTCCGCCGTGTGTACCTGCGACAGCGCCGCCAACTGCCGCTCCTTGATGACCCGCAAACGCGCAAACAACTCCCGCTCGGCCTCGACGTACTCCTCGTCCGACACCTCGCCCAGCTCCAGACGCATCTGCAACTCAAGCAACTGCTCCTTGATCGCCGTGTCGTCGTTCAGCTCACGATTGGCCAGCTCCTCGATCTGACGCAGGATGAACTTGAAGCCGTTGACGGGCGCGAGCAGGATGTCGTCGATGAAGAACATAGGGAGTCAGAAGTCAGGAGTCAGGAGTCAGAAGAAAGAATAGCCGCTTGATACCTTTCGAGTAGCCTGCTGACTTCTTCGAGTCGCGACAGGAGTTCTCGGCCGTCGCCGTATTTCAGGTCGGTCGATAGAATCAAGTAGTAGCGACATTCTTCGAGCGAGCCTTTTGCGGAAAGCAATCGCTGAATCGATAGACCGACAACACAAACTGATGCGCCTTCTGCCACACGATCAGGTCAGTAAAAGTCCGGGCGGGTGAGCGCTCCATTCTGATTCCTGACTTCTGACTCCTGACTCCCTACTTCTGTATCGCATCCGCCGCGCCCTCGCCGCGTTCGAGCTTGAGGCGGATGTGGACGAAGTTGTAGGGCGGCCAGGGGCCGGTGTATTTGAAGGAGAGCTTGTCCTCGTACTTGGCGGCGACCTGTTTGACGTGGGCGTCGAACTCAGGCTCGCGCTCGCGCTCGACGAGGAAGGCGGCGTTCATGATCATGCGGTCGCCGATGGGCTTGTTGGCGCGCGAGGCGACGGCCGTGTCGCGCAGCACGGCATAGACTTCGTGGACGTAGCCCTCGGACTTGTCGTTGAGCGCGTTCTCGATGAGGCGGCCGAGCTGCATGCGGGCGAAGTAAGTGGAGCCGGTGGCGCGCGAGGTGATCTGCTCCTTGAGGTTGCGTATCTCGTCGCTCTCCTGTTCGAGTTCGGCCATGACGCGCTCGCGATCCCAGTTGACCTTGAGGCCGAACTCGACCTTGCCTTCCATCTTGGCGAGCACGTCGCGCAGGGCGTCGTAGGTGCCGCGCATCAGCTCGATGATGTCTTCCTCGGTGCGGAAGAGGACGCCGAAGGCCATCGGCAGCACGGTGAACTCGCGCATCACGGTCTCGTTGACCTGCTCGTGGGCGAAGACGTTCTCGCGCGTCGGGTCGTAGACCTGAAGCAGTGTGTTGGAGACCACGGCCGCGAGGCCGTCGTGGTGGACGGTGTAGATGTCGTCGCCGCGCCCGCCGATGCCGATGGGGCCGAAGTTGCGCGGCTCCTTGGTCTCGATGATGCAGTAGACGTATTTGCCCTCGGGCGTGGGGGCCTGCGAGGTGTGCTGGTCGGTCTCTTCGCTCATGTTCGTTCGTTTCCCGATGGACTTGAATTCGAGTGGGATGCTTCGTGCCGGCCGCGCCCGCCCGTTTTTTTACCCCCGTAGCCCGGCCGGGAGACGCGTCGCCGGCCGGGCCGCGGCTGCAGAGTCTGCAAATGTGCGGGGACGCGTCTATAATAAAGCCCGACGCGCGCCGCACGCAACAACTTTACGCCTTCGGCCCCGGCGGTGTTAGAATCGCAACCCGCCCCGGCTTCAGGACGTATTGATAGAGCTGTTAGCTATTAGCTGTTAGCTTTCAGCTCAAGGCGGGAGACGGCCGGGCACGCCGTCGCGTGTGAAGGCGACGCTGAAGACGATCCCTTTGTTCGCTTTACTAATGGCTGATAGCTAACAGCTAATAGCTAACAGCTCTTTCAGGAGACGCAAATGAACGACCAGCGCAACTGGCTTGAGAGGCTCGGCGAGAAGATTCCCGGCTACGGCGGCTACGTCCAGAAGGAGCGGCGGCGCGACATCGACAAGCTGCACCGCGAGCATCTGGCCGACCGCCTGCGGACACTGAAGCAGACCTTGAACGACGTGGTGAGGGAGCTGACCGACGGCCGTCGCCTGATGGAAGTCGGCCCCGTTGACCGCGCCGCGAAGAAAGTTGACATGGTCGAGAATCGCGTCCGCTACGCCAGTTACGGCTATGGCGGCCTCTTCGACGTGGTCAAGATCGAGGAGCCGCAGCTCGACCGGCTCTATCAGTTCGACCTCGCGCTCGTCCAGAAGGTCGAGGAGCTGGAGCAACACGCGCGCGCGCTCAAGGACGGCGCGGGCACCGCCGAAGGACTCAAGGGGGCCGCCGCCAATCTGGAGCGCGCGCTCGACGAGTTCAACCGCGCCTTCGACGAGCGCTCGCGCTCGATCAACGACACCGGCGGCGGGGGCGGCTCGCCGGAAGACGGCCCGCAGGGCGGGCGGCCCGGCCCCATGTTCGGGGTGCAATAAAAGTGGGGCCGGAGGTGTTTAGAGGTCAGAGGTCGGAAAACCGTCAAGGTCTTCGGTGAAGCCTCTGAAATCTGAACTACCGACCTCTTCTTTGCCATGACTGAACGCTGTACAAATTGCGGCACGGAGTTGTTCACGGGGCAGCAGTTCTGCCGGCGCTGCGGTGCGCCCACGGCGCCGCTGGCGGGAGAAGCGCCGACGCAGATTCTCCGGGACACGGCTGCGCCGCCTCCGCCGTCGGCCTCGGCCACGACGACCCTACCGCCGCAGCGCGGCACGGGCGCGGGTCTGTGGGGGCCGCGACACACGGGGCCGCAGACGCCCTTCCCGAGCTTCGCACACACCTCGCCGCTCGCGTCCGCGCCGGCGGCGGCGCAGCCGTCGAAGGGACGACGCTGGCTCATCCCTGCGCTGCTCGGCCTGCTGCTCATCGCAGTGCTGGGCGTCTCGCTCGGCGTGGTGGTGTTCCGGGGGGCGCAGAGGAGGATGGCCGCCGTGGAAAGGGGTATGCCCCCGCCCGCGCCGCCCGCGCCGCCGGGACTGCCGGGTCTTGCGCCCGGTGAAAGCGTGCTCGATGAGGCCGGGGCCATCGTGACCGCCGACGAGACCGTGCTGACCAAGACCTTTGAACTGGGCGACGACGCGGTCTTCACGCTCAAGAACACGCAGGGCGACATCGTGGTCGAGGGCTGGGACGAGGATCGCGTCGAGCTGAAGGTGACGAAGCGCGGCGGCTCGGCTGAAGACCGGCAGGCGGCGCGCGTGAGGCTCACGCAGGACGACGAGCTGCTGGCGCTCTCCTCCGCCGACAACCGGCAGGTGAAAATTTCCTACGAGGTGAAGCTGCCGCGCTCGCTCGAACGCATGGAACTCTCCTCGCGCTCGGGCGACGTGCAGGTGTCGAAGTTTACAGGCTCGCTCGGCGTCACCCTCCAGAACGGCGACATCGCACTCGACGACGTGCGCGGCCCCATCGAGGCGAAGCTCGTTAACGGCGACATCGAGGTCGTCTATCGCGACGCGGAGCGCGAGGGGCCGCACGAATTCATCAACGTCAACGGCGACGTGACCCTCCGCCTCATCGAAGGCATGGACGCTGATTTGAAGGCGACCATCGTCAACGGTAGTATCGACGTTGACAACCAGCTAGGCTTTCAGGCGCAGAAGCGGCAACCGGGCTGGCACGTGGACACGCGTCTCGGCGATGGCGGGGCGCCGCTCACGGTCAAGAACGTCAACGGCTCGATCAGATTCAAGAAGTGAGCGGTGAGCCGTAAGCAGTAAGCAGTTAAAAACTGTCTTCCACTGCTCACTGCTTACGGCTCACTGCTCACTTTAACTGAGGGAGAAGCAAACGGAATGGCACTCGAAATCTTGCAGTACTTCGACCCGACGGGCGCGGCAGTAGTCCACCGCATCCCGGAGTCGGGCGCCACGGACATCAAGATGGGCGCGCAGCTCATCGTCCAGGAGAACCAGTCGGCCGTCTTCTACCGCGACGGCAAGGCGCTCGACACGTTCGGCCCCGGCCGCCACACGCTCACCACCATGAACGTGCCGCTGCTGACGCGGCTGCTGTCGATCCCGTTCGGCGGCACGTCGCCGTTTCAGGCGGCCGTCGTCTTCGTCGCGCGCCACACCTTTCAGGACATGAAGTGGGGGACGAAGGAGCCGATCCCGTTTCGCGACTCCGAGCTGTTCATGGTGCGCCTGCGCGCGTTTGGCAAGTACTCCTTCCGCGTCGCCGACCCGCAGCTCTTCGTCGGCTCCATCGTCGGCACGCGCGGCATCGTCTCGACGAACTCCATCGCCGACTTCCTGCGCGACATCGTCGTCTCGCGCCTGAACGATTTGCTCGGCGAGAACTTGAAGACCGTCTTAGACCTTCCGGCCTACTACGATGAGCTGGCGGCCGGGGTGAAGGCGCGCGTGGCCGAGGACTTCAGCAAGCAGGGGCTTGAGCTGGTTGACATGCTCATCTCGGCGATTACGCCGCCCGAGGAAGTGCAGAAGAAGATCGACGAGCGGGCGTCGATGGGCGCTCTGGGCGACATGGACAAGTACATGCGCTACAAGGCGGCCGAGTCGATGCAGGACGCGGCCAAGCAGCCGGGCGGCGCGGCCGGGCAGGGCATGGGCCTCGGCATGGGCTTCGGCTTCGGGCAGATGATGGCGGGCGCCATCGGCGGCGGGCAGGGCCAGCAGCAGGGCGGAGGGCAGCAGGGACAAGGCGGCGGCGGCGCGGGGATGGCGGCGGCGCAGGGCAGCCCGTGCCCGAAGTGCGGAACCGTGAACGCGGCGGGCGTGAAGTTCTGCTCGAACTGCGGCGAGAAGACGCAGCAGCAGCAGCAGGCCGCGACGGTCGCGTGCCCGAAGTGCGACGCGCAGGTCGCGGCCGGCGCGAAGTTCTGTTCGAGCTGCGGGCAATCGATGGAGCCGAAGAAGTGCCAGAACTGCGAAGCGCCGCTCTCGGCCGGCGCGAAGTTCTGCGGCGGTTGCGGCACGCAGCAGACATAAGGGATGAGGGCGGAGGGATGAGGGATGAAGGCGAGTAGGCCGTCAGCGGTGGGCAGGAGGCAGTGGGCAGACGCCGAGCGTCCTCGACTGCCACCTGCTTCCTGCTTACTGCCTCCTGCCTTTGTTCATCCCTCATCCCTCCGCCTTCATCCCTTTTTCGCAATCGCCTGCGTGCTGCTCGCCTTCGTGCTCGCCGGCTGCGACTACGTGGCGCGGCAGACCGACAGGGTCGCCGGCTCGGGCAATAAGAAGATGGAGAGTCGAGAGGTGCCGGAGTTCGACGAGATCGTCGTCAACGGGGCGTACAAGGTCGAAGTCACATGCGGGCAGCCGCGCTCGGTTCAACTCGAAGCCGACGACAACATCCTGCCGCTCATCAAAACCGTGGTCGAGGGCGGGCGCTTGACGATCACGCAGGAGCGCGGCATGAGCATCAATTCGGCGCCGGTCGTCCGCATCGGCGTGCCCGACTTGAAACTGGTGTCGATTCCCGGCGCGAGCGATTTCCGTCTGAGCGGCGTGCGTAACGAGGCCCTGAAGATCAGCGTGGAGGGCGCGGCCCGCCTGCACGCCGCGGGCGAGACCGGCACGCTCGACCTCAGCTTGAACGGCGCGGGCCTCATCGACGCGCGCGAGCTGCGCGCCCGCCGCGCCACGGTCGTCTCCAACGGCGCGGGCCTGACCTCCGTCCACGCCACAGAGGCGCTCGACGCCACGGTCAACGGCATCGGCGGCATCGACTACTACGGCGACCCGAAGGCCGTCGCCCCGCAGATCAACGGCCTCGGGAGAATCAACAAAAAGTAGACGGACGCGCCATGCCGGCTCGGCGAGACGATGCCACGGACGTGTGAATACTGCCAGAGCACACTCGAAGACGGCGCGAAGAAGTGCGCCGACTGCGGCGCGCCGCCCACCGCCGCCCAGCCTACCGACTACCGCATCTGCCCCTTCTGTCGTCGCCGCCTGCTCGCGTTGGGCAGCCCCGCCTGCAACTACTGCGGGCGCGCGCTCCCGGAGGATTACATCAAGGCGCGCGAGGCGACCCTGCGGCGCATCGGCGAGGCGCAGACCGCGGAGGAGAGGGAGGAACTGGAGCAGGATTCGGACGACGCCCTGAAGCGCGCCCTCAAATCACTCTTCGACCTCGACGAAACCGCACGCCGCAAATAGTCTCTTGAGAACACGAGCCGAAGGAAGCGAGTCAACCAGCCGCGTTAGCGGCGGAAGAATGTAGCCCACGGCGTAAGCCGTGGGGAAGACGCCGAAGAAAGTCGAAGCCTCGGAGGGGCGAAAGAATCTCGACGTTGAGAATAAACATCGTCGAGATTCTTTCGCCCCTCCGGGGCTTCCTTCGTTTATGCCGGGCGCATACCCCGGTCTCGCGACCGGGGCTACATTCTTCCGCCGCTGCCGCGGCTCATTGAACTTTGTGCGCTCGGCCGCTTCCTTCCCGCCTCTTTAAGAATCTCGACGGCGCGTGTGAGGGCCGGGTCTTTTCCTTCGCGGAGGCTGCGGCGTGTGGGCGTGACGAGTTCGTCAGGCTCGACGCCGGAGCCTTCGAGGCGTTGGCCGGCGGCCGTGCGGTAGTCCATTTCGCTCACGTCGAGCGTGCCGCCGTCGGGGAGCGTGTGGCGGCGGCGGATGCCGAGCACGCAGCCGCACGTCTCCTCGCCGACGACGCGCGCGGCGCGACCCGACTCGCGCAGGGCGGCGGCAAAGACTTCGGCGGCGCTCGCCGTGCGTGCGCCCGTGAGGACGACGACCGGCCCCGAGAAGCGCGCGGGCGCGTCGGCCGACGAGAGGAGCGCGGCGCGCGTGCGTGGTTCGAGACGCGTGCGGCCGGCGCGGTCGTCGAAGCGCCCGAGCGGAAGGCCGGGCGGGAGAAGGAGGGAGGCGATGTCAGTCATCGCGTCGGCCTCGCCGCCGCCGTTGTCGCGCAAATCCAGAATCAGCCCGCGCGCATCCTTCAACTCGTCCCTGAAGACGCGCGCCACCCCGGCGGCGATCTCCTGTGTGAAGAGGTTGAACTCGACTACCACATACGCGCCGGACGCGCGCCGGACGCGGAGCGCGGGCGTGCGTGCGACGAGTTCGCGCGTCAGGCGGACGGTGCGCTCGCGCCCGCCCTCTTCGCGGAAGACGGCCTCGAAGGTCGAACTCTCCGGCCCATCGAAGAGACCCGCGACACGACGCGCACGCCTTTTCACAGACGCGCGGGCAAACGCGCGCCCGTCGTCGGCTGGCTGCGTATCTGATGGCTGCGCGTCGGCCATCTGTTCCGCGTCGCTTCGGCGCGCGAGGAGTTGGTGGACGGGCGCGGCGTCGATGCTGAGGAGTATGTCGCCCGCGCGCACGCCCGCGCGCTCGGCCGGCGAGCCGCGTTCCACGCGCGCGACGACTGGTTCGCCCGACAGCTCGCGGAGCTGGACGCCGACGGCGATGTGTCGCGTCTCGCGCCAGTCCGCGCCGCGGCCCGGCTCGTAGACGCGCGTGTGCGGGTCGGAGAGGTGCGCGAGCATGCGCCGGAGCACGGAGTAAAGCTCCTGTGGGCCGCCGGCGCTCGCGGCCTCGGGGCGGTACTTCGCGCGCAGGCCGTCCCAGTCAAGCCCGTGCAGGTTCGGGTCGTAGTAGAGGGCGCGCACCGTCTCCCAAACTTCGTCGAAGATTCTCAGCCGGCCCTCGCGCGTCTCCGCCGTGACGTGTCGCGGCCGCCGAGCCGCCGCACGGTCGTCCGGCGCGGACGCGGCGGGCGTCGGCGACAGCAGCGCGAGCGCGCAGCAGAGCAGTAAGACGACGCGGAGAATGTTTGAGGCTCGATGCGGCATTTGCTAAAGGATTTACGACAGGGCGGTCTCTAACAGATTCGCGCGGGCGCGCCGTCTCAGGGCGTTCGGTTGAGAAGCGCCTTGAAGGCGGGGCCGAGTTTCATCTCGCCCTCGCCCGCCTGCTGCGGCTGGCCGGGCCGCGCGGGGCGGCGGAAGTTGTAGCGCATGAGCACGCGGACGGGGACGGCGCGGCCTGAGCGCGTGGCCGGGCGGAAGTGCATCTTCCGAAGTGTCTCGACGACCGCGTGGTCGAGGCCGAAGCCGCCCCAGCGCACCACGCGGACGCCGATGACCTCGCCGCGCTCGTCGATCTCGACGGCGGCGTCCACGGTCGCCTCGGCCTCGGCCTGCGCGGCGGTGTCGGGGTAGGCGGGACGCACGCGCTGGTACGGGTGCGGCGGCACGAAGTCTTTCGACGCGTCGCTGCCCTCTTCGGGTGCGTCCTCAAAATACGGCGGGTCGTCCGCCGGCGACGACAACGACTCGCGTCGGCGGCGCGCCCGCTCGTCTTCCTCGTCGCGAAACATACTGATGCGAAAGACTTCGGCGTGGTCGGCCAACTGTGCGGCCAGCAGCCGCTCGGCTTCCTCGGGCGTGGGCGCTTCGGCGTGCGGGCGCTGCCACGCGATGAGACGCCCGTCGCGGGCGCTGACGATGAAGACGGAGGCATATGCCTCGTGGTAGACGGGCACAGCCGAAGACGAGCGGCGGAGGGTCTGCGCGTCGCCCGTGAGGTAGTAGTCGCAGTCGATTGCCGCGCCGAGGTCGCGAGCCTCTTCGAGCGTGAGATTGAGCGACCCCGTGTAGCCGAGGCCGCGGGCGGCGGAGCGCGCCTGCGCCGCATCGACGAGACGCAAGCCCGCAAACTTCGACAGATGCGCCGCCACGTCGGCTGCCGCTCGCCGCCCCGTCTCCGTGTCGCCGAAGTCGAGCACGGCGACGCGCGGGGGCCGGCGCGCTGCGTCGTCGCGCGGCACAACGTGCTGCGCGGCGCGAGTGCCGTCCGCCGCGTGGCAGATGAGCGAAAGGATGAGAAGGAAGCGCAGAAGCATGAGGGACGCGGTCGCGGCGCGGTCGCAAAAATCTAACCATCGGCGCGCTGTAGCGAGCCTTCGTAGATGCCGGGCGAGCTGTCGGGGATGACGGTGGCGCCGACGGCGCGCTCGTAAAACTCGGTCGGCCCGGCGCCGCCGATGATGCCGTAGACGTAGCCCAACTCGCGCAGGCCGTGAAGACCGGCGACGAGGAGCGCGCGCCCGAGTCCATGCCCGCGCTCGCCGACGGTCACGCCCATCGGGCCGAAGAAAGCGCGGCGCGTACATTCGTAGGCCGCAAACCCCAGCACGCGCCGCTCGCGCAGCGCGAGGTAAATAGAGACGGGCTTGTTGGCGTAGCCGACGGCCACCTCGTCGGCCCACCCCGGCTCGAAGTTCTCCACGATAAAGAGGCGCACGGGCGCGACCTCCCACGGCTGTGCGCGCCGCACGACGACGCCGGCGCCCCGCGCCCCTTCGAGCATCGGCTCCAACGGCGGCAGCCGGAGCAAGTTGACGAGCATGTCGGGCATAAAAAACAGGGGAGTCAGCAGTCAGGAGTCAGAAGACAGAATAAAGAACTCTCCGGCTGTCACACATTCTGACTTCTGGCTTCTGACCCCTGACTCCTTCCTCCGTGGTAGAGCGCGTAGACCTCGTCCTTGACCTCGGGCGGGAAGCAGACGCGGTGCAGTTGATAACTACGCAGCCCCCGCACGGCGTCGCTCACCTCGGTGATCTCGCGCATGACGGGGCGGGCGTAACCGTCCTCGACATAGATGCGCGCCTTCGGCTCGGCCCCGCCCGCGTCGTAATAGGAATAGTAGGGCACGTCGCCGGCGTGGTCTTCGATGAAATAGTACTCGGGGGCGAAGCCCCGCTCGCGCGTGCGTTCGCGCGCGGCGGCGAGGAAGTCGGGGCGCGCATCCTCGGGCATGTCGAGGTCGATGGCCTTGAAGAGCCGGCGGCCGGTGAAGCGGCGGCAGAGGTCGGAGAGGACCGGGTCGCCGGACGCCTGCCACTGCTTGATGTGGAAGAGCACGTCGGAGTCGTCGAGCGCCATGTAGTCCGAGAGCGCCAGCGGCAGACGGTGCAGCACCTTCTCGAAGGGCGTGCCCGGCGCGCAGTAGACCTCGCGCCCCTGCTCCGTGAGTTCGAGCGCGCGCCGCAGGGCCGAGCGCATGACGGCCTCGGCCGAGCGCAGTGTGCGGTGGAAGTAGACCTGCCGGAACATGTAGTAGCGGGCCTGCAAGTACTCCTCGACGGCGTGGATGCCGCGCGCCGTGACGTAGATGCGGTCGGCTTCCTCGTCCACGGCCAAGGCGTTAACGATCCATTCAAGATCGTAGATGCCGTACTTGGCGCCGGTCATCAGGGAGTCGCGCAGCAGATAGTCCATGCGGTCTACGTCGAGCTGCGAAGAGACGAGTTGCGCGAGGTAGGCGGGCTGGAACTTGCCCTCGATGATGTCGGCCACGCGGCGCGGCAAGTCAGGCGAGAAGTCGCGGAGGAGTTGGCCGACCTCCGTCTCCGTGCTCAGCGCGGCGGCGACGGTGAGGTCTTCGTGGTGGAAGCCTAAGACCTTCTCCATGACGTGTGAGAAGGGGCCGTGGCCGATGTCGTGGAGGAGGGCGGCGGCGCGGGCGGCGGCGCGGTCTTTCTCATCTATCGCGCAGGTCTCGCCGAGGCGGTCGAGGACGCGCGTCATCAGGTGAAGCGCGCCGAGGGAGTGGGAGAAGCGGGAGTGCTCGGCGCCCTGATAGGTGTAGAGCGCGAGGCCCAACTGCTTGACGCGCCGCAGGCGCTGGACCTCGTAACAGTCCACGAGCTGCACCATCAGCCGGCCCTCGTCCGTCGTGGTGCGCAGGCGGATGATGTTGTGTACGGGGTCGCGGTAGATGCGCTCGCTCACAGGCGAAAGTCTATCACAACGGAGGGATGAAGAGAGTAAGCAGTGAGCAGTAAGCAGTGAGCAGCCAGAAGGCATAACTTGTCTTGACTGCTTACTGCTTACTGCTCACTGCTTACTTTTGATATGGGTCGGAGAGAATTTTCCCCTCGCGCACGCTGACCGTGTAGTAGCCGGTTCGGGGCCGGCGCTTGAGGTCGAAGACCGCGCCGCTCGGGAGCTTCCAGAGTTTGTAGCCCGAGTAAGTCAGCGGCTGGTTAGGCTCACACACCTCGGGCGGGTGGTCGCCGACGACGAGGTAGACCGGCCCCTTGCCCATGACGCGCGCCGCGCCTCGGCCGTCCGTCACCACGGAGGTCTCGCGCTCGACGGCGAGGCCCGTGATGCTCTTATACTTGCCGTCTTTGAGCTGTCGCGCGACGAAGACGAGCAGCCGCCCCATGCGGTCGCGCTCGACGAAATGCGTGTCGGTGATGACCGCGCGGAGCACCGGCCAGTCGAAGAAGTCGTAGGTGAAGGTCACGTCGGCGTGGTACGGGTTCGCCAGAGACTCCGGGGACTTGGCGCTGCCGCCGGAGCAGGCGTCGTAGGCCACGTCGCCCATGACGGCGAGGCCGGCGCTCGTGCCGCCGACGCCCCCGCCGCGCGCGTGTACCCGCTCGACACTTCGCTCAACCTCCGTGCCCTTGAAATACTTGACGT
Organism: Pyrinomonadaceae bacterium; assembly: GCA_036380435.1. Lineage (GTDB taxonomy): Bacteria > Acidobacteriota > Blastocatellia > Pyrinomonadales > Pyrinomonadaceae > DASQDT01. Next base: position 2,588 of record DASVES010000216.1, on the reverse strand, counting down.
AGTTGCACTGGTCGCCGCCCGCGAAAAAGACGATCTCGGCGCTACGCACGGTGTCGCGCACGGCCGCGCTCATCGAGTCGGCGCGCTCCTTGATGACGAGCGACTCGACGGAATCGACGCCCTTCATCTTGAAGAGGTAGTCGTTGTAGCCGTCGCCGCCGGACGAGCGCAGGACGACCACGTCGAGCTTGACGGCGCAATCGCCGGCGCAGCCCCGCACCCGGTCGATCATCCATTGAAAGGCGGCGTCAACGTCCGTGCCGCCGCCCTGCAAATGATATGCGGGGCCGTGAAGTTTCGGCTTCACGTCGGCGGCATTCCCGGTCAGGAAGCGCGTCTCTTTGGCCGAAGCCCCCGTGCAGAAGAGCGCGAGCCACAAAAGCGTCGCGAGCATGGATTTGATGAACAATGAAGACGCGTGTCCGAGCAAGGAATCCCTCCCGAATGTTCGTCAGGCGGGTGCGGGGCGGCCGCCGGTCGAGGCTACTGCTTTTTATTCTCTTCGATGTAGCGCCGCAGTTTCTCCTTGTCGGCGTGTTTCGGCTCTTTGGTGAGGAACTGTTCGTACTCGGCGGCGGCGAGGTCTTTCCGGCCGGCGTTGTTGTAGAGCGTGGCGAGCCGCAGGTGCGCGTCGGCGCGGCCCAGACGCGCGGCTTCGTTCAGATAGGGGACGGCCTTCGAGCCTTTCCTGGCTTGCAGGTAGGCTTCGCCGAGCAAACGATTGGCGTCCGGCGACTGCGGATTCTTCCCGACCGCCACGCTGAGCACCTCGATGGCCGGCTCGTACTTCTTCATGGCGATGCGCAGGCGTCCGAGGTTGATGGCGGCGCGTAAGAATTCGGGCTTCTCCTTGAGCGCGCGCGCGTATGCTTCTTCGGCCTCCTCGGACTTGCCCATCGCATAGTTCATCGTCCCCAGCTCCGTCCACGCGGGGAAGTCGGCGGGGTCGGCCTCGACGAGCCTGCGGAAGAGCGCGGCGGCCTCTTCGTACTCCTTCTTCCCGGCGGCAAGGTCGGCGCGCTCGAAGATGTCCTGATTGGTCGAGTTGCGCTTGTAGACGGCGGAGGCGTCAACGGTGCCGGGGCGAGGGCCGCCGGTCGGGGCGCTCCAGGCGAGCGCGAGGTCTTGACGAAAGTCGTTCTTGTAAAGCGAGTTGATGTTGACGCGCGTGCGCGCCACCTCGCGGCCCTCGACCTCGACGGCGACGTCGTACATGCCGTTACGCAGATTGATGAAGCGGTATCGGCTGTTGATGCCCACCGACTGGCGCTCGACGACGAGTCCGGTCTCCGTGTAGAGGATGATGAAGAAGGAGATAGGCACCATCCCTTTGGCGCGGCTCTCGTCCACACTGAAATCGCCGTAGAGGGTGTGGCCGCCGCCGGTCACCTGCGCGCGCGCCGTGGGGGCGCAGAAGAACAGGGAGGCCACGAGCAGAGCCGGGGCGGCGAACAGGACGGCGCGGGCGTCCCGGCGGGCGGACGTGTTTGACATGATTGCTCCTCCGGGTCTTCGGATGCGCGACGACCGGCGCGTGCGTCGGTCGTCGCGCGCCGCGCTGACTGAAAAAAAGCGGGCCGAGGCTGGCGACCCCGGCCCGCGTCTTGAGAGTGGGCGTTTGGTTTATCCGGGGCCGCCCGCTAGAACTCGTAGCGGAACCCGAACTGCATGACGCGCCGCTCGCCCTGAATCGCGCCGAAGGCCGACCAGTTGGGCGGCGGCTGCGCGGTGAACGGATCGGGCACAATGCCGAAGCCGGCGCGTCCGCCGACGAGCGCGCCCATCCGCTGTGTGTTCGTGATGTTGAAGCCCTCGAAGCGCACCTGGAGTTTGTGCTTCTCGCTCCAGGGCATCTCGAACGACTTGCCGAGACCCATGTCCACGACGAAGTAGCCGGGGAGTCTGAGGACGTTGCGGTCTCCGGTCTCTCCGGGCTTGGCGCTGCGCAGGCTCTGGTAGGCCTCGGTGAGATTGCAGCCGAAGAGCGCGGGCGCCCCCCCGTTGGGGCTGGCGACGCACGCCTCCAGCGGGCGCGTCCTCACGCCCCACGACTGGAGGTTCCAGTTGGTCGCCCAGGTGGCGCCGTCGAACGGCACGGAGGACGGGAGCCCCGAGTTCCAGCGCATGATGCCGGTGAGCTGCCAGCCGCCGAGGACGTTCTGGACGACTCCACCTGAGTCGCTCAGGAACCGCTGGCCCCGCCCGAACGGGAGTTGCCACACGCCGTTGACGTTGATGATGTGGCGGATGTCGAAGTCGGAGACCGAGTAGTTGTCGCGCTGCCGCAGAGGGTTGGTGATGAAGGCCGCGCCGTAGCTGCCGGAGGTCTGAAGGCCGGAGGCGTCGTCCATCGATTTCGACAGCGTGTAGTTGAAGTCGAGGTAGAGCTTCTCGCCGAAGCGCTCGCGGATCGAGAGCGTGCCGGCGTGGTAGATGGAGTTGGCGATGGTGGAGAAGGACGAGAGCGCGCCGTACTGCGGCTGGTAGAAGAGCTGGTCGCGGCCCGCGTCGAGCAGGGCGAAGTCGAGTTCGGCCTGCGTCGTCGTCCAGTCGTTGCGGTTGAAGACGAGGGCGTCGCAGAGGACGGC
>DASVES010000215.1:0-17068 GCA_036380435.1 Pyrinomonadaceae bacterium | reverse complement strand
ATCCTGCTCGGCATGATCTTCAACGTCTTTAACCTCGAAGGGCAGATCAGCCCGTGGTGGCAACTCGTCCTGCGCGGCGTCATCCTGCTCGCCGTCGTCATCGTGCAGAACCGACTGAGCATGAGGAAGTGAAAAGGCCGTGAATCGTCAATCGTCAATCGTCAATCGTGAGAGACAGTCTCTTCGATTGACAATTGACGATTGACGAAATTTCTATGACCACAGGCCGCTACCGCAGTAGCGAGATCGAGTCGTTCGTCGGGCAGGTTTTGCGCGACGGCTTCTGCGTGTTGCCGAGCCACTTCGAGCGCGCGCGGCTGGAGGCGTGGGGGGAGGCTTTCGCGCCGTTGCTGGAGAGACACCTGGAGCGCGAGGGCCACGTGCAGAACCGCGGGCCGCTCCGCTACTACGTGACGCTGCCCTTCCGCCAGCCGTTCAGTGACCCGCGCGTCTTCGAGGACGAGGACGTGCTCGGCGTGGTCATGGGACTGGTCGGCGAGGACGCCGTGATGTGCCAGCTCGCGACCGACACGCCGCTCTTAGGCTCCGACTATCAGGACGTGCACCGCGACGCGCCGCCGCTTTTCCCCGAGACCGGCAGCGAGACGCCGCCCTTCCAGCTCGCCGTCAACTTCCCGCTCGCCGACGTGACGCCCGAGAACGGCCCCTTCGAGGTGGCGCGGGGCACGCACCTGCTGTCGAAGGAGGAGGGCCTGCGGCGCATCGAGGCGGGCGAGACGGCGCTTGAGCCGATTCTTTTGCGCGCCGGCGACGTGATGATTCGCGACGTGCGGGGCCTGCACCGGGGCACGCCGAACCGCACGGCGCGGCCCCGCCCGATGGTGGTGGTCGGCTACAGCCGCCGCTGGCTGTTTCGCCCCGAGGTCTCGATACGCGTCCCGCGCGACGCGCTCTCGGCGCTCTCGGAGCGCGCGCGCTTTCTCCTGCGCTTCAACCCGGTCGTCGAATCCGTCGATGACGAGGGGACGGAGATTTACCAGTCGTTCGCGTATTAAGGCAGGAAATGGACAGGATTGACAGGACGGACAGGACGAACAGATTTGAAGTCTGAAATTTGAAATCTCAAATCTGAAATCAACTCTTCTTCATCCTGTCCGTCCTGTCAATCCTGTCTAAACATTCTATCCCTTGAGCAGACGGCGGACTCGCCCCGCCGCTACGGACATCACCCGAGTTGGAAAAAATAACTTACCTCAACCTGCCGAACTGCTACCGGCTGTCGAACGGGGACGCGGAGGTCGTCGTCACGACCGACGTGGGGCCGCGCGTCGTCCGCTACTGTCTGGCGGGCGGCGAGAACGTGCTCGGCGAAGTGCCCGGCGCGTCCGTCGCGACGCCCCTCGGCGAGTGGAGGCCGCTCGGCGGCCACCGCCTGTGGACGGCGCCCGAGGCCATGCCCCGCAGCTACGTGCCCGACAACGACGCGGTCGAATTTGAAGTCATCGACGAGTTGAGCGTCCGCCTCCGGCAGCAGCCCGAGCAAGCGACGGGCATGCAGAAGGAGATCACCGTCGCGCTCGACGCCGAGGGGAGCGGCGTCCGCCTGCTCCACCGCGTCGTCAACCGGAATTTGTGGGGCGTCGAGCTGGCCGCGTGGGCGCTCACCATCATGCGCGGCGGGGGGCAGGCCATCATCCCGCAGGAGCCTTACGGCCCGCATCCCGCATGCCTGCTGCCGGCGCGCGCACTCGTCCTCTGGCCCTACACGAACCTCGCCGACGCGCGCTGGTCGCTCGGCCCGAAGTACATCCGGCTGGCGACGGACGCCACAGCCTCCGCGCCGCAGAAGCTCGGCGTTTCCAACCGGCGCGGGTGGGCGGCCTACGCTGTGGATGACACACTCTTCGTCAAGCACTTCGGCTACGAGGAGGGCGCGAGCTACCCGGACTTCGGGTGCAACAACGAGGTGTTCACGGCCGGCTCGTTCATCGAGGTGGAGTCGCTGTCGCCGCTGAGGAGTCTGGGGCCGGGCGAGGCGGTGGAGCACGCGGAGAGATGGCGTCTCTTTGGCGGCGTGCGCGTCGGACGTGAGGAGGCGGATGTTGAGCGCGTCGTCGGGCGTTGGTGAGTTGAGTGTTCGCTAAGTCGGATTCACCGCGGAGGACGCGGTGAACTGCCTATACCCTATGCCCTCGATTGAGAGAAGACGCTGCTGTAACTTTCCGCACGCTCAACTGTTTTATGTCTAAGCCAAGCTGCGCGCGGCGGAGGTCACACGCGCCGCTACTGCACGCGAGTTCGAGAAAGGGAGTCGCAGCGCGTTTATATGAAGAGTGCAAAGATATTTTTTCTGCTCGTGTTGTTCGCCGCCTGCCCGCGCGCACAGGAGACGGGCGCGCGGGCGACGGGGCCGGTGAGCGCGGCCGAGGCGGCGAGGTGGCGCGAGGACATCCGCTACATGGCCGAGGAGATGCCGAGGTATCACGCCAACCTCTTCCACACACTGTCTCGGGAGCAATTCGAGGCCGCCGTCAGGGGGCTGCACGAGCGCGTGCCGCAACTGGCGCGGCACCAGATTATCGTCGAGATGATGCGCGTCGTGGCGTCGGTCGGCGACGGCCACACGAACATCGCGCCGACGCGAGACCCGAAGGTCGGCTTCCGCGCGCTCCCCGTCAAACTCTACCTCTTCAAAGACGGCCTGTTTGTCCGCGCCGCCACGCACGAGCACGCCGGCTTGGTCGGCGCACGCGTCTTGAAAATCGGCGGCGTCTCGGCGGACGAGGCTATCGCCCGCGCGCGCGAGATCATCGGGCGCGATAACGAGATGGGCGTGAGGTTCTTCGCTCCCTTCCTGCTCGCGATGCCCGAGGTGCTCCACGCGCTCGGCCTCGCCGACGACGCGGAGGGCGCGCGCTTTGTCGTCGAGGCCGAGCTGCGGCAGCAGTCGGTCACGCTGCGGCCGGCAGGCCCCGTCGAGATGTTGCCGGCGGACACGGACACGAGCTGGCTGCCGAAGGACGGCTGGGTGGACATGCGCGACGGGGCGAAGGCCGCGCCGCCGCTCTGGCTCAAAGAAGCGCGCGAAGAGTTCTGGTTCGAGCACCTGAAGGAGACGCGCACGCTCTACGTCCAGCTCAACAAGGTCGGTGACAAGAAGGGCGAGTCGCTGGCCGACTTTACGAAGCGCCTGTTCGCGTTCGTCGAGGCGAACGAGGTTGAGCGGTTCGTCCTCGATCTGCGGCTCAACCGTGGCGGCAACGGCGAGTTGCTAACGCCGCTCGTCAGGTCAATCATCAAGTCGAAGATCGACCGACCCGGCAAGTTTTTCGTCATCACGGGGCGCGGCACGTGGTCGGCCTCGCAGTTCCTCATCGACCATCTGGAGAAGTATACGGACGCCGTTTTCGTCGGCGAGCCTTCCGGGTCGAAGGGCAACCATTACGGCGACTCGCGGCGGATTACGCTCCCGAACAGCGGGCTGACCGTGCGCGTCTCGATTTACTACTGGCAGCACTGGCACCCCATAGACACACGCCCGTGGTCGGCGCCCGAAGTGACGGCCGAGCTGTCGTCGGAGGACTACCGCGCGGGCGTCGATCCGGCGTTGCGGGCGGTGCTGGGCTACGTCCCGCGCAGGAATCTCACGGAGATTCTGGACGAGGCGTTGACCGCAGGGGGGGCCGAGCTGGCCGTGAAGAGGTTCCGCGAGTTCAAGGCCGAGCCAGCGAACAAGTACGCCGACACGGAGGAGTCGCTGCTCATCGCCGGCTTCCGTCTGCTGCAAGAGAACAAGCCAGAGCAAGCTCTCGCCCTCTTCAAACTTTGTGCGGAAGAGAACCCGCACTCCTTCCGCGCACACTTCGCGGTCGGCGAAGCTCACCTCAGGGGCGCCAACAAGGCGCTCGCGGCCGAGAGCTTCGAGAAGGCTCTGCGAATTAACCCGAAGTATTACGAAGCGGCCGAGAGGCTGAAGCAGTTGCGACGGAAGTAGAGGGCAGACAACGTGTGTTGAGGCGTGTCCCGACCGTCGAGCCCGTCACGAAATCAAAAACTGCGCCCCGGCGGTGAATCTCAACTACCCTATACTCAACTGAAGAGAGGCCGCGGAGAGACGAACCTCCGCGGCCTCTCTTTTTTTACGACGATGACGCGGCGCACAGCTTCAGGCGATGTCGGCGATGCGCCGGAAGCCCGCCGCGACGAGGCGCGGCCTGACGCGCGGCGCCCAGACGCGGTCAACGAACGCCTTCTGAGCCGGCGTCATCCTCCGGCCCGGCAAATTTTCGTATGGCGTAAGCGTTGGGTCGTACAACTCGCCAACCTCTCGAAGCTGCCCCCGGCCGGACTCAAGTTGGCGGACGACTTCGTCGAAAATATATCTCGCGGGAAAGAGCGGCGGCGGCAACTCTCCCGGCGGCTCGACACCTCCCGCCTCCCCGCCGTCCTCCTCCTCCGTCTCCGCCAACACGACCGCTTCCGCGTCCCGCGCGGCGCGCATCCGCTCCAGGCTCTCCGCGAGCGGGCGGACGGCCGCCGGGAGACGGAGATTGTAAGGGGGGAGCGCGCGCAGGGCGCTGACGCGGGCCGGCGCGTCGCGGGTGCAGAAGAGTTCGTAGAGGGCGACGGCCCCCCGTGCGGTCGGGTGCGTGCGGAACTCGCCCGCGAGGAAGACGAACACCGGGTCCATCCGCACGGAGATGACGCAGAACTCCAGCAGATCGATCAGACCCTTCCCGCCGCGCGCGAAGACTTCATGGACGTTGACCGCCACAGTCTAAATCTCTCAACTATTCGTTTAGAGTGACTCTCACCTTCAGGTTCCCTGACGAGCGACAGCACCAGACTGGTGAACTGCGGCTGGCGCGCGTCGAGCAGTCCGTGCGTGGCTGAAGTGGATGACGCCGTAGCACTTCTAAAACGCGTCACACGCCACGCGCCTCAACAGAATACGGGGTCGGCCTCCACGCCGTACTGCCGTGGGTTTTGCGCGATGACGCCGACGGCCAGCAGGCGCACGACGAGGTCGTAAGCCTCCGCGCTGACGGCGTTCTTCTCGCGCAGGAACCAGACGCTTCGGGCCACCGAAGTCTCGACGACGGAGCGACGCCCGCCCACCTCCATCAGCTTCGAGGCGAGCGGGTGCGGGGTGCGCTCCTGACTGCCGATGGAGGGGTTGAACGGGTACGGATAGGCGGCGACGAGCAGGAGCGAGCTGTTGGCCGTCTCGGTGCCGAAGGTGGCGCGCAGCGTGAGCAGCTTCGGCGACATCTGGCGCGCGACCGCGACGGGGTCGCCGCCACCCGCGCTTTCGGCTTGCGCCAGCGCGGCGTAGGACAAAAGCGACGGCTTGAGGTTGTTCGTCCGCGCAAGCGTCGTTACGTCCGCGCAGCCGCGAGCGAGCGCGCGCAGACGCTCGGCCAGCGCCGCGGAGCCGCGATACTCGCGCACCTTGCGCGCCACGTCCGCGGCGCCCGTCTCCGAGATGTAGGGCGCGTTGTCGGAGCTGATGCGGCCCATCGCGCGTCTGACCTCGCGGCCGATTTGCTCGTCCGTGTTGTCGCCCGCAGTCGCCGCCGAAGGCGTGCCCGACGCGACTTCGCTTGCTTGCGCGTTCACGGAGGCGTTCGTCTCCGCGCGCGGCGTCTCACGCGGCCCCGCGTTGCCGCCGGGCGTCCGCCCGCCCGTGGCGTTCGCGCGCTCGACGCCCGTGTTGGATGCGCCGGCGCGGCCGTCTCCGCCGCGCGTCTTCTTGTCGTCGCCGCCGAGAGAGTAGACGAAGAGCACGAGCGCGCCGAGGAGGATGACGCCGATGGCCGCGCCGGCGAGGATGGGTGCGCGTAGCGCCGTGGCCGCGACCTTTTCCGACGCAGAGCCGGCGGGCGGCGCGTGGGGGGAAGCCGGTGCGGCGGGGCCGGACACTTGCCCGGCCTCGGGCGAGCCGGCCTGTGCGTTTGCGTCGGGTGTGGCCGACGCGGCGACAGCGTCATCCGTCGCCGCCGTCGCTTCCTCGATGGCCACGATCAGCTCGCGCGAGTTGCCGAGGTTGATGCGGTCGCCGTCGTAGAGTTCGATGGCCGACGTAACCGTCTGGCCGTTGACGGTCGTGCCGTTGCTCGAACCACAGTCGGAGATGTAGGGGCGGCCGGCGATGACTTCGACGATGGCGTGGCGGCGCGAGAGGTTCGTGTCGTTGATACAGAGGTCGTTGTCGGCGCCCCGCCCGACCGAGAGGCGCGGGCTTCGCAACGCGATGCGGCGCGGCTCACCGCCGTCGTCCGTGTAGATCAGATTTATCTGCGAGGGCATCTTTGTTGGAGTGATGAGTGATGAGTGATAAGTGATAAGAAAGACAAAGCCCGTCTGCACTCACTTATCACTTATCACTTATCACTTATCACTCATCACTTATCACTTATCACTTATCACCGCCTTATTGTTCCGTGTAGGTCGAGAGCGGGCGCATCTCGATGCCGAAGGCCCAGGGCGTCTCGCCGATGATGGCGGCGGCGAAGAAGCGCGGGACGTAGTTGACGTTCTCGCGCTGGAAGTACTCGTCGAGCTTGCCCTGATTGGCGATGAGCGTCCAGAAGCTGCGCTCCTTGTCCTCGTTGTTCGGCGCGTTCAGCACGTTACGCAAATCGCGCTTGACGGACTCGGGCGCGCGGTTGTAGCCGGCAATCGAGAGCGCGACGCTCATCGGGTCGTCGCCGAAGCTCATGATGTTGTCGCGGAAGTAGCGCGCGGCGGCCGGGGCCATCTTCGCCACGTCCGTGCGCTCGGCCGAAGGGACGCCGTAGTGCTCGGCCGTCGGGCCGAGAAACTGGAAGAGACCGGCCGCGCCGGCGAAGTTGTTCGTCGTGATGTTGGTGTACTCGGTTTCGATGAAGGGGATGTAGAGGCCGACGATGACGGGCACGTTGTTGTCGCGGAAGGCGCGGACGATTGTGGGCGCGTGCGTGCGGCCGCGCTCAAGGATGGCGACGGTGTCGCCCGACCACAGACCCGTGCGATTGTTGCCGACGCGGCGGGCGAAGGCGTCGAGCCAGAACTTGACGTGGGTGAGCGCCTCGGGCGTAAACGCGTAGGGGCGCCGGCCCATCATCGTCGCGACGTGCTGCGCGCGCCGCTTGATGAACTCCGTCTTCTCCGCCTCGGCCATCTCTTTGTAGAGACGGCGCTGCGCGGGCGCGGGCGCAACTTCCACAACTGGCGCTACGGTTGTGGCGTTCGGCGCGGCGGAGAGAATCGAGATGTCTTCTCTCACCTTGACGACGGGCGCGGGCGTCGGCGTCTCCTGCGAAGCCGGCCCCGTGCGCTCAGGCGTCGCGCCCGCGGCCGACTCCGGCCGCCGCGTCTCACTCGCGCGATCACTCTCGGCGGCGGAGCGCGTCTCGGTCGGTCGCGTCAACTGATAAAGGAGAAAGCCCACCGCGCCGAGGACGATGACGACGACCGCGAGAACGGGGACGAGCACCTTGAGCGGCAGGGACGCGGCCGGCGTCGTCGTCGGGGCCGACTCGTCCGCGGCTGGGGCCGGCGGCGTGGCTTGCGCTCCTGAAGGGGCGTCGCGCGTCGCGGCCGGTTCGTCCTTAATAATGTGGACGGCGATGGTGGTGGAGTGGCCGATGCGGATTTGGTCGCCGTCGGAGAGCGACAGTCCCTCCGGGGAGACGCGCGCGTCGTTGACGAAGCTGCCGTTGGTCGAGCCTTCGTCCACGATCCAGACGCGCGCCCCGTCGCGGCGCACGGTGGCGTGGCGTCGCGACAGCCCCGCGTCCTCGGGGATACGGATACCCGCGGCGTCCGTCCGCCCGAAGGTCAGCGCGTCGCCGTTCAGACGCACCTCGCTCGCGCCGCCGGGTGAGTTGATCGTGAGCGTGACGTGTGGCATTTCGTGGGAGTGATGAGTGATGAGTGATAAGTGATAAGAAGCTATTAGCTCTTAGCGATTAGCTAATAGCCGACAGCTAAGAGCTATCAGCTCCCTTTCTTTCTCATCACTTATCACTCATCACTTATCACCTGTTTTTACGCGCCTTCAGTAGAGCGAGGAGAAGGGCTTCTCCTTGAGGCCGTACTGCGCGGGGTTCTCGCAGACGATGCCGGCGGCGAAGAAGCGCGCGACGCGCTCGACCTGCGCGCCCTGCACCACGCCGGCGTTCTTCATCTTCCAGAAGTCGGTGCGGCCCTGCCCCGTGGGGTCTTTGCTCTCGAGCGCCACCCTCACCTTGCCGGCCTCGTCGAGAGTCATCCCGTAGCAGGCCACGGCGTACATGAAGTTCTCGCGCTCGAAGAGGTCGAGGAGCGAGCGGACGTAGGCGGCGGCGACGCGCGCCCCTGCCGCGGGGTCGCTCATGTCGGCGGGCGCGTCGCCCGTGGAGTGTGCGCGCACGACCGCCGGCGGCAGGTTCCAGATGCCTTGGCCGGGGCGTTCGACGAACTTCGTCTGGCTCATCGCGAGCACGTAGGCGACGAGCGGCGGCTGGATGCCCTGCACGTTGACGAACTCGCGCTCGATGGCCTCGCGGTGCTTCGCGGCGCGCTCGCTGTAGCCGGCGGCGGCGCGATACTCGTTGACGTAGGTGTTGATGAGCGCGGCGAAGCCGGGGTCGAAGTTATAGGCGCTCTTCTGCGAGATTTGGACAGCCAGCGTGCGCGCCAGCGCCGGAGTCGCGCCCGCCCCGGCCGCCGCGCCGCCGCCCGACACGACGGGTGGAGTGGCCGCTTCGGCGGCCGTCCCCGTAGTCGTCGCCCGGCCGGTGGTCGCGCCTGTCTCGCCGGTCGCGCCTTTGCCAGTAGAATCTGCCGCCGCGTTCGCCTCGCCGCGCTCGTTTGCGCGTCCCGCCTTACCCTTCGAGGTCTTCGCGCTCGAATTGCCGATCACACCCGTGCCCCACAACACTCCGAGCAGCCCGCCGACGGCGAGCAAACCAGCAAGGCTCGCGGCGAGCGCCCGCGGCATCCCTAAAATCTTTTGCACGGCGGCCGGCGGTTGCGGTACGACCGGCATCGCGGGCGCCTGCGGCATGTGAGGCACGTGAGGCGCCTGCGGAACATGGGGCATGTGCGGCATCTGCGGCATGGCCGGAACGCCGGCCGACGCGGGCATCGAGAGGCCGGCGGGGGCCGTGCCGACAGCCGTCGGGTTGTGTTGCGCTTCCGCCGCTTGCCGCTCGTCGATGAAGAGTTGGAGGGTGCTGGTGCCGCCGAGGCTGACGAGGTCGTTGTTTCGCAGGCGGCGAGTCGAACCGAGTCGCTCGCCGTTGACGGACGTGCCGTTGCTGCTGCCGAGGTCGCTCAGCCAGTAGGCGTCGTCGCGCCACTCGATGACCGCGTGGTACTTCGAGACGTTCGTGTCGTCGAGGCAGATGGTGTTGTCCGGCCGCCGGCCGACGGAGACTGACGGCCCCGCGACTGCAACGCTGTGCGATCTTTGCCCCGGCTGGCTGACGATTAGTTTCGCTGATAACATCACGGAGGCGATTGCGGGAGTAGCCGCAGCGGCCGCGACCGTCGCGCACTTGCTGCTGCGGCCGACTTGTCGCGTGCGCCTATTTTACCCGAACCACACAGGCAGGCAAGACGGCGCAACGCGAACGCCTCCGCGCGTCGTCCCCGCAGAGCTTTCGGAAACCCTCGCCGCGCTCATGAAAAATCGTCAATCGTCAATCGTGGTTGATGCCGCTTAGCCTGACGAGTGACGACGAGAGTCGAATGACGTTCTAACTGTATTCACGATTGACGATTCACGATTGACGATTCACGGCCTTTTAAGATGACCACCTACGATGAAGTCCTCTACCCGTCGCACTCGTTCGCGCAGGCGCACCCCGACCGCCTCGCCACGCAGGCGCTTATCTTCGGCATGAGTCCCGCCCCGCTGGAGCGCTGCCGCGTGCTCGAACTCGGCTGCGGCGACGGCGGCCACCTTATCCCGGTCGCCTACAACTTCCCCGGAAGCCACTTCGTCGGCGTCGATCTGGCCGCGCGCCCCGTCGAGAAGGGCCGCGCAATCATCGCCGATATGGGTCTTGAGAACATCCGCCTGCTCCAAATGTCCATCGTGGACTTTCCCGCCGACGCGGGAGTGTTCGACTACGTCATCGCCCACGGCGTCTATTCTTGGGTGCCGCCCGACGTGCGCGACCGCGTGCTGTCGATCTGCGGGGAACATCTCGCGCCTGACGGGGTTGCCTACGTGAGCTACAACGTGCTGCCGGGCGGGCACCTGCGGCGGATGACGCGCGAGATGATGCTCTGGCACGCCGGCGACGCGGGCGACCCGGCCGAGCGCGTCGCGCGCGCGCAGGGGCTGCTCGAAACTCTCGCCGGCACGCTCGACGGCTCAGAGCCGTTCGCCGCTCTGCTCAAGGAAGAAGTCGAGAGGGTGAGGCGCTTTCTCCCGGCGCATCTTTTTCACGACGATCTGTCCGAGGTTAACGCCCCCATCTATTTCCACGAGTTCGTCGAGCACGCCGCCCGGCACGATTTGCAATATCTCGCCGAGGCCGACTACTCCGACATGGCGACACACTCGCTCTCGGGCCAGACGGTCGAGGCCCTGCGCCGGCTCGCGGGCGACGACCTGCTGCGGCTTGAGCAGTACGCGGACTTCATCAAGTGCCGCAGGTTTCGACAGACGCTTTTGTGCCGGCGCGGGGTGGAGCGCGCCGAGGAGCGTCAGCCGGATGTGGTGCGCCGACTCTACGTGTCGTCGCCGCTGAGTCCGAAGTCGGCGGAGCCGGACGTGAGGTCGAGGGCGGTCGAGGAGTTCTGGGGCGTCGGGGCCGGCGCGCTCTCGACCGACTCGCCGCTCGTCAAGGCCGCGGCCTTAATCATGGGCGAGACGTGGCCGCGGTCGGTCAGCTTCGGAGAGCTACTGTCGGCGGCGCGCTTGCGCGCCGGCACGGACGGCGACGAGAGTACTTTGGAAGAGGACGCGCAGCGGCTCAGCGTCATCCTGCTCGACGCGTGCGAGACGGGCGTCGTCAAGCTGCACGCGCACCGGCCGAACTTCGTAACGCGCGTGAGCGAGCGGCCCCGTGCGAGCGGTCTGGCGCGCGCGCAGCTCCGGCACGGCTCGCTCGTCACCGCTCAGAGCCACGCCAACGTGGACATCAAAGACGCGCTGGGCCGAGCACTCCTGCTGCTCCTCGACGGCACGCGCGACCGCGCCGCGCTCCTCGCGGAGCTATCGGCGCGCATCCGCTCGGGCGATATCGACGTGGGCGACGCGGCCGCGGGCGCGCCCACACCGGAACAGCTTCTCGACGCGTTGCCGGCCGGGCTGGAGCGGAGTCTGGAAGGACTCGCGAACAGCACGCTGCTCGTCGCCTGAACTTAGTGATAAGTGATGAGTGATAAGTGATAAGAAAGAAAAGAAGCTGTTAGCTCTTAGCTGTTGGCTGTTAGCTAATCGCTAAGGGCTAACAGCTTCTCATCACTTATCACTCATCACTTATCACTTCTTTTGCATCAGCGTCTTGAGACGGGCGTCGTCGGCGGAGATGGCGCAGCGGAAGCCGATTGTTGAATCGGAACTCGAACTCGTCGCGTGGGGGTGTGTTGACAAACATGGCGCGAGGTAACACAATCGGGCACATCAGCCTGGCGCCCGCGCGCGCACTATTTTCGACGTTCCGTTTTTAAAATTGACGCTGTCCCGAGTCCGTCTTGCCGCCGCGAAAGGCAGTCGCCTGAACACACCGCCCCCGGCCTTTGCATCGGACTTCAAAGACTCGCCGCGGGGGATTCGTGCCCTTTAACTATGAGCGTGTACCGTAAAATCGTCTGGAACGAGGGGATGCTTCTGACCCCTCATCACTTCCAGCAGTGGGACAACTACTACGAGGAGCTTTTGAACTCGCGCCTCGCCTCGCTCTCGCCCTACGAGTGGGGCGTGCTCGACTTGCAGCTCAGTCAGGAGGCCATCGCCAACGGCTTCTGCGAGGTCGCGCGCTGCCGGGCCGTGCTCCCCGACGGACTCGTCGTCAACATCCCGCAGATGGACGCCGCCCCCGACCCGCGTCAGGTCGGCGACCATTTCGAGGCCGGCGACGAAAGTCTCGACGTACACCTCGCCGTCCCCGCCAAGAGAGCCGGCGCGGCCAACTTCCAGTCGAACGGCAGCGAGCGCAGCCAGTTCGTCCGCTACTGGCAGGACGCGGCCACCGTGCAGGACGAAACGACGGGGCAGGGCGAGCAGCAACTAGCCTTCGCGCGCCCCAACCTGCGCCTGATGTTCGCCTCGGAGCTGCGCGACGGTTACAACTCCGTCAAGATCGCCGAAGTCCGCCGCACCACGACGGGGCAGTTGACCTACAACGCAAACTACGTCCCGCCGGCGCTGTCCGTCTCCTCCTCGCCGTGGCTCGGCCAGATGCTCCGGCAGATCATCGAAATCCTGATCGCCAAGAGCAGCTCGATGAGCGATCAGCGGCGCCAGCGCACCACTTCGCTCGCCGACTTCACCACCTCCGAGATCGCCGTCTTCTGGCTGCTGCACACGGTCAACACCTCGATCCCCGTGCTCGCGCACCTGTTCCGCACGCGTCTCGTCCACCCCGAACGGCTCTACACGGAGATGGCCGAGCTGTGCGGCAAGCTGATGACCTTCTCGACCGAGCGCCAGCCGCAGCAGATCGTCCACTACCAGCACACCGACCTCTACGCGACCTTCAGCCAGTTGGCCGCCGAGCTGCGCGGCCTGTTGGAGACCGTCATCCCGACGCGCTCCGTACAGATTCCGCTGGAGAGCACGCGCGAGAGCGTTTACGTCGGCCGCGTGCAGGACGAGCGGCTGCTCGACACGGCGGAGTTCTATCTCGGGGTGAGCGCCAAGGTGCCCGAGGGGCAGCTCATCGAGCGCGTGCCGCGCATCGTCAAGATCGCCTCGCGCGACGTGATCGACGGCGTCATCGGCTCAGGGCTGCCGGGCGTGACGCTGTCGCACGCCTCGCCGCCGCCCGCGCCCATCCCCACACGCATCGGCTTCCACTACTTCAACCTCGGCAAGGAGGGCGTCTTCTGGGAAGCCATCCGCAACTCGAAGACCGTCGCCGTCTACGTGCCCCAGGAATTCGTCGGCCAGAAGCTCGAACTCTACGCGGTCAAACCATGAGGACGGTGATAAGTGATGAGTGATAAGTGATAAGACAAAACCTGTCTTCTCTTTCTTATCACTCATCACTCATCACTTATCACGCGAAGCTTATGAGTGCAGTCGCCGAGATGCCCGCCGCGGCCGCGGCCCGCCGCCGCCAGCGGACGACGAACGACCTGATCAATCTGTCAGCGCCGGTGCTGGAGCTGGTGTTGAAGATTCGCTCGGGCGCCATCGAGCCGTCGAACGACATCCGCGGGGTGATGGACGGCCTGCTGCGGCAGCTCGAAGAGGGCGGCGTGCAACTGCGCTGCGACCCGCGCCGCATCCGCGACGTGAAGTTCGCCCTCGTCGCCTTCGTCGATGAGACCGTGCTCAGCCCCAAACACAACTTCCCGCTCCGCCAGCAGTGGGAAGGCCAGCCCCTCCAACTCGTCTACTTCGAGGAGCACATGGCGGGCATGGTGTTCTTCGACCGGCTCGAAGAGATGTTCAAGGATTTGGAGGCCAACGTCGAGGTCATCGAACTCTACTATCTCTGCCTGCTTCTCGGCTTCAAGGGCAAGTACAACGTCTACCTGCTGGAAGAGCAGTTGAAGGAGACGATTGCCCGTGTGGCCGAGCGGCTGCGCGCGGCCGGACGCCTGAAGCCGAACGCGCTCTCCGGCCACTGGCAGGCGGCCGACCACCCGGAGCCGCCGCGCGATCCGGGCTGGCCCCTGTGGGCCAAGATCGGCGGCCCGGCGCTCCTCGTCTTCGCCCTCCTCACCTACCTCGTGCTCTACATGTTGCTCCAGCGAGAGCTGAACATCGTAAGGTAAAAACGGGTCGCTCTTGACAGTGCGCGGGGCGGGAGGTAGCATGCCCGTCACCATAGTTCTTCTTCTTGAATGTCCGGCTCAACCCGCAGAAGTGTTAACGTTTTCTTAATTTAACCTTAAGCCGCGTTTACCCGATTGCACTTTAAGACCCGACAAGCGATTCACGCACGCCCCGCGCCCAAACGGTTGGGTTGGATTCCACATCAACCTCGCGCGCACGTTCCTCGGCGGGAGCGCATCCGGCGCTCACCGAATTCGCGATGGCGGTTTTCAACACCGAGCCTTCGAGTAATCTGGACACGTCTCCGGCCGCCGGCGCGGGCCACTAGAGCGCGACGGAGCACGGGGCGGTAACGTCAGTTCGATGTCATCCACGGGCACACAGGTGAAGACGGCACTCCTGATCGCCGGGAAGATTTTTCTCGTCGGCCTGTTGGTGCTGCTCGTGCTGTTTCTGGTTCCGGCCTCCACACCCGTCAAAATCCTCCTCGTCGCGCTCGTCTTGCTGGCGTGGCCCGCGTGGGTGCTCCTCAAACACTTCCGCCGCTCGCGCGCCGCAGACGGCGGCGGCTCCGACGCGGCGCAGAACGGCGGGAAGGGGGCGAAGTCGCTGCCGCCGCCCACGGGCACTTACGAGGAGCTGACGCGCGGGACTGAGGAAGTAGTGCAATGGCTGCGCGGCAGCAAGCTCGCCGGCGGCGCGAGCGCCGACGCCGCCTACGCCCTGCCGTGGTACGTCGTCGCCGGCCCGCGCGGCAGCGGCAAGACCTCGCTCCTGCTCTCCTCGGGACTCGACTTCCACGTCCTGCCCAGCCAGCGCGCCTCCGAGCAGAGAGTGGTGCGACCGACCGAGCACTGCGACTGGAAGGTGACAGACTCGGCCGTCTGGCTCGACACCACGGGCCGCTACCAGACCGAGGGGCCGGAGCGCGACGAGTGGGCGGCGCTCATCGAGACCGTTAAGCGCCATCGCCGCACGCGGCCCGTTGACGGCTTCGTCCTCGCCGCCAACGCCGCCGACCTGTTGCGGATGAACGAGGCCCAGATCGAGCAGCAGGCGAAGGTGCTGCGCGCGCGACTCGACGAGGCGATGGCCCGCGCCGGCGCGCGCTTCCCCGTCTACCTCGTCTTCACGCACATGGACGCCGTCGAGGGCTTCGGCGAGTTCTTCGACTCGTTCGCGCCCCCGGAGCGCGCGCAGGTGTGGGGTTCGACCTTCCCGCTCGCGCAGGGCGACGGCGCGCAGGCGCAGTTCGACGCGGAGTTTGAATATCTCTACGGCCGCCTGCTGCGCCGACGCATGGTGCAACTTGGGGTTAGCGCGAAGCCCGAGCCGCAGTTGCGCGTCTTCAAGTTTCCGGGGCGCTTCCGCCGCACGCGCGCCCGTCTCGGCGCTTTCGCCACCGCGCTTTTCCGCCCCAACCCGTTCAGCGAAAGCCCGCTCCTGCGCGGCGTCTACTTCACGAGCAGCGCGGGCGCCGGCCCCACCGGGGCCAAGCAGTTGCAGGGCGGCGAGTACTTCACGCAGAGCCTCTTCCGCGACGTGCTGCTGCCCGACCGCAACGTGGTCGCCGCCGCGCAGGCCGCCCGCCGCAGCCCGCACCTGCGACGCAATATCATGTTCGGCGCGCTGGCGGCCCTTCTCCTCTTTCTCGTCGGCGGGATGGTCGTCTCCTTCTTCGCCAACAAACGTCTGATCGCCGACGCCGACGCGCGCGGCCGACGCCTGACCGACATCAGGAAGGCGACGAGCCGCGGGCGCGCCACCGAGGCGCAGGTGGCCGACGAACTCCGCGCCGTCGAGGACGTGCGAGAGGTGCTTGCCGAACTTGACGAGCACGAGCGCAACTCGCCGCCCGTCCTGATGCGCTTCGGACTCTACGCGGGCAGCAAGCTCAACTCGTCAGACCCGGCAAGCCCATCCATCCTCCGCCACATCTACTTCGAGGCGATTGAAGACCGCTTCCTGAAGCCGGCGGTCGCCAAGATGGAAGAAGACTTGCGCGAGTTCGGCAGGAGCGGCCCGACGGGCGGCCCCGCGACGACGGCCACGACGCGGCCGACGCCTTCTCCTGCCGCGACCCCCGGCTCGTCGTCGCAGGCGGCGCTGGCTTCCGCCACCTCGGCCTCGACGGAAGAAGACTATCTCGGCCGACACTACGACCTGCTCAAGGCGTATCTGATGCTCTCGAAGCCCGACAAGGTGGAGCCGACCTTTCTCGCGCAAGTCCTTCGCGAATACTGGGAGGAGGTCGCGCCCGCTGGCACCGCCGAGGTCTCCATCCGGCAGCTCGAATACTTCTCCACACAGGCGGGCCGCGAGGACGCGCCGCACCCCGAGATCGACAACTCGCTCATCGACGGGGCGCAGAACAAGCTCGTCGCCTACCCGGTCGTCAACCGCGTCTACAAGCGCATCACCTCCGAGATCAACGGCGCCGTCAAGTTTCCCGTCAAGCTCGCCTCCATCCCGAACGCGCGCGAGGGCGGCGTCATCAACAACACCTACTCGGTGCCCGGCGCCTTCACGCGCGACGGCCACACCGAGTTGACCGAGCGTTTGAAGTCGTCCGTCGCCGACGAGTTCCGCAAGGATGATTGGGTGATGCGTACCAGCCTCGCCGCCGGCGAGAACATCGACGCCAAGAAGGACGAGCTGGCCAACATGTACTACCGCGACTACGTCGCGCACTGGCAACGCTTCCTTCAGGAGACGAAGATTCGCGACTTCCAATCCAAAGAGGACGCCGTCCGAAGCTTGCGCCTGCTCTCGGGGAGCACGTCGCCGCTGGAGAGTCTGCTGCAAGAGGTCTCGCGGCAGACGAACCTCTCGGGCGCGGACGGCGACGGCGTCATGGCGTGGCTCAAAGGTCTCTTCACGTCGAAGACCGGCATCGGCGTCACCCCCGTCGATAAGGAGTTTCGCCCGCTCGTGCAATTCGTCTCGGGCAAGGCGGACGCTTCGCCGATGGCCGAGCACCGCGCGCAACTCAAGAAGGTGGCCGACGCCTTAAACGCCAACAACAAGCCGCTCTCGGAACTCTCGAAGGCGATGCAGGCCGGCGACGATACCATCGGCCTGCGGCCCGCGCGTCAGGCGGTCGCCGACTCGCTCGAAGCCAAAGGCTTCAGCTCCTCGCCGGCGAGCGGCGACGCCGCGCGCGTCCTGCGTCTGCCGCTC
>DASVES010000214.1:0-6791 GCA_036380435.1 Pyrinomonadaceae bacterium | reverse complement strand
CTATCCTTACGTCAGCGGCCACCTCCTCATCGTCCCACTCGAACACGCCCCCGACCTCGACGCCGTCTCGAAGCAGGCCACGGATGAGCTAATGGACCTCTCCAAGCGCGCTCTCGTCCTGCTGCGCGACGCCTATCGCCCGCATGGCTTCAACCTCGGAATGAACCTCGGACAGGCGGCCGGAGCCGGCGTGGCCGATCACGTACACCTCCACGTCATGCCCCGCTGGTCGGGCGACGCCAACTTCATGACCACCGTCGGCGAAACCCGCGTCCTCCCCGAAGACCTGCGGACGACTTACGAGAGGCTAAAGGGAAAGTTTTAGCGCGCTCTTTACTTGAGTGGAATGAAAGTAGATTCACCGCGGAGGCGCGGAGGACGCGGAGGAAGCGCAGAGAGTTGAGTTCGGTTCAAGCATCCGCGCCCCTCCGCGTCCTCTGCGCCTCCGCGGTGAATCACTTCTGCCTTCACTCACCTAATGACTATAAAGCCCGCTGATAAGTGCGTCGCCGAGAGGTTTGCAAAGTGTCGCGGTCAACGCGCGCCGAAATACTTTTCGAGATAAAACTTGTCGGCGAAGTAGCGATCCCGCCAACGCCTGTTGACCCTGTCGAGCAGCAGCCCCTCGCCCGCGCCCAGCGGATAGAAAGCCACACGCCCGTAACTCTCCAGACGGAGCGTGGTCAATTCACTGAGCACGCCTTGATGGCTGCGGTCGGCGACTTCCGCGAAGGGCGTGTAATCCTTTAGCTCCCGAAATCCCTTGCTCGGCTTGTAACTCTTCGCCGCCAGCTCGGCAATCCGGTACTCCGTGTATCGCGACACGCCCTCCTGCCACACCTGAAAAGAGAAGTACCTGTAATCGTCAGGGGCGAGTGCCGAAGCGAAGACCCGACGCGCTTCGAGGTAGCGCGCGAGCCGGGTGGAGAAGTCTTTCTTCCCGCGCGCCTGCAACGCCTCGGCGAGAAGTTTGCTGAGTGACTCGAACCGGCTCTGCACTTCGGCTTCCCGGTAGGGGAAGGCGAAGTTGAGCATCCACATCCCCGTCTGGTCGCCGCGCGAGAGGTTCAGGCCGCCCACGGCGTCGTAATAGTTTGGCTGTGAGTATTGCAACTGGTGAAAGTGTTCGTGGAGCACCGTCAACACCCAGGGCGTGGAGGTCTTCGACGCGGTATTTTCCGCCTGACCGATGACGATGGTGGGCACGCCGCCGACGGGGAAGGTGGCGAGCAAGGCCGGGTTGAGCTTCGGCTCGCGGAAGAACACTTCGCCGCGCAGGAGCGGATCGTGGCCGACGGGCGCGAAGTCCT
Source organism: Pyrinomonadaceae bacterium (assembly GCA_036380435.1). Lineage (GTDB taxonomy): Bacteria > Acidobacteriota > Blastocatellia > Pyrinomonadales > Pyrinomonadaceae > DASQDT01. Next base: position 5,481 of record DASVES010000214.1, on the reverse strand, counting down.
GCGGCGGTTTGGGATGGCGTACAAGAAACTCGCCCTCCGGCGTGACGAGCAGCACCGCAAAGGGCGCCTTGCTCCATCCCGTCCAGATACGGTCGCCGAGAGTTTCGCCAAGCCTGAAAGCCTCAGCCAGCCGGACGCGGTCGGCCTCACGGACGCGCGGTCTCGCCTGCGCCGCCGCGCTTTGCGCGCAGCACAGGAAGGCGAGCGCGAGGGCGAGTTTGAGCCTCATGTTTTTGATTCAGGGGCGGAAGGTGATTGGTTCCACTTTTGGGGTCACGCCGGGCCGGCCGTTCGTCAGGGGTTCGTCGCGGCGATGGCGTCGATCTCGACGAGGAAGCCGTAGTGTAGTTCTTTGGTCGGGACGATGGCGCGAGCCGGGCGGTGTTCGCCCATGACGCGCGCGTAGACGGTGTTGACCGCCGCCCACAGTTCGATGTCCGCGACGTAGACGGTCATCTTCAGGACTCGGCTCAGGTCGCTGCCGGCCGCCTCCAGAATCGCGGCCACGTTGCGGAGCACCTGCTCCGTCTGCTCCTCGATTGAGCCAAGCTTTCGCTCGCCCGTCCGCGGGTCGATGGCGAGCTGGCCGGCGACGTAGACGAGGCCGTTGTGGACGACGGCCTGTGAATAATGGCCTCCCGGCGCGGGGGCGTTTTGCGTGAGTATGTTTTTGATTTCCATGATTGACGAGATACCTTGCGGGCTTCGGGCGCCCGGTGTCAGATGTTTGGATTGCCGTTGCCTGACGGCACAACTTCTGCCGCCGGCGCGTGTGAGCGGATGAAGTCGGCGGCCTGCCGCAGCGCCGTGCGCGCCTCGGGGACGAAGCCGTCGAGCATCTGCCAGCAGTGGAACACGTCGTCGAAAATCTCCAGCCGGCTGCTCCCGCCGGTCTTCAGAATTTTATGATGGACGCGGCGTGCGTCATCGAGCAGCAACTCCGTCGAGCCGACTTGCAGAAGCAGCGGCGGTAATCCGCCGAGGTCGGCGTAGACGGGCGACGCGCGTGGGTCGCGCGTTGACGACATGCCGTCGAGGTAGCTGGCAGCAAACTCGTCAATGCTCTCCGGGCGAAACATGGCGCAACGCCCGTCGTTGAGGCGCACGGAGTCGCCCGTGCCCGCCAGATCAGTCCACGGCGAGAAGCACACGGCGGACGCTGGCAGCGGCAGCCCCGCGTCGCGCGCCCGCAGCAGGACGCCGAGCACGAGGTTGCCGCCGGCTGAATCTCCGGCGATGGAGATATCGCTCGCGGACAGAGCGCGCCCGAGCAGCCAGCGGTAGGCGGCGAAGGCGTCGTCCAGCCCCGCCGGGAAGCGATGTTCGGGCGCAAGGCGATAGTTGATGCTGAAGACGCGTTGGCGGGCGAGGCGCGCGAGGGCGGCCGTGATGGGGCGGTGTGTGGCGGCCGAGCAGGACACGAAGCCGCCACCGTGAACGTATAGAATCACGCCCCGCTCCGGGTTCTCACACGTCACCCACTCGCCGCGCACGCCCGCATCGTCAACTTGTTCGAGGCGCAGCCCACGAGTCCGAAGCAAGTGAAACGGCGCGGGCGTGCCGAACAGGCGACGCGCGCGGCGAGCGACCGCCCGCTCGTCATTTCCCCACGTCCGTCTGCGGATGAGCACCCGGACGACCCCGTTCAGACAGCGCGCTTGCCAACTGGGCATGATGAAAGTTTTAGGATGGCTCGACACGAATGACTGTTGGCGCGACATGGACGGCATGATGCGCGCAACCCTACTTCTCGACAAACTCGTCGAGATGCCGCGTCGTCCCCTCGGTGACACTCAGCGGAGGCGTTGACCTCGAAGCGCTGGAAGAATGCTCAATCGTCACCGGCTCGCCGGAAGACGACAACTGCTGAGGTGACGCGTCAATGGCAGGCTCAGTGCCCGCCTGTTTCATCATGCGCAATCTGCCTTTCGCCTCGATCACACCGCCGACGCCGCTAGCCATCTCGATGCCGCCCCAGACGGCCAGCCATCCGAAGAAGACCATCCAGATGAGTATCCACGGAGCATCTCCCGGCACGAACAACGCCAGGGCGACGCCTATTAGCAGCGACACCGCCAGCAGGATCGCCCCGCTGACGATACCTTTGACGCCTTCGATGTGCTTCTCCTGCCAGTCCTGCCGGGTCTTAACCTCGACCTTCTCTCCGCCGCGCTCAGCAACTTGCACAGACTTGCCGCTCAGCGCCAGCGCCACGGCCTCCATTTCCGTCCCACAGGAGCGACAGAACTTCGCGCCGTCCGTGTGTGGTGTCGCGCATTGCGGACAATACATTGCTGCCGCCTCCTTCCTGATAGTAGATAACGAGCAACCGCCCGGCCTACATTTTCTTACGGGGCAGCACGACGCCGGGTTCTGGAATCGTCAGAAAAAACTCTACCTCTTGCCCTCGCCCGTCAGCGCCTCATCTTCGACCTCGCCGCCCTTGCTGATGGGGACTTCGGAGGGGCGACGGTAGCCGACGCCGCGCTCCTCGCTGTCGAGGTCGGCTGGAGGGAGCGGGGGGCGTGTGGGGTCGAGCGAGGGCGGGTTGAAGCCGGGGTAGTCGATGCGCGCATGGTAGATGGCGGTGAGCGAGGCGATGATGGTCTCGCGGATGCTCGTGACTTCGCGAAGCGTCAGGTCGCACTCGTCGAGCTGGCCGTCCGAGAGGATGGCGTCGAAGATTTTGGTGACGATGGCGCGGATGTTCTCGGGGTCGGGGCGGGCGAGCGAGCGCGCGGCGGCCTCGCAGGAGTCGGCGAGCATCATCACGGCCGCCTCCTTGAACTGCGGCTTGGGGCCGGGGTAACGAAACTCGGCTTCTTCCACAGTCTCGCCTTCGGCGGCCTGCGCCTGCGCCTTGCGGAGGAAGAAGTGGAGCGTGCGCGTGCCGTGGTGCTGGGGGATGAAGTCGGAGATTTGCGTGGGGAGGCCGATCTCGCGGGCGAGCTTGAGGCCGTAGGTGACGTGGCTCGTGATGATGCGCGCGCTCTGCTGCGGGCGCAGGCGGTCGTGCGGGTTGTCGCCCGACTGGTTCTCGATGAAGTGGTCGGGGGCGGCGAGCTTGCCGATGTCGTGGTAGAGGGCGCCGATGCGCGCGAGCAAGGGGTTAGCGCCGATGGCGCGGCAGGCGTCTTCGGCAAGTTGTCCGACGGCGTGCGAGTGCTGGTTGGTGCCGGGCGCGCGCAGGGCGAGTTGTCCGAGCACGGGCAGATCGGCGTTCGACAGCTCCAGCAGTTTCACGTCGGTGAGGATGCCGAACATCGATTCGTTGATGGGGAGTCCGCCGGCCGTGAAGATGGTGGTGAGCACGCCGCCGAGGAGGCCGCAGCCCATCGCGAGGAGCGCGGTATTGAGCGTCAGGGGCTGCTGGGCCGTGAGCAGGATGGCGACGGCGATGAGCGCGTTGATCAGGCCGACGATGAGGCCGGCGAGCGTCACGGACTGCCGCTCGCGGTAGCGGCCCATGCCGTAGATGGCGGCCGACGAGGAGACGAGCGCGTAGCAGGCCATGAGGATGCCGTTGGGCGCGAGCAGGCCGGCGAAGATGGCCGCGAGCACGCCCGCGATGAGCGCGAGCTGTGTGTCCACAAGCATCGCGATGAGGAGCGCGCCCGCCGCGAAGGGGATCGCGAAGCTCCACACGACGGGGTCGTTAAGGGGCGGCGTCATCGACTGCCCCGAGATGCTCTGCGCGAGGAGGAAGCCGACGCGCATCAGCAACAACTGGACGAGCAGCGAGAGCGCGACGAGCGAGAACGCCTTCGCCTTCGAGAGCGACAGCGTCGTGGTCGAGCTACGGTATTCGATGAAGCGCCAGGCGGCGCCGTAGAGCGCGGCGACGAGCAGGAAGATGCCGACGAAGTGGTGCGGGCGGCGGGTCGTGCGGCCGTAAGAGCGGATGGCGGCGAGCTGCGCGAGCGTCTGCGGCGTGGCGCTGTCGTGCTCGCGCGCGACGATCTGGTTGCGCTTGAGCGAGACGACGACCGGCGCGACGGCCTCGGCCGCCGCGAGTCGTGCCGCCTCCGTCGCCGTCCGGTCGAAGGTGATCGACGCGCCGAGCAGCGGCAGCACCGCCGAGGCGACGACCTCGCGCTCCTCCGGCGTCCAACCCGAGAGCTGCGAGGCGCGCCCGCGCAATCCGCCGCGCGCGAGCGAGAGCGAGAACGCGCGGTTCTGCGACACGTCCGTCTGCGTGCCCGAAAGCGAGTCCACGACGCGCAACTCCTTACGCAGGTGGACGGCCTCCGCATCGTCGTAGACGTAGCCCTCACCCGACTCACGGATCATGTTCGTGAGCTGCTCGAAGGCCCCGGCGTCGAAGCGATGGGCGACGAGGGCGCGGGCCACTGCCGCGGGGTTGCCCGCGCCGGGCCAGAGAAGGTCGGCGCGCTCGTCGCTCGTGTTGCCGGCCGCGCCGTTCGAGTTGGAGTCGCCGCCGCGGCGTCGCTCGTACTGTCGCTTCAGCGTCTCCCATGAGTTGCGGAAGGATTGCGCGGCCGACTCGGCGCGCGTCGGGTCGTAGCTCCAGACGGGCGGGGCCGACTCCGCGGCCTGTGCGCGGCGTCGCTTGGTCTCCTCCTCGTCCACGGCGGTGATGTCGGCGGGCGCGATTACGTCGGAGCGCACGACATCGCCCTCCTGATAAACGTCCGCGGGCATCTGCGAACGCGTCCAGGCGAGGAGCAGCGTGGTCAGTAAGGTGAGAGCGAGGAAGCCGACGAGGAAGCGCGCGAGGGGCGGGAGACGATTAAAGGGCCGGGAGAGAGTGCGGACGACGGCCATGCGCGCCTCGGAGAGAGGCGTGGATAATCTCGGCCGCCGTCCCTGTCGTCGCCTGCTCATTTGCTTGACTGCGTCGCCGTCTCAAACTCTTCCGGCTCCGCGTCCTCCGCGCTGGCTTGGCTTTCGACTAACGCATCTCCCGCGTCGTCAGGTTCGCTATTAGACTCGTCGTGCGCCCCTTCCGTCAGGTCGCGCGCGAGGATTTCGCCCGCGCGCTCAAGGAGCGGACGAATGCTCTTCGGGTCGATGGCCGAGAGGGCGACGCACTCGCGCGCGCCCGCAAGACACGCCTGTCGCAGGAGCGCGTCCACGTCGTCGGGCGTGAGCAGGTCGGCCTTGTTGAAGGCGACGATGCGGGGAATCTGTGTGTGACCGAGTTCGCCGAGGATGTTTTCCACCGATTCAAGCTGCTGTTGCCAGCGCGGGTTCGCGGCGTCAACGAGGTGGACGAGGAGGTCGCTCTGGTCGATCTCTTCGAGCGTGGCGCGGAAGGCGGCGAGGAGATCGGGCGGCAGGTCGCGGATGAAGCCGACCGTGTCGTTGATAATCACCTCCTGCTCGCGCGGCAGGCGCAGGCGGCGCGAGGTCGGGTCGAGCGTGGCGAACATGCGCTTCTCGGCGAGAACTTCCGAAGAGGTGAGCGTGTTCAGCAGAGTGGACTTGCCCGCGTTGGTGTAGCCGACGATGGAGATGATG
>DASVES010000213.1:0-14270 GCA_036380435.1 Pyrinomonadaceae bacterium | reverse complement strand
CGCACCTCACAGCTTAAAAGGCTGCCACACTGCCGCTCGTGCTCCGGGTCAATGAGGGGCGCGGGGGCAGGAGTCGAACCTGCTATGTGTCGCGGCTTATGAGACCGCCGAGCCTCCGAGGCTCCTCCCCGCTGTGGATCGCTGGCTGCGGCGGCGGGACTCGAACCCGCACCTTCGCGTTTACGAGACGCGCGCTCTGTTAACCGTTTGAGCTACGCCGCAAAAATGGACCGGGAGAGATTCGAACTCTCGCGAAGAGTTTGCAGGACTCCCATGCTTCCCGTTACATCACCGGCCCCAAAATCGTGAATCGTCAATCGTCAATCGTGAATCGTGGTTGAGTCGGGCCACCTTGAGTGACGCCGCTCAGATCGTTGGGCGACAACCTTATCGATTTACGATTGACGATTGACGATTCACGATTATTCCAATTGCGGGGGCGGGACTTGAACCCGCGACCTTCGGTTTATGAGACCGCTGCACACACCTCCTGTGCTTCCCCGCATCAGTTTCAACCAACAGGCCCGGCAGGACTCGAACCTGCGACCCTCTGCTTAGAAGGCAGACGCTCTGATTCCGACTGAGCTACGGACCCAAAATAGTCGAAAGGCGATGGTGGGAGTCGAACCCACACGCTGTTTTTTACGAGAAAACTGCTCTGCCAATTAGAGCTACATCGCCGCAAAAGTTTGGCCGGGGCGCGAGGTCGTCCGCGGCCTCTGCGCTAAACGCTCCCGCTGTTCACGTTTCAGCCGCGTTTGAGCTACGCCCCGATGAGTGATGAGTGATAAGTGATAAGTGATAAGAAAGAGCAGACGGGCTTTGTCTTTCTTATCACTTATCACTTATCACTCATCACTCCCCAAGTGGCCGGTGAAGGAGTCGAACCTTCAACCCGCAGTTTGTAGGACTGCCGCTCTACCGGGTTGAGCTAACCGGCCGTGTGAATGAACTGTGGCCGTGGGAGTCGAACCCACACCGACTGCTTTAACAAAGCAGCGCTCTACCAGTTGAGCTAGACCACATCGAGAAAGTCGGGGGAAGAAGTGGCTGGGGTTGGAATCGAACCAACCTGTTCGGTGTTTCAAACCGGCGCTAATCCGTCTCAGCTACCCAGCCGCGTTGGGAAAACATCAGAAACCGGAAGCCGGCGCGCGGGGAGCCGGTTACCGGAAACTCCCCGCGCGCCGTTCATGCCCGGCGCAGCTCATGCTCGTCGGCCTCCGCCTCGGCCATGAACATGTACTTGCGCCACTCCGGGCGCGACTCCGCGTAGTGGCAGAGCATCACGCGGTCGAGGCCGACCGTGAGCGCGCGCTCCGCGGTGAGCAGCGGCATGCGCGCCTCTTCCGGCGTGCGGTTGCCCTTGCGCGTGTTGCAGCGGACGCACGCCGTCACCAGATTCTCCGGCCCGGAGCGGCCCGCACGCGAGCGCGGCAGGATGTGGTCGAGCGACAGTTTCGACGCCTCCTGCTTGCGGCCGCAGTACTGGCAGCGGAAACGGTCGCGCACGAAGATGCGCAGCCGTCGCATTCCGGCCGTCTGCCTTCGGCGTCTGACGTTGACGTAGGCGCGCAGGCGGACGACACTCGGCACCGGAAACTCACGCGAAGGCGAGCGGAGCACGCGGCCCGGCTCGTACTCCTCGACGAAAACGGCCCCTCTCATCACGAGGCACATCGCCCGCGCCACACCCACGGTGCCGAGCGGCTCGTAGGAAAAGTTCAGAAGCAAAACTCGGCCATTCAAAGACATCACGGCACCTCCTTTCATAGATTTTGATCGTTCAGGTTTAAGACTCCGCCACATCACCCTTCTACTCTGCGCCTCCCGCGCCGCCCGCGTGAAACTTCTTCGCCGCGCAGACAAGTAGTTTCACGCGGGAGGCACGGGAGGCGCTAAAAGGGTTTTGCGAGGGTGGTGAGGACGGCCGCAGGCGCGGCGTCCCTCGCAAAAGTTGCGTGTGCGGCCGAACGTAGACGGCCGCACACGTCTTGTGCTTTCAATTCAGGTGATCCAATCATTCACAAAAAACCTCACGCGCCTCGCCGCCACCGCCGCACGTCAGCGCGCGACGGCCGTCGGCTCGACGCCGCGAAGCTTTCGGCACGTCTCACAATCTCCGCGCACCTCCTTTGTTTGACGGTTGACGGTTTGAGCCTGCCGACACACGGGACGGCGGTTTCGCCTCCCCGTTTGGGTGTGCCCCAGACTCCGGCGAAAGCACGCGGCCGGAATCGAACCGGCGATTAACGGTTTTGCAGACCGTCGCCTTAACCAGCTTGGCTACGCGTGCCTGAATGTTGGAAGTGAAGTAGCGGAAGGGCGGTGCAGGATTCGAACCCGCATCTGGAGCCGTTCGAAGCGGCCCGCTTTTTGTTCCGTTAAGCTAACCGCCCGTTGAAACGGAAGCGAACGGCGGGAGTCGAACCCGCGTCTCCGGCATGGCACGCCGGCACTCTTGTTTCCGGTTGAGCTACGTTCGCGTGTGAGAGGGAATGATTGGTCGGAGCGGAAGGATTCGAACCTTCGTCGTCTTGATCCCAGGTCAAGTGCCTGAAGCCGCTAGGCTACGCTCCGATGAACGAGTTGGCGCCCCCGTCGAGAGTTGAACTCGAACCTTGCGATTTAAGAGATCGCCGCTCTGCGCGTTTAAGCTACGGAGGCTGAAAACGGAACCGACGGGAATCGAACCCGCGTGGTCTTGATCGACAATCAAGTGCCTGATCCTCTCGGCCACGGTCCCGAAGTTTGCGCGGGGCGGGAAACTTTCCACCCGCGCGCGTGTGGAGGGTGACGTGCGAGACTCGAACTCGCTTCCTGCGCTTCACAGGCGCACGTCTTACCTCATAGACCAACGCCACCACAACGAACTGAAGTTCAAAGTTCAAAGTTCAAGGTTTAAAGTCAACAGCCGCCGGACGCGCTTTGAACTTTGAACTTTGAACTTTGGACTAAAGGTAGGGATGGCGGGACTCGAACCCGCAAAGCCTCGGAGGGCGCTTGATTGAAGGTCAAGCCGCGTTGTCCATTTGCATACATCCCCGTGGGAAAGAGGTTGGCAGGGGCGGCCCGATTCGAACAGGCATATGTCCCATTGAAAGGATCACGAGGTTGGAACCCGCTGCATTGGCCGTTATGCTACGCCCCCAGAGGTTGAAAGATGCGCGCGGAAAGATTCGAACTTTCAACGGGCGGATTTTGAGTCCGCCGCCTCTACCCGTTGGGCTACGCGCGCGCGTGCGTTTCCAAAGTGCGCGTGGCGGGATTCGAACCCGCACGAAGTTCTTTTTAAGAGAACCGCCTCTGCCAATTGGGCCACACGCGCCCGCCGAAGTTGGTGCTGGAGGTGGGATTTGAACCCACACTGAGCCGATGTGCTCACGGCATTCTCGGCGCCGCGCGTATGCCTGTTCCGCCACTCCAGCGTATAAGTGCCGACGAAGAGATTCGAACTCTTACTAATCAGTTCCTAAGACTGACGCCTCTGCCCGTTGGGCTACGTCGGCGGGAAAAAGTCTGGCTACGGGAGAAGGACTCGAACCCTCAACTCCGAGTTCAAAGCCCGGCGTGATGCCGCTTTCACCATCCCGTAAACACTCTTTCGCGACTTGAAAAAATGAACCCGGCACGACTCGAACGTGCGACCTCAGGCTCCGCAAACCTGCGCTCTGATTCCGACTGAGCTACGGGTCCAAATCGGAGACGGTGAGACTCGAACTCACACGGGACAATCGCCCGGCGGCTTAGCACGCCGCTGCCATCACCATTCGGCCACGTCTCCACGAAGTAGGAAGGAAGGCGTGAGATTCGAACTCACAAACGCCCTCGTCGGGCGCACGGCAGTTTTCGAGACTGCTGGCTTACCAGTTAGCCTAGCCTTCCGTCATGCATCAGGGAGGAGTCGAACCTCCACGCTTTGTTAAGCCACGGGGTTACAGTCCGCTGCCCTGCCGTTTGGGCGTCTGATGCTCGACGGCTCGCGCTCGGCGGACGAGCGCATAAGAGAAAAAATCTGTGAAGGCGGCGACGTTCTCGGAGAGTCCGCGCACGGGGCGGCCCCAGTCGGTCGCCGCCTTCACAGCCACAAGGTATTTCGATTGTCAAACAACTGTGGGGTCTCGCAAGCCCCCCGCGGCTCCGGCTCCCGCAGCCGCAAAAAAAGAGAGCGGGTAAACACTTCCCGAGAGAAGCATTTACCCGCTCACAGTTACCTGAACTTTCGGTTGTAACAGGAGCGGGAGGTTGCCCGCTCCCGCGTAATCAAATATTCAAATTGTGACGATCAGAAGGCTGCATGCCTTTGGGCCTTCCGGCTTGCCGCCCGCCCAGTCGAACGCCGGGGCAATTAATGCCCGCCGAACTCAGACAGGCGAAGCCCCTACCGCGCCCCGCGCCCTCGCGCGGGAGCAACGGCCACGCGACCTGGCCGGTCGTCGTGGCGGCGTCGGAGCCTTTTATTCTTGTCGCGTTCTTTAACATCGAAGTCTTTCGTCTCCACCGCTGCCCGGCTTCACACCGGGCGCGTGGAGTGTATATACGACAATGCACTTTGCATTGTCAAGTACTTTTTTAAGGGGGCGATTTGAAGCTGACAATAAGGCGTTCGCCGCGACGGAGGGTGCTGACGAGTTCAGGAGGTGACTCGGGGCCGGCAGCTAAGAGGAGCAGCTAAGAACCAGCCCTCTGCCCCAGGCGGGAGGCGGCGCGGCGTAGTCTTCCATGCCGGGGTGCTCGGCGAAGGGGTCGCTGAGGAGTTCGAGGAGTCTTTGAATCTCCGAATAGTCGCGGCCCTCGGCGCGGGTGATGGCGTTCTGGGCGAGGTAGTTGCGGAGCACGTACTTCGGGTTGACGGAATCCATCAAGGCTTTGCGCGCCGCTGGCTCGCTTCGTTCTTCCGACAGTCGAGCGCGGTAGTCGGCGGCCCAGGCGTCGAAGTCCGCGGGGCTGTCGAACATGACGCGTAGCGTTTCGTTTGTCGCGCCGGGAGCCTCTTGAAAATCGCCGAGGGCGCGGAAGAATCGCGGGTAATCGACGTGGCCCCGTTGCAGGAGTTCGAGAAGGCGGGCAACGAGCTGCGCGTCGGCGGGGCGCTCTTCACGCAGGCCGAGTTTTCGTCGCATCAAGTCGGCGTAGGCATTGGCGAAGGCGGCCGGGTAGAGTTGGAGGGCCGACTCGATCTGTTCGGGCGCGAGCAGCGTGGAGAGGGCTTCGGCCAGTCGCGTGAGGTTCCAGAGGCCGACGGCGGGCTGTTGGTCGAAGGCGTAGCGGCCGGCGTAGTCGGAGTGGTTACAGACGTAGCCGGGGTCGAAGTCGTCGATGAAGCCGAAGGGGCCGTAGTCGATGGTGAGGCCGAGGATGGACATGTTGTCCGTATTCATCACGCCGTGCGCGAAGCCGTGGGCCTGCCACATGGCGATGAGGCGGGCGGTGCGTGTGGCGACCTCGGAGAAGAACCGCGCGTGCCCGTCAGGCAGGCCCGACAACTCCGGGAAGTGTTGGCCGATGACATAATCAGCAAGCTGCCGGACGTGCGCGTGCTGAGCGCGCCGGTGGAAGACCTCGAAGGTGCCGAAGCGGACGTGTGAGGGTGAGAGACGCACGAGCGCCGCGGCGCTCTCGACGCGCTCGCGCACCACCGGCTCGCTGCTTCCGACGATGCAGAGGGCGCGCGTCGTAGGGACGCCCAAGCCGTGCAACGCCTCGCCGCAGAGGTATTCGCGGACGGTCGAGCGCAGCACGGCGCGGCCGTCGAAGCCGCGAGAGTAGGGCGTGGGGCCGGAGCCTTTCAGGTGCAGGTCCCACTTGTCTCCGGCGGGGCCGCGCACCTCTCCGAGGAGAATGGCGCGGCCGTCGCCGAGCTGCGGGACGTAGGCGCCGAACTGGTGGCCCGCGTAGAGCATCGCGAGCGGCTCCGCGCCGCGCGGGAGACTTTTGCCGCCGAAAGCTTCGACAAACTCCGGGCGCTCGGCCTCGGACGCATCAAGGCCGATCAACTCGGCCGCCGCCGGGTTGAAGCTGACAAGATGCGGCTCAGCGAGCGGCGTCGGCGCGAGCTTCGAGTAGAAGGCCGGGGGCAGGCGCGCGTAGGTGTTATCGAAGCGGAGTTCGTGGAGTTTCGCCATCTTCGTGCTAAGAGTCCGTTGCAAAACCTCTCAACGTTGGTCACGACTGTAGGGGCAGGGCTCGTCCCTGCCCACTCAACTTTCAGAACAATTAACATGGATGGGCAGGATAGTCAGGATGAAGAAAGCGCTGATTTGAGATTTCAAATTCCAGATTTCAAATCTTCATCTCCTATCCATCTTGTCCATCCATGTTAATTGCTTTGGCAACCGCGGGCCGCGGACTTGCCTTGCCCCTACAGTCTTGCGACGCGTTCTAAGTGTTCCAGAAGCTGTTGGTGGCGATGCGTCGCGCGGCGTCGGTGCTCAGGTCGCCGTTGGAAACTTTGAAGCCGATGGTGTCTTCGTAGTCGGTCGCGCCTTCGCGTGTGCGGATGGCGGCCTGCTCGGGCGTCAGCCCCGCATCGTCGAGGGCTTTAGCGCCGGCCGCACTGAAGCAGCGCGCGCCGAGCCAGTCCTCAACATCCTCGGCGGAGTCGAAGCCGGCCGCCGCCCACTCGCGGGCGACTGTGGCGGACGACTCCCCGCGCGTCGCCGCGTCGCTGCAACGTTCGAGCGCGCGGGCGATCTCTTCGATGAGGTCTTCGTTCGGTCGCATAAACTTTTCGGTCGCGGCGCGGGCGTCCTCCGCGCTCAGTTTGAACTGCTTTGACAAATCGTCGCCGGGTAGTAGCATTGTAAACTGATTCTGCGCGGCGGGTGAGTTCTCGGCATGACTCTGAAAAAAGTCGGCGTCGGCGGGTTCGCGTCGAACACGGGCAAGACGACGCTCGTGTGCGAACTTTTGCGCGCCTTCCCCGGCTGGGAGGCGATCAAGGTGACGCGCGGCCACTATCGCTCCTGCGGCAAGGACCCACACGTCTGCTGCGTCAGCCACCTCCTCAGCGACGAGCCGCTGGTGCTCTCGGAACGCGCCCGGACTGACACTAAGGGCAAGGATACGGGCCGCTACTGGGAGGCGGGCGCGTCGGACGTTCACTGGGTCGTCGCCACCGACCGGCAGGTCGAGCGCGGCATCAAGGAAGCACTCGGGCGCGTCGCCTCGGCGGGCGTCATCATCGAGGGCAACAGCTTCTCGCAGTTCGTCGAGGTAGACTTCTTCGTGATGGTTGCCGGCCCCGCCGCCAAAATAAAACCCACGGCCCGCCGCGCGCTCGCCAAAGCCGACGCGCTCTACCTGCCCGGCCTCGCCGGAGCATGCGCCGACGAACTCACGCGCCGCGAGATCGCCGAGCTTGCGACGCGACAGGGAATGGCCGACGCCCCGCCACTCTATGCGCCCGAGAGTTTCGCCGACCTCGTCGATTTAATCCGGGCGTCACTGGAAACCGAAAGCACACTTGCGCGACAGGCGTGCTGGCCAGCGGTGGCCTCACAGCTCTGAGCAGTCGTTCTACGAATCAAACGAGAAGGCAGGAGGGAGTATTGATGTCGGACAAGGATCGGAAGAAGAAGGATGGACGCAACAAGGACAAGAAGAATCAGGCCGCGAGGCAGGCCGACAACACGCGCAAGGAGAAGGCCATCGCGCCGCAACAGGCGAAGGACGCCTCGAACCTGACCGACCGGGAGGCCGGCGCCGCCACGAGCAATCGTAAGAAACGGTAGTAGTCAATAGTCAGTGGTCAGTGGTCAGTTGTTCGTGTCGGGCAACTAGCTGCACACACATGAAGGTTCAAGTCTGGCGACGGAAACAACTGACAACTGCCAACTGACGACTGTGTAATCATGGAAGGCAAAATTCATCAGCTCAACTGTTCGCAGGGCGGCGTGCCGAAGACCCCCGTGCCCGACGCCGTGCTCACGGAGACGGGCCTCACGGGCGACAAGGTGGCCTACCCAAAAATCCACGGCGGCCCCGAGCGCGCCCTCTGTCTCTTCCCGCTCGAACTCATCCAGCGGCTACAGTCGGAAGGGCACCCCATCTTCCCCGGCTCGGTCGGCGAGAACGTGACGGTCGAAGGTCTCGACTGGCCGAGTCTCGCGCCCGGCTCCCGCCTCGCCCTCGGCGACGAAGTGGTCATCGAGATCAGCAGCTACACCACCCCCTGCGGCACCATCAAAAAATCCTTCGCCGGCGGCGACTTCGCCCGCATCAGCCAGAAGACACACCCCGGCGAGTCGCGCCTCTACGCACGCGTCATCCGCACGGGCCGCCTCGCCGTCGGCCAGAGCGTGCGGCTACTGAACGGCGGCTCCGCGGAGTGAAGATAACTTGAGATGAACACGACGAGGTCTACATTTTCACGGACGAAAGGCCGGAGAGTTATCTGATCCCCACGGAGACGGGCGGCGGCGCCGCTTTGTGGGACGAGGTCATCCGGCGGAAGTTGTTCGACGCGGAGACGGCCATCGAGGCGGTGTCTTCCACGGACAAGCTGTTTTGCTGGCCGCCGGCGGAGTGACTTATCTTCCACCCGGCAGTTGACAGGTCATTCCAGCCCAACGCGAGTAATCGTCACTCTCAACGAGAACCTGTCCGTGCGCGGCGACTCAAATCAGGCGTCCATCCGCCCGCGTTGTATTCGACACACTGCTATAGTAACTTCCCTCCTCAACTATCAAAGGGGCTGTCGGTTATGAACAAAAAGAAGATAGAATTGGGTATCAGGGGCGAGAAACTTTCACCGGGGGATCACGTCGCGTATTTCTGGGAGAACGAAAAAGATTTCGCCGAGGGGGTGAAGTTTCTTGAAATCGGCCTGCGCGGCGAGGATCATTGCGTGATCTTCGGCTTTGAAGAGGCCAACGAAAAAGTATGCCAGGTTTTGATCGGGCACGGATTTAACGTGAGCGCGCTGGAAGCCGCGGGCAGGCTCACGCTCCTCGGCGGAGAATCTGACGGCGACCTGATCATGGCGAACATCGGGGCTTCGTTCGAGCGCGCGTTGGAAGGGGGCGCGAAACTCATTCGCCTCCTGGGCAACATCGGCTGGGGGCGGGCGAACTGGCCGAGCGAGAGGGACATACTTGCGTTCGAGGCCAAGGTCACGGGCGCGGCGAAAGCCTTCCCGAGCGTCATCGTGTGTATGTATGACGTGAACAACCTGTCGGGCAACGTCATCGTTCACGGCGCTTACGAGACGCACCCCCTCACGTTTTGCCGCAACATGTTGCGCGAAAATCCTTACTACGTGGGAATCGGCGAATTCATGGAGAGCCTTCCGAAAATGATTTGACGCGGCGCGGCTGATCTTCACACCTTCACGTTCACGGAGTCGAAGGCGGTCTAACAGGTCGTTCGAGCCGGCCGCGAGTCAGGCCGCGTTACATCGTGCAATTCAAGTTTGGCCTCGGCGTTACAATGCGCGGGGCCTCAGTACCCGCGCTGGTTACTCAATCCGGTTTTGCTTAACTATCCAGAGGGAAACTTTGTTCACCGGCGAGGCGAGTGGCCGTCTCCGCTTCGCCACGGAAGGAAGGCAACCACGATGAGATTAAGCGTCTGGAAGAAAGCCGCGTTGTTTTTTGTCAGTCTGGTTTTGATGGCCCTCGCGACGGACAGCGTTTCGACCGCGCAGAGTCCGCGGCCGCTGCCCAACCCCGTGCTCGTGTTCATCGGGCAGGAGCAATACGAGGCCAACGGCAAGCAATGGCTCAGGTATCGGTACGTGGTCGATAACTTCGCGAGTTATCCGACTGATTTTTTCGCCGCCGCGCCGGAGCTGCCGCCCTGCGGACTAAACACGAAAGCCTCACGCACCTGGGTGGATGTCTACGAACAGAGCGGAAAGCGGCTCAACGGATTTTGCGCCTTCGGAAAACCCGACGATCTCAACAAGGTTTGGTTCTCCCTTGAGCCGGGTGTTGTCCCGCCGAGCTGGGTCTACATTGAGTTGAACGACCGGAAGACGAACACCAAGTACAAGTCGAATCTGGCCGACACCACCTTGTAGAGTTAATCCGTCGGCCCGGACAGCCCCGCCCAGTCGGTGTGTATGAAACCCGCGTCCGGCTTATCGACGCGCTCGTAGGTGTGTGCGCCGAAGAAGTCGCGCTGGGCCTGCGTGAGATTCTGGGGCAGGTCGGCCGCGCGGTAGCTGTCGAAGTAGGCCAGGGAAGCGGACGTGGCGGGGACCGGGACGCCCGCTCGCACGGCCGCCGCGACCGTCCGCCGCCACGCCGCTTGCGACTCGCGCAGACTCCGGCCGATATCTTCGTCGAGGAGCAGGTTGGCGAGGCCGGGCGCGCGCTCGTAGGCGCGCATGACTTTGTCGAGGAAGCGCGCCCGGATGATGCAGCCGCCCTTCCAGATGCGCGCCAGCTCGCGCGCGTTCGTTTCCCATTTATACTCGGCCGAGGCGGCCCGGATGAGGCTCATGCCCTGCGCGTAGGCGCAGACCTTCGAGGCGTAGAGCGCGTCGTGGACTGCGGCGACGAACTCCGCACGGACGCCGTCCGGCGCGCCGGCGCGCGGGCCTTCGATAAGGGCGGACGCGCGCACGCGCTCATCTTTCATGCTGGAGAGGACGCGCGCGTCGATGGCGGCGGCGATGGTCGGAACGGGCACGCCGAGGTCGAGCGCCACCTGCGCCGTCCACTTGCCCGTGCCTTTCTGCCCGGCCTTGTCCGAGACGAGATCGACGAGCGCTCGTCCGGTCTCCTCATCGCGCACCGCGAAAATCTGTGACGTGATTTCGACGAGGAAGGATTCGAGCGGGCCGCGGTTCCACTCGGCGAAGATGTCGGCAAGCTCCGCGGCTTCGAGGCCGAGGCATTTGCGGAGAATGTCGTAGGCTTCGGCGATGAGCTGCATGTCGCCGTACTCGATGCCGTTGTGAACCATCTTGACGAAGTGGCCTGAGCCGTCCGGCCCGACGTGCGTGACGCACGCGCCCGAGTCGGTCTTCGCGGCGATGGCTTCGAGGACGGGACGCAGTCGCTCGTAGGCTTCGGCCGTCCCGCCCGGCATGAGCGACGGCCCGCGCCGCGCGCCCTCCTCGCCGCCCGACACCCCCATGCCGACGAAGTTCAGACCCGCCTCGCGGCACGCGGCCTCACGCCGCTGCGTATCCTTGAACCACGAGTTGCCGCCGTCGATGAGGATGTCGCCGGGGTCGAGCAGCGGGCGAAGTCGCTCGATGGTCATGTCCACGGGGGCGCCGGCTTTGATCATCATCAGGATGCGGCGGGGGCGTTCGAGGGCGGCGACGAGCTGCTCGAACGTCTTCGTCCCCGTGAAGCGTCGGCCTGCGCCCGCGCCGCCCAGAAACTCGTCAACGCGCTCGGTCTCCAGATTCCAGACGGCGACGGGGAAGCCGTGCTCCTCGATGTTGAGTGCGAGATTCGATCCCATCACGGCGAGTCCGATGACGCCGAACTCGGCCCGGTGTGCATTCGTCTGCGGGGTGGTCAATTAACTCCTCCTTATAACAGTACCGCGAGCGGTAGCGAGCGGGTGCGGCGGAAGGATGAAGGATGAGGGATGAGGGATGAAGGGGAGGAAGCAGTAACAGTCAGCAGTCGGCAGTCAGGACGCGCGACCGGCTTTGACTGCCGACTGTCCTCATTCATCCCTCATCCCTCATCCCTTGCCTCCCCCGCGCGCGGTACTGTCGCCCGGCTGCGGGTTGTGACGCAGCGCCTTTTACCATATAGTCCGCACCGAAACTCCCCACAGGCGAAATACACTTCGGTCGGGCCACTGTGTTTTATGAATAAGGTGACGTGTAAATTGAGCGCCGTCGCGCTCGCGCTTATGTTCTCCGCCGCCGTCGCCGCCACAGCGCAGGACGCGCCGAAGTATGAAGAACTGCCGAACTTTCATCAAGTGAACGCGCACCTCTATCGCGGCGCGCAGCCGCGCGCTGGGGGGGTGCGTCGCCTCCCCGCGCTCGGCGTCAGGACGGTCGTCAACCTCCGCGCCGCCGACGAAAACTCGCACGCCGAGGAAGCGGAGGCTCGCGCCGCCGGGCTGCAATACTTCAACGTGCCGCTGCCGCCCTACGCGCGCCCGGACGACGAGCAGATCGAGCGCGCCCTCGCCCTTATCGACGCGCCCGAGAACCGGCCCGTCTTCGTCCACTGCAAGTATGGTGAAGACCGCACGGGCACGGTCGTCGCCGCCTACCGCATCTCGCGCGAAGGGTGGACGTACAAGCGCGCGGCCGTAGAGGCGGAGCAACAAGGGATGTCGAGAATGCAGTTCGAGATGAAGGACTTCATCGCCGACTACTACGAGAAGACTGTCAGCGGCGGCGCGGGCGGCGGCGGGCACCGCGCCCGGCACGTCGCCGGCGCGACGGCCTCCGTCACCCGGCGGACGCTTGAGAAGTCTTATCAGGTCGCGCAGAAAGGTCTGCGCCGCGTGGGCCGGGCCTTCTGAAGTTACGAAGCAGCCATCAAATCAAACTCGGCCCGGCGGCCCACGCCGCCCCGCGCCGCCTCAAAATTAATTAACATGGATGGACAGGACAGGCAGGATAAACAGATTTGAAAATCTGAAATTTGAAATCACAAATCTGAAATCAGTAATCAGTTTTCTTTCTCCTGCTCATCCTGTCCATCCATGTTAATTGCTTCCATCGTTATGCCGGCCGCGGACTTGCCCTGCCCTTACATAAAAATCAAGCGCCGCCGTTTTGTCGTGCGCTCAGGGTCGCGTTAAAGTCTTGGCACGATGAGACTCGTCATCACCGAGAAGCCTTCGATGGGGCGCGACGTGGCCGCGGCGCTCGGCGCGACGCGTCGGGGCGACGGCTTCATCGAGGGACAGGCCGACATCGTCACATGGTGCGTCGGCCACCTCGTCGAACTCGACGACCCCGACTCCTACGACCCGAAGCTCGAACGCTGGCGTCTGGAAGACCTGCCCTTCATCCCGGAAAAATTCAAGTATCACCCGTCGCAACGGACGGCCGACCAGTTCAAGGTCATCAAGTCGCTGCTGGGGCGCGAGGACGTGACCGCAGTGGTCAACGCGGCCGACGCGGGGCGCGAGGGCGAGCTGATCTTCGACCTCGTCTACACGCTCGCCGGTTGCCGCAAGCCGGTCGAACGTTTGTGGATTTCGTCCTTGACGCGCGAGGCCATCCTCGACGGCTTCCGCCGACTGAAAGGGGCCTCCGAGTACAAAGGCTTGCGCGAATCGGCGCACGCGCGCCAGCAGGCCGACTGGCTCGTGGGCATCAACGCCACGCGCGCGCAGACCATCCGCGCCCGCCGCGCCGGCCACGAAGGCGTCTACTCGCTCGGCCGCGTGCAGACGCCCACGCTCGCCCTCATCGTCGAGCGCGACCGCGAGATCAGCGAATTCGTCCCCACTGACTACTTCGAGGTCGTCGCCGACTTCCGCGCGCCTTCGGGCGCGTACCGCGGCCTCTGGTTCGGCAAAGACGGCACGCGCTTCGACAAGAAGGAAGACGCCGACGCAATCGTCGCGAAGGTCTCGGGGAAGACCGGCGCAGTCGCGAAGGTTGAGAAGAAAAAAGCGACCGAGCGGCCGCCGCTGCTCTATGACCTGACGACGCTCCAGCGCGCGGCCGGCGTGCGCTACGGATTTACGGCAACGCGCACGCTCGAACTCGCTCAGACGCTCTACGAGAAGAAGTTCCTCACCTACCCGCGCACCTCCTCGCGCCATCTCTCCGCGGACGTGGGGAAGGAGCTGCGCGCTCACGTCGAGGCGGCGCGCGTCGGCCCCTACGTGAAGTTCATCGAGGAGATTCTGGCGCGCGATAAAATTACCCTCACCAGTCGGCACATGGACGACAAGAAGGTGACCGACCACCACGCCGTCATCCCGACGAAGCAGAGGATTGAGCCGTCGGCGCTGTCGCCCGACGAGAAGCGCATCTACGACCTCGTCGCTCGCCGCTTCCTCGCCGCCTTCTACCCCGACGCCGAGATCGAGCGCACCACCGTCGTCACCGAAGCCGAGGGCGAACGTTTCATCACGCGCGGCGCCGTGGTGCTTGTGGCCGGCTGGCGCGAGGTCGATCCGCCGGCGAAGGACTTGAAGAAGTCGGGCGACGACGAGGAGGAGACGGACGCGGAGCTGCCGCCGCTCAAGGCGAAGGACTCGGCCGAGGTGACGCACGCCGAGGCGCTCGCCAAGCAGACGAAGGCGCCGCCGCGCTACTCGGAGTCGGCGCTCCTCGGCGCGATGGAGACCGCCGGGCGGAAGGTCGAGGACGAGGAGCTGCG
>DASVES010000212.1:0-2444 GCA_036380435.1 Pyrinomonadaceae bacterium | reverse complement strand
TTCGAGACCTGCTTCATCGAGGGGCACGGTCAAGCCTTCGTCCAGACGGCCGAGGGCAGCCCGCGCGCCCTGAAATTCTCCGAACGCTTCGAGTGCAAGTACGACGGCACCATCTACGCCGAACCCGAGCCGCGTCTGTTCAGCTTCAACAACCCCTACGGCGCCTGCCCCACCTGTCAGGGCTTCGGCAACACCATCGGCCTCGACCTCGACTTGGTCATCCCCAACCCGCTGCTTTCGCTCTCCGAAGGCGCGGTGGAGCCGTGGACGAAGCCGCAGTACGACTGGGCGCGCACGGAGCTGCGCCGCTTCGCCCGACAGGAAGACATTTCGATGGACGTGCCCTTCCAGGAGCTAACGCGGCAGCAGCAGCGCGCCGTCGTCGAGGGCAAGGGACAGTGGGGCGGCGTGCGCGGCTTCTTCACGTGGCTGGAGACGAAGAAGTACAAACTCCACGTCCGCGTCTTCCTCTCCCGGTATCGCGGCTATACGCTCTGCCCCGACTGCGGCGGCGGGCGCTTGCGGCAGGAGGCGCGCGACGTGCGCGTCGGCGGGAAGACCCTGCCGGAAATCTGCGTGCTCTCGATTACCGACGCGGCCCGCTTCTTCGAGTCGCTGGAGTTGACGCCCGAGCAGACGGCCATCGCCGACAAGGTTCTCTTCGAGGTGCGACGCCGCCTGAAGTTTCTCCTCGACGTGGGCCTTGAGTACCTGACGCTCGAACGCCTCGCCTCCACGCTCTCGGGCGGCGAGGCGCAGCGCATCCAGCTCGCCACCAATCTCGGCTCCTCGCTCGTCGGCGCGCTCTACGTCCTCGACGAGCCTTCCATCGGCCTGCACCCGCGCGATAGTGAGCGCCTCATCCGTCTGCTCCACGACCTGCGCGACATCGGCAACACCGTCCTCGTCGTCGAGCACGACGAGGAGATGATGCGCGCCGCCGACCACATCCTCGACATCGGCCCCGCCGCCGGCGAACTCGGCGGCCGCGTGGTCTACGAGGGCGACTTCGCCGGCCTCGTCAAATCCGGCGCCACCCTCACCGGCAAATACCTGCGCGGCGAGACCGAGATCAAGGAGCCGAAGCAGCGGCGCGCGCCGAAGAAGAAGCACCTCTCCGTGCGCGCCGCCGCCGAGCACAATCTTAAAGGCATCGACGTGGACATCCCTCTGGAGATGCTCACGGTCATCACGGGCGTCTCCGGCTCGGGCAAGTCCACGCTCGTGCACGACGTGATTTACGCCGGCATCAAGAAGCAGCGCGGCGAGTGGCAGGGGAAAGTCGGCGCCTTCAAGGAGCTGGCGGGCACGCAGCACGTCGATGAGGTCATCCTCGTCGATCAGTCGCCCATCGGACGCACCCCGCGCTCGAACCCCGTCACCTACATCAAGGTCTACGACGCGGTGCGCGAGGTCTTTTCGCAGACGCGCGACGCGCAAGGGCGTGGCTTCGACCCGTCGCACTTCTCCTTCAACGTCCCCGGCGGACGCTGCGACGTGTGCGAGGGCGACGGCACCGTCACCGTCGAGATGCAGTTCCTCGCCGACGTGGAGCTGGTCTGCGAGGAGTGCAAGGGCACGCGCTTCAAGCCGCAGGTCCTGGACGTGCGCTACCGCGGCAAATCAATCGCCGACGTGCTCAACATGACGGTGCGCGAGGCGATGACTTTCTTCCGCGACACGAACAAGATCGCCAACCGCCTGCGCGTCTTGGACGACGTTGGACTCGGCTATCTGCGTCTGGGCCAGTCGGCGACCACGCTCTCGGGCGGCGAGGCGCAGCGCGTCAAGCTGGCCGCGCACCTGTCGAAACGCGCCGGCGCGCGCACGCTCTACATCTTCGACGAGCCGACCACGGGACTGCACTTCGACGACATCAACAAACTCCTCGCCGCCTTCCGCACGCTCGTCGAGGCCGGCGGCTCGCTCCTCGTCATCGAGCACAACCTCGACGTGATCAAGACGGCCGACTGGGTCATCGACCTCGGCCCCGAGGGCGGCGAGGGCGGCGGCCGCGTCGTCGCCGCCGGCACGCCCGAGCAGATGATGAAAACTCCCGCCTCTCACACCGGCCGCTTCCTCAAGACTCACCTCGCCCGCTCCAACGGCCACCGCGCCGAGCGGCACGCCACCGAAGCTGGTTAAGCGTCGCGCGCCACGTCGGAGACAGTACCGCGAGCGGTAGCGAGCGGGTTGTGTCTCGCGCACACGAGACCCGCTCGCTACCGCTCGCGGTACTGTCTGCGAGTCGCCCGCTCTCTCCCAGTTCGGCTTTTTACAACACTTTTACGCCGCCCCACCGCGCGCCCGTCGTATAACTTGCCACAGACATTCCAGGGCGGGTTCGGTTTCTTTCGCAGCCATCCACAACTCCAGCGAAGTGAGAAGGAGATATCCCCGTGAGCAAAGCACAAAGGATCATTGTCACGCTTTTGTTTATCCTC
>DASVES010000211.1:0-20296 GCA_036380435.1 Pyrinomonadaceae bacterium | reverse complement strand
GTGGGAGCAATTATTTCATCCTTCATCCTTCATCCTTCATCCTTTCCCCGCGCCCTCCCTCACGGTCGGGCTACTGCCTTGTCCTACTACGAGCAAGACCTGCCCCTACAAAGATGACGGACATTGAAGCACGTACAACTGAGGCCGGCGTTCCGCTGTCGGGGCGCACGGTGATGATTACGCGCGCGCGGCGGCAGGCCGCTGAGTTCGCGAGTGAGCTGGAACGCCTCGGCGCGCGTGTGGTCGAATGTCCCACCATCGAGATTGTCGAGCCGGAGTCATACGCCCCGCTGGATCAGGCCGTGGAAGACCTCTTCGGCTACGACTGGATCGTGTTCACGAGCGCCAACGGCATCGAACATTTTCTCCGCCGTCTTGAGCTGAAGGGCATGGACGCGAGCGCGCTCGACGAGTTGCGCGTGTGCGCCATCGGCGGGGCGACCGCCGACCGGCTGCGCGACGCGCAGATTCACGTCGATGTCGTCCCCGAGAAGTTTCAGGCCGAAGGGGTCTACGCGGCGCTGGAAAGCTACGTCGGGGGGCGCGCTCAGTTGGACAGGCTCAACTTCCTAATCCCCCGTGCGGCAGTGGCGCGCGATCACCTGCCGCGTGCGCTCGAAGCGGCCGGGGCGCGCGTCGATGTCGTCCCGGCCTACCGCACCGTCCGCGCCGAGACGCACGACCGCGCGCGTGTCGAAGCCCTTCTGCTCGGCGGCGCCGTCGATTGTGTCACCTTCACCAGTGCTTCCACCGTCATCAACTTCGCCCAGCTGTTTGAAACGGGAGACCTTCGCAATCTGCTCGACGGCATCGCCGTCGCCTGTATCGGCGAGATCACCGCCCACACGGCATCCGGCTACGGGCTGCACACGCACGTCCGACCCGGCGAGTCCACCGTCTCCGCCCTCGCGCTGGCCATTGCGGAGTTCTTCCGGCAGGCCCGGTAAAGTCTCCGCGCACTCTCTCCTGCCGCGAGAATGAACCCCTTGTCGATGTGATACACTCCCCAACTATGAGTAAGGGGCGCGTGCTGATTGTTGATGATGACCCGGTGGTGGTCGATAGCCTCGCCGAGATGCTTTCGACCTGGGGCTTCCTGACCGACACGGCGGCCGACGGCGTCGCCGGCCTCGAACGCGCCGAAGAGTTCAACCCCTCCGTCGTGCTCACCGACATCCTGATGCCCCGCCTCGACGGGTTCGGACTCCTGCGTGAGCTGCGGCGGCGAAACCCCGCGACGGCCGTCATCCTGCTCACCGGACAGGGTTCGGTCGAGACCGCCATGCGCGCCGTACAGGACGAGGGCGCTTTTTACTATTTCGAGAAGCCGATTGACTTCGGGAGGCTGCGCGACATCGTGGAGCGCGCGTCCGTACACGGCGTCGAGGAGGGCGCGCGCGAATTATCGAGGCAGTCAGGATTCGGAGAGATGGTCGGCGCGTCGGCGCCGATGCAGCAGATCTACACGCTCGTCGAACAGGTCGCCTCCTCCTCCGCTTCCGTTCTCATCACGGGTGAGTCGGGGACGGGCAAGGAGCTGGTCGCCCGAACTATTCACAAGCTCAGTCCGCGCCGGGAGCAACCCTTCGTCGCCATCAACTGCTCGGCCATCCCCGAGACCCTGATGGAGTCGGAGCTGTTCGGCCACGAGCGCGGGGCGTTCACCGGCGCGGCCGGACGCCGGCAAGGCTGCTTCGAGCAGGCCGACGGCGGCACCCTGCTGCTCGACGAGATCGCGGAGATGCCGGCCCTGCTTCAGGCCAAGCTCCTGCGCGTGCTTGAAGAGCGAACGTTGCGCCGGCTCGGAGGCTCACAGGAGATTCTCGTGGACGTGCGCGTGCTCGCCGCCACGAACCGCGACCCGTTGGACGCCGTCCACTCCGGCTCGTTCCGCGAAGACCTGCTCTACCGTCTCAACGTCATCACCATCGAGATGCCCCCGCTGCGCCGGCGCCTCGACGACATCGCGCTCCTCTCCGAACACCTCATCGCCCAACTCGCCGAGCGCCACAACCGGCCCGCACGCCGACTCAGCAAGGCCGCCCTCGAAGCCCTCAAGTCGCACCATTGGCCCGGCAACGTCCGCGAGCTACGCAACGTCATCGAGCGCGCCGTCATCATCTGCTCCGGCGAGGCAATCGAGCGTCACCACCTCGCGCCTTACCCTCTCGAACAACGCGCGCGCGCGCGCAGCGAGGACACGATCACGCTCCCCGTCGGCACTCCCATCGAAGAGGCCGAGCGGCAACTGATCCTGCGCACGCTCCAGAAAACTGACAACAACAAAACGCGCGCAGCCGAACTCCTCCAGATCAGCCTCAAGACACTCCACAACAAGCTCCGTCTCTACCGGGAGCGCGGGACCATGCAAGACTTTGAATCGAAGGAGTCAGAACTTACGGGTCGGGCCACACATTCGGACTAGCCGGCGTAAGACCCGAGCCAGCTCCTTCATTTTTTCGCGACGGCTCCGAGATAAAAAGGCACGTGAGGTTTAAAGGTCAGCTAATTGTTTTTTGACGGCGGACAAGGCTTTTTGATACTCCTGACTCTTCCCAGTCTGTTGCCAGTAACGCGCCAAAATCATCTTGTAGAGCAGCTTGATCTCATCTTTCAATTGCTCGTCAAACTTCAGGCTGTAACCTTTAATAAAGCTGCGCTCCTCGTCTGGATTCCTGAATATGTCGAGGAAGGCACAGCAGTATCCGAGGTCAACTTCCGGGCGCGCCGCTCTGAGGCATTCCCAATCCACGATGCCCGTGATCCGGCCATCTGAACCAAGTACGTTTCGTTCAATGTAATCGCCGTGGGAGACGACGACACTTTGCGAGAGTTTGAACTTCTCAAACGTTTTTTCAACCAGCCCAGAGGTTCGGTGTCGGATATTTTCCTCCTCAGAAAACGCGAGCACCTGTCCGGCGATCTCCTGCGCCGGGATGATCCACGGTTCTATCTCAGTCTGTAGTTCAAGCGAATGTATTCTGGACAGCAGACAACCCATTTCATAACAATATTCATTGCGACGTACTTCGATTTTATCCAGCGGCATCCCCCCCGCCTTCCTCATTACAATCAGCCCGTTCTCCGCTCCCTCACACGACTTTGATTTATAGACGACCTCCGGCACCGGGATTTCGGACGCTAAGAAATTTTCGAGCGCGTACAGCTCACGCCGGAAGCAAGCTTTGTTCTTATATGCCTTGGCGAAGTATTCTTCGCCGCCATACGAGAACCGGAGAACGTCGTTATTGCCCGCCTGCACGTCTCGCCTCTCCGACAGTATTCTGCGACAGACGCTTTTGGGTATCGTCATCATAGACCTGCCGGGAAAACGTTATGGGCTTGTGGTCGCGTCTCTCAACCCCGGGTAGGACGCGCCCCTCCGGGACGCGCGCGCTTTTAGAGTTCGAGGCTTCGGATAATCTCGTCGCGTGTCTGTTCAGGAGTCTTCCCTTCCGTGTAGACGACAGTTCTCGCCAACTGGAAGTTAGAATGATGCTTCACGTACAACTCTTCGTAATCAACTCCGGTTTCCCCACCGATACCGGCCAGCAGTCGGCGAATTTCGATATGTCCTTCGCGCGCCGCCATGCGCGCTTTAACGACTTTCGTGGACTCGTCGAGGTCGGGCGATGGCAAGAGGAGGACGACGTTGGGGTAAGGCTCAAAGGCTTTTTTCACCCGCTCCAGCAGCGAGTCGTCTTCGTAGATCGAGTAAGGCGCGCCGAAGTCGATGACATGGCCGGCGCGCTCCGGCAGCAGACGCTCCACCAGACGTACCCCGAACTCCTGCAAGTAGTGATATGCCGCCAGCCACTCTTGAGACGCTGTCAACGTCTCGACCCGCGAAGGGTCCAGCCCGAGTTCGACGAAGTATTCCATCGGCAGATCATCTACGGAGCACCGTGGGATGCCGAGGCTCGTTGCCAGCAGTTCAGCGACGGTGCTCTTTCCGACACAGAGCGGGCCGATGAGCAGAATGGTGGGGCGCATGGAAGCTCACTTCTACGTGTGCTCGAAAGCCCCGGAGTGGGGCGCGGCGGCCGCGGAATTTGAACGGCCGCAAAGGGGCGCGTCTATGAATCAAGCTATTACAAAGTCTATCACATAACCCCGACTGCAAAGGTTCTGCTGTGACTTCGGCGCGGCGCTCGCCGGGTTACAAAAATCCTTGCATAAAATAATGAACGGGGATAAAGTTATTTCAAATTGAACTTCAATTTTGCTTTACATTCTCGGAGATGAAGAACCCTCAACCCTCATGTTGATACACCGTGGTTGACCGAACCACAAAGGAGACCTGGAGATGCCTAACGAGCCCGCGAACGTTAATAATGTTGTAGTTACTGGTTTACACGTGGCCGGCGAATATGTATTCCCCGGCGGAAGCAATCTCGTCAAGGGAGACTTCCAGCAGGCCGCGCTTCACGCCGGAGCCGGAATCCTTGCCGCAGCTTTGTTCGGCCCCATCGGCCTGCTTCTGGTCAGGGCCAACTCACTGAGCGTGGCCCTGACCGACCGCAGTCTGAGTGAGAACCTCAGCTCGGCGGCAACCCCGTCTTCCTCGTCTCGGACAGCAAAGTAAGAGACTGACCGAACGCGTCGGTAACGGCTCATTGGCGTACGCCGCTGACTGCGGGCGTACGCCAATATGGAGTCGTCTATAAAATCGAGAGGTGAGGCGCAAGAGTCGTTGAATTCCTGAATTGCCAGGTTCAGGCGCCGCCGGTCGCCCCGCGGCTTGCTCGGAGGGTCAACTCGATATAGCGGACGCGGCGGCGCATCGATGCCGATTTGGTCAGTCCCCTCCCTCAGAATGGGGGAGACCTCGCCTCATCGTCAGGGTTAACCCGCCCCCTCCAACAAAGATTAGTATCTTCGAGTCAGCTCCGAAATCACCTGGACGCTTTCAACAATTATGAAAAAGACACATTTTTTTGTGGGCCTCGTCTCGGGCATTGTGCTTGCCCAGCACTGGAGGTTTCTGGCCAAGGAAGGCATCAAGGGCGGCATTAAGGCCGGGCGGGCGATGAAAGAGATGTCGCAGCGGGCCATGGAAGACATGGAAGACATCGCGGCCGAGGCTACCGCGGAAGTTTCCGAGCAGCCACCTCAGGACCCGAAGTGGTGATCCGGCGGGATGGGCACTCATGACTCATTAGGAATGCGCCTGCGCTCCCGCATCCGCGGCCGCGAGCGCTGGGAGGTCAAGGCTCTACGTGGGAGGCCCGGAACCGCGCAGGACCTGGAGCGCCTCCTCAGTCAGCGTCAGGGCGTGCTCCACGTTAAAGCTAACCCCACTTCCGCCGGGGTGCTGGTCACATACTCGACCGATACGCCTGACTTCGATGTGGAGGCTCTCATCCGGGAGGGCTTCAAGCAACTCCCGCCCCCGGTCGCGTCGCGGCCTTCAGGCGCGAAGTCCGGGTCGGCGATCTCCGGCATACTCAAATCATTCCTCCCGCGCGATCAGGCGCTGACGCCCCCCGTCTTATCTACCGTCGGCCACTCCGTTCACCTCCTGCAAGGTCTGTCATTCGTCTCGATAGTGAACACGGCCCGTGGCAGCGGGCCGGGCTTCCTGCGGTCTCTGGGCATTGTCAGCACGGGCGCCCAACTGCTGGTGATGACGGGTTGGTCTCTGCTGCTGACCGGCGTCGATCTCTACCTTCAGTATCACCGGAAGGAAGCGTGGCGGCGGCTGGGGCAAGCGACGCAGCACGACCTGCGCGATCAACTCATCACCCGCATCGAAAAGCAGGACGTGGAATTCTTCGACCGCTACGGCACAGGCCCACTCATCGACCTCGTCACCAAAGACACCGCGCAGGTTGGGGAGTTCGTCGAGCGGAGCGGCGACGTGATCATCGAGAAGGCGCTGACCATCGCCGTGGCCGGCTTCTTCATCATCACTTCCGCGCCGAGCCTCGGCCTGATCATCTTCCTCCCACTGCCAATCATCTTTCTGTCGTCCCGCTTCTTCGGGGGGAAGATTACCGAGCGCTACGCGAGACGAGGGGAAACGACCAAGCAATTCAATCAGATGTTGGAGAACAATCTGGCGGGCATTGCCGATGTCAAGAGCTTCACGGCGGAGTGGGAGGAAGCGCGCCGCCTGAGCGAGTGCGACGCCGCGCTCGCTCAACATACTCTGGGGGCGGAGCGGGCCGCCTCCCTACAGACGAACTTCATCAGCGGCCTCTTCTCCACCACGTTCGTCTTGACGGCCGGCTACGCCGGATTCATCACCGCCGGGGGCGGCATCTCTTTAAGCAACTTCCTCCGGCTCGTCTACTGGTTCCCGCAACTGCTGCGCTCCCTCACGGGCATCGAGCAGGTGACGGGCCTGTATCACAGGGCCGACGATTCGGCCGGGCGGCTGGCACGGGTGCTGGAATCTTACCCGCAAATCCAGAGTGGGCCGGTTCGCCTGTCGGCGGAGGAAGTGCGTGGCGAGGTGATCTTCGAAGACGTTTCCTTCGGCTATGACCCTTCCGTCAAAGTGCTTGAAAACGTCTCGTTCCACCTCCGGCCCGGCGAGACCGTCGGCATCGTCGGCCCGACCGGCTCCGGCAAAAGCACGCTGCTGCGCCTGCTCCTGCGCTTCTTCGACGTGGACTCCGGGCGGATATCGCTGGACGGCAATGACATCCGCGATCTGGACCTCCACAACCTGAGGTCTGCCGTGAGCATGGTCAGTCAGGACGTCTACCTGTTTCAGGGAACCATTCGGGAGAACGTCATCTTCGGCCAGAGACGTGCGACGGAAGAGCAAATTCTCGAAGCGATGCGCGACGCCGGCGCACTCGATTTAATCACGTCCGTGCCCGGCGGTTTGGACGCCGAAGTCGGCGAGCGCGGGCGGCGATTATCCGGCGGGCAGAGGCAGCGCGTGGCTATTGCCCGCGCCCTCCTCAAGCTCACCAGCGGGGCGTCCATCCTCGCCCTCGACGAGGCGACCTCCCACCTCGACAACGAAACGGAGTCCGCCTTTAAAAGGTCTCTCCGCAAGGCCGCGACCGGGAAGAACGTCATCATCATCGCCCACCGGCTGTCTACGATACGTTCGGTTGACAGGATTCTCGTACTCGAAAGCGGAAGGATTACCGAGGCAGGCACCCACGACGAACTGCTCGCCCACGAAGGTCTCTATGCCTCCCTGTGGCGGCTTCAGAACGAAGACCCATTCGGCGATCAGTTGGAAATCCGACTCAAACGCTAACGGCCGGGAAACGAAATGCTTGTCCACGGCCGCGGGCACGGCTCTCGCGGCCCGTCACGGACGCAGTTCCCTCACGCCGCTCGACCGTGCTTCGGATGCGTCCGGCCTGCCCCATCCGCCCACGCTCAACACGCCGAGAGGCGAACGAAGTCGCTCGGCCAACACGGCGGCGCTCGGCTCTGTAATCATCGTAATGTGGTCTCCGGGGACGATGTGAACCTCGGGGCTAATCGTGGTGAGGCCGCCCCACCCATACGTGGGATCGAGGAACCCGCGCAGAGATAGACTTCTGAAATCCTCGCTGTGGAGCACGGCCGCGCGGAACAAAGTGATCTTGCCTCGGTAACTTTGCGGGACGTATCTGCCGAGGGCCGTGACGTTGGCCTTCTCGACTTGCAGCAGACCTCGCACATGTTTTGTCTCGGCGTCCTGCGGAAGTATGCCGATTTCCTTCAGCCGGGCCAGTAGGATTGATAGCTGCTCCTCGAACGCGAGGGCCTTGAGGTCTTCATATTTGACCGAGAGATTTTGATTGAGGAAGCGCTCGATCACCCCGGCAATCTCACACAACATCATCGTGTCGTCGAGTTCTGGCGGCGAAGGGGCCGGGCCTGACGGCGCCATCGTGTCGAGGATGGCCAGCAGCGCGATCTCCTGCCCTACCCTGCCCAACTGTTGCGCCATCTCGTAGGCCACGACCCCTCCGAACGAATGCCCACCCAGATAATAAGGGCCTTCGGGCTGCACCGTCCGCAGTGCGTCGATGTAGTGGCGCGCCATCTCCTCGATGTCGGAGAGCGGCTGCTGGTCACCGTCGAGGCCCGGCGCTTGAAGCCCATAGAACGGCTGGTCGGGGCCGAGATGTCGCGCGAGGTGTACGTAACACAGTGCGCTCCCCGTCGCCGGGTGCACGCAGAAGAACGGCGGCCTTAAGCCGTTCGGGTTAATCGGCACGAGCGGCGTCGGCGAATCTGCTTCCTGTTCCCGGCGCAACGCCGCGGCCAGTTGTTCGACCGTCGCGCCGCGGAGGAACGCCGGCAGTGAAATACTCCGGCCGAATTGTTTCTCGATCTGCGCCATGAGCCGCACGGCCAGAATCGAGTGGCCTCCGAGGTCGAGGAAGAAATTGTCCAGAACCCCGACCGGCCTGACGCCGAGCACTTCTTCCCAGACGCGCGCCAGTTTGAGTTCGAGTGTGTCGCGGGGCGGCATCGATGCGTGTCGAAGTTCGACGCCGTCACGTTCGGGCGCCGGGAGCGCCGCGCGGTTAAGTTTGCCGTTGGGCGTTAGCGGCAATCTCTCAAGCGTGATGAAGGTCGAGGGAATCATGTAGCCGGGGAGCTTTTCGCTCAAAGAATCATGAAGCTCGCGGGCGGAAATCGTTTCCGAGCCTTCAGGGACGACATAAGCCACCAGCCGCTTCTCGCCGGGGCCGCCGTCGATGGCCAGCACGACGGCGCTCTCCACGGCCGGGTGCTGTTTCAACACCGCCTCGACCTCGCCGAGTTCGATGCGGAATCCGCGCACCTTCACCTGTTGGTCGATGCGTCCGAGGAACTCAAGGTTTCCGTCCGGCAGGTAGCGCGCAAGGTCGCCCGTGTTGTAGAGCCTGCGGCCCGGCTCGGTCGAAAAGGGATGAGGCACAAACTTCTCGGCGGTCAGTTGGCTCCCGTTCAGATAGCCGCGGGCGAGGCCGTCTCCCCCGATGTACAGGACGCCGGGAGTGCCGACGGGGACGGGTTGCATCTGCCGATCAAGCAGGTAGACCTGCGTGTTTGAGATGGGTCGGCCGATGGGCGGAGGCTCGCAGCCGTCCTTCTCCAGAAGGATGCCGGTCGAGTAGGTGGTGTCTTCGGACGGCCCGTAGAGGTTGAAGACGCGCTCGACGTGTCCCTTCGCGTAAGTCTGCCGCACGAGTTCGAGGGCGAGCGGTTCGCCTGCCAGATTCACAGTCCGCACCGACTCGGGGATGCCGTCAACGCGCAGCAGTTCGGCAAGCGCCGATGGGACTAGATTAATCAGCGTCACTTCACCGGCGGCGGGCAGCGTGGGTAATCGCAGGGCGTTTTCGGCGAGGATGACCGTGCCCCCCGCGTTCAAGGGCGCGAACAACTCGAAGACGGAAAGATCGAAACAGATGGAGGTCGAGAAAAGCACCCCGACGAGGTCTTGCGGCGCGAAGACCTTCCCGACCCATGACAGGAAGGCGACGGCGCTGCGGTGCTGTATCGCCACGCCCTTCGGAGCGCCCGTCGAGCCGGAAGTGTAGATGACGTATGCGAGGTTGTCGGGCCAGACTTTGACGGCCGGGTTGTCTTCGCTCACCCGCGCGGACTCGTCGGCCTCTTCGTCCAAACAAATAACGTGGGCCGCGTGTGGGGGTAGTTGATGCAGGAGGCGCCGCTGGGTGATGACGACTGTGGCGCGTGAGTCTTCGAGCATGAAGCGCAGGCGCTCGCTCGGGTACGCGGGATCGAGTGGCAGGTATGCGCCCCCGGCCTTGAGTGAACTCATCATCGCCACGACCATTTCGGGGCTTCGGTCGAGGCAGATGCCGACTCGAAGCTCCGGGCCGACGCCGAGGCCCAGCAGGCGGTGGGCCAGCCGGTTGGCTCGCCTGTTCAACTCGTCGTAGGTGAGTCGCGCGTCTTCGCAGACGAGGGCAATGGCGTCCGGCGTCCGGGCGGCCTGCGCCTCGAACGGTTCGTGGAGACATTGTGTTTGCGCGTCTGGGGCATGGGTTTGGTTCCACTCGTAGAGCACGCGCACGCGCTCGTCTTCGGGGAGCAGACAGTGAAGGTCGTATCGTGCCGAAGGGTCGTCGGCCATCGCGCGCAGCGCGGAGAGGTAGTAATTACCGAACGCCTCGATCTGCTCCTCGCAGAGTTCCGCCGCGTCGTAGTCGAGACTCAGACGGATGTCGGACGAGGCCGGGTCCACGTTGAAGTTCGTCAGCAGGGTGAAGTTCGTTTCCGCCGCGCTCGCCCCGCCCAAAACACGCACCTTACCGGACTCCTGTATGCCCTCGAAGACGTGGTAATGGGTGAAGTTGAAACAGGTCTCGAAAAGGGGCTGTCCGCTACCGTGAACCTGTTGCATCTCGGCGAGCGGGTAACGCCTGAACGGCAGTGCTTCGCCCTCGGCCTCGAAGGTCTGGCGGATGAGATCGCGCCATGTGCCCCGCGAAAGTTTGAGGCGTAGCGGCAGCGTGTTCAGGAAGAGGCCGAGGACACGCTCGCCGTCCGCCGTCTCCGGCCTCCCGTTCGAGACGACGCCGGTCAGCACGTCCGGCTGTGCGGCGAGTAAGCTCATCACTCTGAAGTGCGCGGCCAGCAGAACGCTCTTGAGCGCCACTCCCTCGGCCCGCGCGAGGTTCCTCAGCGCGCCGCACTCTTCGGCTGTCAGAGGGACAAGCAACTCCCTGACGCGTCTGTCGCGGCCCGCCAGCATCGACGCGGGGCGTCGCGGAAGTTTGATAACGGTGCTGTCGTTTAACTTGCCCGCCCAGTACGAGCGATGCTCGGCCGATTCGAGGGCGTCTAACTCAAGCGCCACGTAGTCGCGGAAGGCCGTTTCGGGCGGCGGCGCGGCGGCGGCGTCCGCTCCTTCGAGCAGAGAGACGTAGCGGTTATAAAGTTCCGTCAGGAGTGAGGCCAGGCTCCACCCGTCGAGGATCGCGTGGTGAAAGCTCAACGTGAGTTGATACGTATGCTCGCCCCGGCGAAGGAGTTGAACGCGCAGCAGCGGAGCTTGTTCCCAGTCGAAGCGCCTCGCTCTTTCCGTCTCCATGCTCTCGCCGATCATCGTTTCCTGCTCCGCCTCCGAGAGATGGCGCAGGTCTGCGACTTCAAATGGCAGCTCCACTTCCCTGTGGACGAGTTGCATTGCCGCGCCGTAACGGGTCAGGTTAAAGGAAGTCCGCAGCACGGCATGACGACTGACCAGCTCGGCCGTCGCCCGTCGCATCAACTCCGGCACGCAAGGGCCGCTCAGGTGATAACTGAAGATGTCATGATAAGTCGCCGCGTCTCCGGCGTAGCCGCTGTGAAAAATCATTCCCGCCTGAAGGCGCGTGAGCGGGTAAGCGTCTTCCACGTCCTCCGGCAGGGCGAGGCGGTCATCGTCCGAGATCAGGGAAAAGGGAACGCTCGCCGGCTCGGGCGTGACAAGCTCGGGCGAGAAGGCAACTCGCGCCAATTCGTGAATGGTCTGACACTCGAACAACTGCTGGACGGATACTTCAACCCCCGCCTTCTTCGCCAGCGCGCAGACTTCGATGCTCCTGATCGAATCCCCGCCGAGGTCGAAAAAGTTGTCGTGAGCGCCCACCCGCTCGACGCCGAGCACACGCGCCCACACGTCGGCTAAAAGACTTTCGGCAGGGGTGCCCGGCGGGACGAAGTTCTGCGTGGGTTGCGCTCGCTGCGTCTCGGGGGCCGGCAGGGCGCGACGATCCACTTTGCCGCTCGGCGTCAGCGGCAGTGCTTCGAGCGCGACGAAGGCGGACGGCAGCATGTAATCGGGCAGGCGTAGTTTCAGAAAGCCGCGTAACTGTTCCGGCTCGGCGGGCTGCCCAAGACCCGACACGACGTAGGCGACGAGACGCTTGTCGCCCGGCCGCTCCTCGCGCGCGACGACGACGCACTGCCCCACCGAAGGGTGCCGCAATAGCGCGCTCTCGACTTCCTCCAACTCGATGCGGAAACCGCGAATCTTGACCTGACCGTCCGCACGTCCCAGAAATTCGATGTTGCCATCGACTAGGTAACGCGCACGATCACCCGACCGGAAGAGTCGCTCACCGGGGCCGTCGGCGAACGGATGCGGGACGAACTTTTCGGCGGTCAAGCCCGGCCGGTTGAGGTAGTCGCGCGCCAGCCCGTCGCCGCCGATATATAGTTCTCCGGGCAGGCCGATGGGCAGCGGCCTCATGTGTTCGTCGAGGATGTAAACCTGTGTGTTGGCTATCGGCCGCCCGATGGGGACGGCGCCTTCGAGGTCGTCGCCGGCGGACATGACGTGGCAGCAGGTGAAGGTCGTATTTTCCGTCGGCCCGTATCCGTTGATGAGCAGATTCTCCGCCGGCCCCCGAAGCATTTTCCGCACCTGGGAGGGCTGCAACACGTCGCCGCCCGCGAGCAGTTGGCGAACGCCGAAGAGGCTTTCGGGGTAATGCTCGGCCATCTGGTGAAACAGCGCCGCGGTGAGCCACAGTATCGTCACACGGTGAGTGCGGATGGTCTCGGCGAGTTCTTCCGGCGATCTGGTGGATGCGGGGGCCAGTGCGAGACGCGCGCCGCCCAGCAGACTCCCCCAGACCTCGAAGGTCGAGGCGTCGAAAGAGATTGGTGCGAATTGCAGAAAGGTGTCATGCGGGGTTTGATTCACGTAGTTCGTTTCTCTGACGAGGCGCACCACCCCCCTGTGAGTAACGCTGACGCCTTTCGGCCTGCCCGTCGTGCCGGACGTATACATCACGTAGCAAAGGTTTTCAGGGGCGGCCCCGCCCCGAACGTCTTCGCCGCTCTGCCGCGAGACGAGTTCCCAATCCGAGTCGAGGCAAACCACCGAGGCCCATGTGGCGGGCAGCACGTCCAACAGGTGTTCCTGCGTCAAGAGCACGGGCGCCGCCGAGTCTTCCAGCATGAAGGTCAGGCGCTCAAGCGGGTATGAAGGGTCGAGTGGGACGTAGGCGCCGCCGGCCTTGAGGATCGCCAGCAGCCCCACGATCATCTCCGGCGACCGCTCGACGCAGACGCCGACGCGCACCTCAGGCCCGACCCCCAGCGAGCGCAGGTGTCGCGCGAGCTGGTTCGCACGCCGGTTCAACTCGCCATAG
Source organism: Pyrinomonadaceae bacterium (assembly GCA_036380435.1). Taxonomy (GTDB): domain Bacteria; phylum Acidobacteriota; class Blastocatellia; order Pyrinomonadales; family Pyrinomonadaceae; genus DASQDT01. The sequence goes on along the minus strand of DASVES010000211.1, from coordinate 7,235 downwards.
GTCAACTGCCCCCCGTCGTGGACGACGGCGACCGCGTCCGGCGCGAGCTCCGCCTGTCGCTCGAACACTTCGTGAACGCACATCTCACGTTCGTAGTCCGTTGCCGTTTGATTTAAATCGTGAAGGAGATGCTGGCGCTCGGCGTTGGAAAGTAGCTCCAATTCGGAGAGGCGCCGGTGCGGGTCGGCGACGAAGCCTTCGAGTATCCGTCGCCAGTGGCCGAGCATGCGCCGGGCCGTGTCGCGCCCGAACAACTCCGACCTGTAAGTGAGCCGCCCGACCAATCTCTGCCCCTCTTCGGCCAGCATCAGGCTCAGATCGTATTCGGTCAGCCCGTGGTTTATCTCCACCCGGCTCAGGCTGAGGCCGGGCAGTTGCAGATCGGGGGCCGGCGCGCTCATCAAGATGAACGCCACCTGAAACAGCGTGTTGTGATTTAAGTTCCGGTCGGTCTGAACCTCGCCGACCACGCGCTCGAACGGCAACTCGGCGTGGGCATACGCGCCGAGGCACACCTCTCGAACGCGTCCGAGCAGTTCACCAATTGTCGGGTCGCCCGAGAGGTCTGTGCGCAACACGAGGATGTTGACGAAGCAGCCGACGATGTTCTCGATCTCTCGCCGCGTGCGGTTGGCGACAGAGGAGCCGACACTGATATCGGTTTGTCCCGTGTAGCGTCGGAGCAACACCTCGAACGCGGCGAGGAGCGTCATGTAGAGCGTGACGCCCTCCTGTCGGCTGAGCGCCCTGAGAGCCTCGGATAAATGCTCGGGCAACTCGAATACTTCTTCCTCGCTTCGGAAGTCCGGCACGGCAGGCCGCGGGCGATCCAACGGCAGGTCGAGTGGGGCGACGCCGTCCAGTGCCCGCTTCCAGTAGGTAAGGTCGGCCTCAAGCGCCTCGCCCCGCAACGTCTCCCGCTGCCAGTTGGCGAAGTCGGCGTATGTAATCGGCAACTCCGGCAGACGAACCTGCGCACCCGTGAGGAATGAACGGTAAAGCTCCGACATCTCGCGCACGATGACGCCCTGCGACCACCCGTCGCTGACGATGTGGTGCGTGGTAAAAACGAGCAGATGGTCTTCCGGCCCGAGGCGCAGGACGGAGGCGCGCATCAACGGGCCGCGCGCCAAATCGAAGGGACGGCGGCCCTCCTCGGCAGCCACGCGCAAAGCTTCCGCCTCGCGTGCTGTCTCCGGTAAATCACCGAGATCGTTGACTGTGATTTGCAGGGGCCGGGGCGCGGCCACTAACTGAAGCGGGCGGCCCTCATCCGCCGGAAAGGTCGTCCGCAACGACTCATGTCTGCGAACCAACTCGTTAAGGCTCTGTTCAAATGCGTTCAGATTTAACGCCCCTCTGGCCCGCAGGATGCTGGAGAGATTATGGAGGGGGCTGCCCGGCGTCACCTGATCGAAGAACCAGAGCCGCTGCTGTGAAAAGGAAAGCGGCGACGACGGGGAGACTTCGCCGCGCGCAGGGATGCGCTCGTCGCGAGGCCCGCGCCCCTTTTCTTCGAGTAACAAAAGCTCAAGGAGGCGACGTTTTTCCTGCGACAAATTTGCGATGCGTTCAGAAGTATTACTCAAGCTCTGGCTCCCTTATGTAATGGACGGTCTTCTCCACCGCTCACGTCTCACATTCTCCGGTTCAATTCTGCGTCAAGGCCCTCTCATCGAGCAGTCGCCGCACCTCTTCTGGCGAAAGCTGATCCAGATCGTCTAACAACTGTTCGATCCCGCGCTGTTCGCTCCCCTCGGCCATCAGTCGGCCGACGGCGGCGGCCTGCTCCGCCACGGTCGGGAGTTGAAAGAAGTCCTTCAACGGCAGCTCGACGTGCAGGGCTTCCGAGATGCGCGAGACGATCTGAATCATCAGTAGAGAGTGCCCGCCGAGTTCAAAGAAATTGTCGTTGACGCCGACGAGGTCGATGCCTAAGACTCCGGCCCAAATCTCCGCAAGTGACTTCTCAATCTCTGTGCGCGGCGCGACGAAGCCGCCGCCCACGTCGGGGCGCGCCGAATCGGGCATCGGCAGGGCGTCGCGGTCGAGCTTCCCGTTCGGGGTCAGCGGGAGCGCGTCCAGAAAGACATAGGCCGAAGGAATCATGTACTCCGGCAACTTCCGCAACAGGAATTCGCGCAGCTCACTGGCCGAGGGTCGCGGCCCCTGCCGGCCGACGACGTAGCCGACCAGCCGCCTGTCGCCCGGCGCGAACTCGCGCAGGAGCACGACCGTCTTCTCCACTGCCGGGTGCGACCCGAGCACTGATTCGACCTCACCCGGCTCGACGCGGAATCCCCTCACCTTCAACTGATGATCGATGCGGCACAGGTACTCGATGTTTCCGTCCGCGCGGTAGCGGGCCAGATCGCCGGTCTTGTAGAGGCGGCCCCCGGCTTCGTCGCCGTGCGGGTTCGGGATGAATTTTTCGGCGGTCAAATCGGGCCGGTTGAAATAGCCCCGCGCCAGATTCGCCCCGCCGATGTACAGCTCGCCGGGCACGCCTGTCGGCGTCGGGTTGAGTTGCGCGTCGAGGATGTAAATCTGCGTGTTGGCGACGGGGCGTCCGATGGGCGGGTACGTCGGCCAGTTTCGCGGCGCGGGCGGCAACGTGTAGGACGTGACGACGTGTGTCTCCGAAGGCCCATAGTGATTGTGGAGCGAGCAGCCGCCGCCCCGTGGCCCACCCTGCATGTCGTCGAACCAATCGATGACGGATTTGTTGACTTGCAACTGCTCGCCGGTCGCCATCACTTCCTTCAGCCGTGGGAACTCGTGCCCACGCTCGCGCGCCTCCGCGGCCAATTCCTGTAAGACGACGACGGGCAGAATGATCTTCTCGATTGCCTGATCGCGCATGAGCACGGCGAGCGCATTCATGTCGCGGCGCAGACCTTCCTGCATCAGATAGAGAGTCCCGCCCGTGAACAGGGCGGCGAATATTTCGTGGAAGCTGGCGTCGAAGCTCAGCGAGGCGAACTGGAGCGTGCGCGCGCCCGGTCGGAGCGTGGCGCAATGCCACCGCAGAAGATTTACCAAAGCCCTCTGCGGGAGGGAGACGCCTTTCGGCCTTCCCGTCGAGCCGGAGGTGTAGATGATGTAACCGAGGTTCTCCTCGGCCACGCCGCTACGCGGGTTCGCGTCGCTCTCGCCATTCAACTCTTCGCGCGCGTCGTCGAGGCACAGCACGCGCGCCCGGCCCGGCGGCAGCGCCCCGAGTAAATCGCTTTGAGTGAGAAGGACGCTCGCCTGGCAGTCTTCGAGCATGAAGGCGAGACGCTCGGCCGGGTACACGGGGTCGAGCGGCAGGTAAGCCCCGCCGGCCTTGAGCGTGCCGAGCACGGCAATGATTGTCTCAATCGAACGCCCCATGCAGATGCCGACCGGCACATCCGGCCCAACGCCAAAAGATCGGAGGTGGTGTGCCAGTTGGTTCGCGCGCCGGTTCAGCTCGCGATAGGTCAACTGTTCTTCCTCGAAGACGAGCGCCACGGCGTCAGGAGTCAGCTCGACCTGCTCTTCGAAAATCTGGTGGATGCAGTGAGGCGGCGGGAACGCAACCGCCGTATCGTTAAATTCCGATAGCAGCCGCCGCTCCGCTTCCGGCGAGAGCAGGGGCAGGGCCGAGACTTTCGACCGCGGCTCGCGCACGACGGCCTCAAGCAACGTCTGATACTGCTCCAACATTCCTTCGGCGGTGGCGGCGTCGAATAAGTCCGTGTTGTATTCCAGCAGCGCCGTCAGCCCTTCCTCCGCCTCCACCATCTCCAATGTCAAATCGAACTTCGACGTGCCGCTGTGGAGATCGACGGGAGTCAGCATGAGGCCCGGCAACTCCAGCGGCGCGAGCTGCGCGTTCTGTAGCACGAACATCACCTGAAACAGCGCCGAGTGGCCCATGTCGCGCCCCGGTTGTAAGACCTCGACCAGTTTCTCGAAGGGCAAGTCCTGATGGTCGTATGCCTCCAACGTGACGCGTGAGACGCGGCGTAACAACTCCTGAAAGGTTGGGTCGCCTGAAATGTCTGTACGCAGCACCAGTGTGTTGACAAAGAACCCGATGAGGTCTTCGATCTCCCGGCGATTGCGATTGGCGATGGGCGCGCCGACGATGATGTCGGCCTGCCGCGTGTGGCGGTGGAGCAGCACCTTGAACGCCGACAGCAGCAACATGAACAGGGTCGCGCCCTCGGCCCGGCACAGCGCCCCGAGTTCTTCGGTGAGAGACCGGGGGAGCGCGAGTGCGTGGCGCGCGCCGGCAAAGGTCTGGACGTTCGCGCGTGGCCGGTCGGCGGGGAGTTCGAGCACGGGGAGGTTGCCGCCGAGTTGTTGCTCCCAGAAGTTGATGAGCTTCTCCATGCGCTCGCCCTGAAGATGTTCGTGTTGCCAGTGTGCGAAATCCGCATACTGAATCTGTAGCTCGGCGAGCGGCGAAGACTCCCCACGGGAGAACGACTCGTAGAGTGTTTTAATCTCACGCACCAAAATTCCGGTAGACCATCCGTCCGCGACGATGTGGTGGACGACGGCGACGAGGACGTGCTCATGCTCACTCATGCGAATCAGCGTGGTGCGCAGGAGCGGCCCCTCATCGAGCCTGAAAGGCCGCCGTGCTTCTTCGTAGAGGAGACGGCGCGCCTCTTGCTCCGCACCGGGCCGCCCGCTGAGGTCTACGACCGGCAGCTCCTGCTCTCGCTCCGAGATTATTTGTATGGGTCGGTCGCCGACCAACTTGAACGTCGTCCGCAAGACCTCGTGGCGTCGAACGATCTCGCCCAGCGCGCCGGCCAGCGCCGCCGCGTCGAGCCGGCCTCGCAGGCGGATGGCGATAGGGCAGTTGTAGAAGGGGTTGCCCGGCTCCAACTGATCAAGGAACCAGAGTCGATTCTGCGCGAATGAGAGCGGAGTGTTCAGGTCACGCGAGACCGACGGGATGGAGTTTTTTCCCGTCTCGACGACCTGCGCGGCCCGCGCCTTTTTACGCAGCCGCAACATCAGGAGGGCTTTCTGCTCGGGAGTCAGAGCGGCGGCGCTGGCGAAGGCGTCATCTTTTTTCGCTTCCGGTGTCTCGGGCCGCATGCCGCCGGGGCGCGGGCGCGTCTCCAGTCCGCGCAGGAATTCTTCGAGCGGCTCGACGCCGAGTCTCGCGACGTAGGCGCGCGCGGCCGTCCTCGCCGCCTCCGACTGCCGCCGGTACACGTCGCCGTCTGTGAGCAGTTCGACCAGCGCGTCGCGCCATGGCTCGACATCCTGTTCGGGGATGATTGGCGACGGGAGCATGTTGTCATCGAGGCTATCGGCGAAATGCTCAATCGGCCGGACGGGGAGCAGGTAGTCGGTTCCCAGCTTGGCCTCGACCAGCCCGCTGTGCGCGGCGGCCATGACGGGGATGCCGCGCAACATCGCGTCGATGACGGCGAGCGGAAAGCCTTCGGCCCACAGCGAAGGCATCAGGAGCACGCGCGTCTGACGAAAAATGTCGTCGAGGTTTTTGCTGTTCTCAAGGATGGACACGTTCGGCAGCGACTTCAGCGCCTCACGGTCCGCCTCGGTCGTGCCGTAGCCGTGGAGCGCGGCGAAAGACACGCGGGGCAGCATCCGCGCGAGCGAGAGGAAAACGGGGAGGCCCTTCATGGCGCAGGCGTTCATCAGCAGGACGTATCCGTCGTCGAAACGCCCGAAGTCGGGGAACGGGCCGGCGCCGTAATGCGGGGGCACAAAGACGAACGACTCAAAGCCCGCCCACTCCTTGATGTAGCGCGCCAGATAATCGCTGATGGAGACTATCCCAGCGGCGCGGCCGAGCAGTGCGGTGCGCGCTTCGCCGGGATACAGGCTCACCGGCCCGAACGGGAGCATTGGCGGCGTCAGGGCCATGTAGACGACCCGCGAGGGACAGGTTTGCAGCGCCGCGTCGAGCAGGTTTTGCGAAGGGTCTTCCGAGGACACCAGCACCCAGTCGGGTTCCAACCGGCCGAGCGCCTGCGTCAGATAGCCGCGCAGTTGTGACTGTTCGGCCAACGCATGAACCTCCACCCCGCCCAGATTGAAACGGTCCACGCTCCCTTCGGAGCGGACGGCGACGCCCTCCGCTGCCAGCCCCGCGACGAAGTCCTCGCGGGTGATGGTGCTCGGCACGGCCAGGGCCGGGGTGATGACATGCACCTCGTGGCCCCTCGCGGCAAGGGCTTCGGCCAAAGCGCGGTTCGAACGATTTGCCCCGCCGTAAACGCGCGCGTATGGCACATTCATGGCCAACGCCAGTTTCATCGACGCTCCTTCTCTTCTCGCGCGGCACGGTGCTCGTCATCACGTAGCCTGATGGGCGTGAAGTCGCGGCTCGAGAGGAAAGCGGGCCGCATCTTTTCGAGTGCCGGCGGAGTGTTGAAGATGCTGTTATAGGTGACGCAGACGATTGTCCGCTCAAACGGTGAGATGTTTTGAACCGAGCCGTGTACGAGGTTCGGATGGAAGATGAGGACGGAGCCGGCCGGCCCCTTCGGGGCGACGATGCCGTGGCGTTTGACCAGCCCCGCGACGATGTCACGCGGGAGACTGTATTTCAGCTCCGCCGTCAGGTTCGTTATCCAGGCCGGGCTGTCGGCGTAGGCCGCGGGGATTTCCGAGCGCCCTTCGACTTCGATGACCTCCTGCCGGTGCGAGCCGGGGATGAGCAGCAGCGGGCCGTTGAACTCGTTCACTTCGTCGAGGAAGACGGCGACGTTCGTGACACGGGCCGTCGGCATCCCATCCTCCTCGCGCCAGAAGACGTAATCCTGATGCCACTCCCAGCGGTCGCCGCCGAAGGCGGCCTTGGCGTTGATCTTGAACTGGTGGATGTAGACTTCGCCGCCGAGTATCTTCATCGCCTTCGCGACGAGACGCGGGTCTTCGGACAGCCGCCTGAAAGTCTCGTTCGTCGTGTGCGAAGCGTAAACCGAGCGCACGACGCGGCCTCCCTCCTCCAGCACACATCGCGCGGAGTCCTCGGCATAGACGGCGGGCAGTTGTTCCCGCAGCGGTTCGATGTCCGCGGCGGACAAGTGCTCGGGGAAGAAGAGGAAGCCATCCTCCTCGTATTTCTTCACGTGTTGTTCGGTGAGAGTCATCGTCAATTCCTTCCCGCGGGTGTGAAGACCCGTTTCGCGCCACTTCAAACGCTTCGCGCCGGCGCGCGCTCACGCATTCATTTCGCCCTCCGCTTCGAGCAGCCTGAGGAGTTCGTCGGGCGG
>DASVES010000210.1:0-16480 GCA_036380435.1 Pyrinomonadaceae bacterium | reverse complement strand
GTGCGCGTGCAGGGCGAGGGAGCGGCCCGCGAGGTGGCGCAGGCCATCGCCCTCTTAAACGAGTTTCACCGGCGGGCGTGCGCCGAGGGGCGCGCGCACGAGGGACTTGACGCCATCATCGTCGGGCGCGGCGGCGGCTCCACCGAAGACCTCTGGGCCTTCAACGAGGAGGAGGTGGCGCGCGCCATCCGCGCCTCGCTCGTCCCCGTCATCACCGGCGTGGGGCACGAGACTGACTTCACCATCGCCGACTTCGCGGCCGACGTGCGCGCCGCCACGCCGACGGCCGCCGCCGAACTCGTCGCCGCGCGCGAAGACGAAGTGGCCGCGCGCGTCGAGGGACTGACGCGCGACATGGCCGTCGCCTTCCGCCTGCGCCTCGGCGACGCGCGCGTGCGCGTGCAGGACGCGGCCATGTCCTACGGCTTCGACGACGTGCGGAGTCGCCTGCGCTCGGCCACGGCGCGGGCGGGCGATGCTTCAAGTGTGTTGGAGCGGATTTCGACGCAGCGCCTCGTGCGGGAGCGCCGGCGGCTCGACGCGCTCACGTGCAGACTGTCGCCCGCGAGCGTGTCGAGGCGCGCCTCGCGCACGCGCCTGCGTCTGGCGGCGCTCCGCACGGGGACGGAAACGACGGTGCGCGCACGTCTGGAAGAAGCGCGCTCACGCCTCGCCGTTGCCGCCGCGGCGCTCGACGCGCTCTCGCCGCTCGCCGTCCTGCAACGCGGCTACGCGCTGGCCGAAGGCGAAGGAGGGCGTCTGCTGCGCGCGGCCCCGTCGGTGGCGGTGGGCGAGCGCGTGCGCGTGCGGCTCGCCGAAGGGGCGCTGCGTTGCCGGGTTGAGGAAGTGGAGGGAGTTTGATGTCGGCACCAACGAAGGGGCGCGGCGGCCGAAGCCGCATCGTGATCGACGTTGACCGCGCGCGGCAGGAGTCGCAGGCGCGGCGTCGCTCGGGCGCGGGCCGCGGCCTTCGCGCCCTGTCCGTCGTCGCGCTCGTCGCGCTGGGCGTCCTCGCCGTAGTGGTGCTGGGCGTCTTCCTCTGGTGGGGCAGCTACAAGAAGAGTCCTGAATATTCGCTCGCGCTCCTCGTGGACGCCGCGCAGCGCGACGACTTCCGCACGGTCGAGGGGTTGATCGACGGCGACGCCGTCGCGCAGGCGCTCGCGCCGCAGGTTGCTGAGAAGCTGGCGGGCGCCGTGCCGGCGGGCGGCGACATGGCGGCGACGCGCACGCGGATCGCGGCGGCGATGCCGCAGCTTTTGCCGCGCGTGCGCGAGGGCGTGCGCGACGAGGTGGCGCGCGGCGTCAAGGCCGCGGCGGAAGGTGTCGGCGGCCGCCTGCCCTTCTTCGCGCTCGCGCTCGGGATGAAGCGATACGCGGACGTGACGGAAGAGGGCGACTCGGCGGCCGTCACGCTGAACGCCGTGGAAGGCCGGCCGCTCGTGTTGTCGATGCGGCGCGACGGCGAGCGCTGGAAGGTCGCAGGGGTCACGGACGACGCGCTGGCCGCCTCGATGGCCGCGCGCATCGCCCCGGCCATCTCCGCCCCGCCGGCGGCGACGGCCCCGACGCCGCGCCCCGCTGGAAGAAGGAGGCCGAGAAACTGATCCGGCCGCGGCCGACACGACGGCAGCAGCGCGTCGGCCGCGGGAGATAATTATGGCGAAGAGAGAAACGACCACGCGCGCCGGTAAGGGCGCCGCCGGGCAGAACTTCGAGGGGCAGCTCGCCTCGCTTGAGCGCATCGTGCGCGAGCTTGAGCGTGGCGATCTGCCGCTGGAGCGCAGCCTTGAGCTGTTCGAGCAGGGCGTGAGGCTTTCGCGCGAGTGTCAGGAGCGACTCAACGAGGCCGAGCGGCGCATCGAGGTCTTGCTCCGCGACGACGCGGGCCGCCCCGTCATCGCCGGCGAGTTCGAGACGGGCGTGGGGAGCCGCGCCGTCGAAGAGGAAGAAGAGGCGGATGACGAGAGCGTCTTCTGACACCCGCGACGAAGCCGCGTCCGCCGAAGTGCGCGCCGAGATTGAAGAGGCGCGCGCATTTCTGGCCGAGGCGCGCTCTCTCGTCGAGTCGCGTCTCGACGAACTCGTGCCCGCCGCGTCGGTCGAACCCGCTTCGATCCACGCGGCCGTCCGCTGGAGCCTGTTCGCGGGCGGCAAGCGCCTGCGCCCCGCACTCGTCATCGCCTCGGGACGCACCTTCGGCGCGCCCGACGAAAAACTCCTCGACACCGCCTGCGCCTTCGAGCTTGTCCACACCTACTCGCTCGTCCACGACGATCTGCCGTCGATGGACGACGACTCGCTCCGCAGGGGACGGCCGACCTGCCACGTGCGCTTCGGCGAGGCGACCGCCATCCTCGCCGGCGACGCCCTGCAAACGCTCGCCTTTCAAACAATCGCCGAGGACGAAACTCTCGACGCGACGGCGCGCGTCGCGCTCATCGGCGAGCTTGCGCGCGCCTCGGGCACGCCCGCGGGGATGGTCGCCGGTCAGGCGCACGACCTCGCCGCCGAGACGCGCGCCGACGTGGGCGCGGCGGAGCTGGAACTCATCCACCGGCGCAAGACGGGCGCGCTCATCGCGTCGGCCGCGCGCTCGGGCGCTCTCATCGGCGGGGCCGCGCCCGAAGAGCTGGACGCCGTCACGCGCTACGCGCACGACCTCGGTCTCCTCTTCCAGATCACCGACGACCTGCTCGACGTGACCGCCACCGCCCACGACCTCGGCAAGACCCCCGGCAAGGACGCGCGCTCGCAGAAGGCCACTTACCCGGCCCTCCACGGTCTCGAAGCAGCGCGCGCGCGCGCCGCGGAAGTCTACGCGGACGCGTGCGCGGCGCTCGACACAATCGAGCAACCCACAGGCTTGTTGCGCTCCGTCGCGCGTTTTATTTTGGAGAGGCGCGCGTGAAAGACGGATTCAAGGAGCCGCTGTAAGCGGCGGCAGAATGTAGCCCACGGCGCGAGCCGTGGGGACAGGTCGATAAAAAAGTCGAAGCCCCGGAGGGGCGGAAGAACCTCAACGAGCCATGCGCTCAAGGTTGAAAGTTCTTTCGCCCCTCCGGGGCTTCGCTGCGCCTCGCGGGACTGTTCCACGGGCTAACGCCCGTGGCTACATTCTGCCGCCGCTCCGCGGCTGGTTGACGCGCGCGACTCGGCTTTGTCACCCTCGCGGTTTAATTTAACGCGCTCTTAATCGTCAAACGCTTCGAGCACTTCGTCGGCGTGCTCTTCGACGTTGACCTTGTTGAAGACCTTCCTGATGCGGCCCTGCTCGTCGATGAGGAAGGTCTTGCGGTCAACGCCCATGTACCTCTTGCCCATGAACTCCTTCTCGCCGTAGACGCCATAGGCGTCGGCCACCGAATGGTCGGTGTCCGCAAGCAGCGTGAAGGGCAGCTCATACTTATCCGCAAACTTCCGGTGCGACGCCTGATCGTCGAGCGAGACGCCGAGCACCTTGATGCCGCGCTCCTCAAACTCCGAGAAGGAGTCGCGAATCGAGCACGCCTGCTTGGTGCAGCCGGGCGTGTCGTCCTTCGGGTAGAAATAGAGCACGACCTTCTGGCCGCGGAAGTCCGAAAGACTTACCTCGTTGCCGTCCGTATCGCGCGTGGCGAAGTCCGGCGCCTGTCCGCCTTCTGTAATCATCGGTGGAAACCTCCACCGGCAGTCTTACAGAGATTCCGCGTAGATTCAAACGCGGGCAGGGAACACGGATTAAACGGATGAAGACGGATTCGTGCTAATCCGTCTTCATCCGTTTAATCCGTGTTCCCCTCCTGATTGCATAAGACGCGAAAGGCGCGCAGGGGCTCGGGGAGGAAATGGCTGATGTGGTGGAAGTCGGTGTGGCCGTCGGCGAAGGTCTGGTAGAGGTTGAACTCGGGCAGTTGCAGACAGGAGAGGGGCGAGCGGTCGTCGAAGCCGGTGTCGATGCCGATGGCGCTGTGGCAGATGTAGATGCCGTGGCGGCCGATACGCCCCATGCGTGGCAGGAGCTGCGTCGGCGTGTGGCCGAAGACGCAGGGCTTGCCGTGATAGTGTTTGAAAAACTCCTGATTGCGCGCCCAGAGCAGTTGGTGCGAGTCGCTCTCGCGCGGGTGTTTGGCCGTGTCGAGGCCGGCGTGGACGTAGATGGCGAAGGCGTCTTCGTGAAAGAGGGGGCGGCGGCGGAAGAAGGCGAGATGATCTTCGGGGAGGGCGCGGAGCAGCTCGGCGCGGGCGGCGTCGATGTCCCCGCGCGTCTCGTCGGTCAGGTCGCGGCCGGTGTACTGCTCGAAGGTGCAGTCGCCGCCGACGGCCGGGTGGAGCCACAGACGCGCGCCCTCGTCAACGAAGTCGAGGAGCATCTGCTCGTGGTTGCCGCGCAGCACGTACATGCTCTCGAAGGGCAGCGAGCGGCGCAGGGCGATCACGTCCGCGACGGTGCCGGGCACGTCCTCGCCGCGATCCACGAGGTCGCCGAGCAGGACGAGCGTGTCGCCGCGCGCCGGGTTGAACGGCAGCATCCCGACGAGCTTCTGGAGCTGTCCCCGCCGCCCGTGTACGTCCCCGATGACGAAGGTGCTCATGGGCAAGAACCGTGAATCGTAAATCGTGAATCGTAAATCGTTCGAAGTTGACGCAGTCTCAATTTGAGCTGTTACGCTCAACGTGAGACCGGCTCCAACACGATTGACGATTTACGGTTGACGATTTACGGCTGTCGCTTTTTGTTTCGATTGGTCGATGCGGCGCATCAAGGCGCCGAATCGCACGTCCCCCCTGAGTTCGTTCCAGTTCTGATCGGATTCAAACCACGGCTTGTTCTCGTTGCCGAGTTCGATGGCGCGGCCGAGCCAGTGAAACGCCTCGTCGTGCTCGCCGAGGAGGGCGTGCGCGGAGGCGAGCCAGTAGGCCGTGTCGTGGTCGGCGTCGGCCGCGGCGCGCACGTCGTCCGTGAGTTCGGCGCGCGCCGCGGCGGCGTCGCCGGCGCGGGCGAGGCAGATGGCGTAGATGGGCCGGACGGCGTCCATGCGCGGGTGACGCGCGAGCACGTCGCGCATGATGTCGGCGGCGCCCGATGGGTCGCCGCGGCGCTGGAGGGCGACGGCGCGGAAAGTTTTAATCAACGGGTGGTCGGGGCCGAGCGAGGCGCCGAGGTCGAGTTCGACAAAGGCGTCGTCGTGTCGGCCCTGATACATGAGGACGCGCGCGCGGTTGTAGCTGACGACGACGCGCTCGGCCGGGTTGAGACGCAGCATCCGGTCGTAGCACTGGAGCGCCTCTTCGTACTCGCCCGAGAGGCGGTGGAGCGTGGCCTTGACGAATTGCACGCCGACGTTATTGGGCGCCTCCTCCGAAAGAATCTCGACCCACGCGCGCGCCTTCTCCCGCTCGCCGCGCGCGAGGTGGATGAAGACCATGTGGAGCCGGGCTTCGAGCAGTTGCGGGTCGAGGGCGAGCGCGCGCTGAAATGAGACTTCGGCGCGCTCATAGTCTTCGGAGCTGCCGAAGCCCTTGATGACGAGATTGGCGTAGGTCGAGCCGAGGGCGCAGTGGGCGAGGGCGAAGTTGGGGTCGAGTTCGATGGCGCGTTGGAAGTGTTCGACGGCGGCGTCGGAGTCTTCGCGCGCGAGCGTGTGGTAGATGAAGCGGCCGCCGGCGTCGCGGCCCCGCAGGTACTCCTCGTAGGCGGCGGCGCTGGCGGTGGCGGTGGCGCGCGGCGCGCCCGTCTCGGTTTTGTCTGTCGGGGCGGCGGGAGCAGGGGCGATGGGAGCGGCGCTGGTCGAAGGGAGTTCGGTGGTGGAGCCGTCGGCGTCGGGCGGGGCGGCCTGCTCGTCGATGCGGCGCAGGAGTTCAGCGAAGCGCGGGTCGGAGCGCAGCGATTCGAGCTTGGGGTCAGACTCGAACCACGGGCGGTTGCCGTTGCCGAGCGTGACGGCGCGCTCCAGCCAGCGGAACGCTTCGTCCGGCTGGCCAAGAAGGGCGCAGGCCGCGCCGAGCCAGTAGGCGATGTCGTGGTCGGCGTCGGCCGCTTCGCGGACACGGTCGGTGAGTTCGGCGCGCGCGCCGTCGGGATCGCCGGCGCGGATAAGAGCGATGGCGAGGAGCGGGCGCACGCCGTCCATCTGCGGGTGCGTCGCGATCACCTCGCGCAGCATCGCGGCGGCCGTCTCGTGCTCGCCGCGGCGCTGGAGGGCGACGGCGCGGAAAGTCTTAATCAGCGGGTGGTCAGGCTCCTTGCGCGCGCCGGCGTCGAGTTCGGTCATCGCCTCGTCGGTGCGGCCCTGATAGAGGAGGACGCGCGCGCGGTTGTAGCTGGCGACGACGCGCGCCGCCGGGTCGAGACGGGCGAGGCGGTCGTAGGCGCGCAGCGCCCGGTCGTACTCGCCGTCGAGACGGTGGAGCGCGCCCTTGACGAAGTAGACGGCCGCCTCGTTGGGCGCCCTCTGCCGGAGACGCGCGACCTCCTCGCGGGCCTTCTGCTTCTCGCCGCGCGCGAGGTAGACGAAGACCATCAACATGCGCGCTTCGACCACGTCGGGGTCTAAGGCGAGCGCCTGCGTGAAAGCCTCTTCGGCCAGCTCGTAGTCTTCGGAATTGCCGAGGCCCTTGAGGACGCGGTTGGCGTAGCAGGCGCCGAGGCCGCTGTAGGCGAGGGCGAAGCTCTGGTCGAGCGCGATGGCGCGTTGGAAGTGCTCGATTGCCGCGTCGCAGTCGTCGGCCGAGAGGGTGTGGAAGAGGAAGCGCGCGAAGTGGTCGCGGGCGCGCAGGTATTCCTGATAGGCGGCGCTGTTGCGTGTCGCCGGGGCGGCCGTCCCCTCGCGCTCGACCGAGGTGTGTTCGAGCTTGAGACCCTCGACGATGCGCTCGGCGATGGTGTCCTGAAGCGCGATGATGTCTTCGGCCGAGGCGTCCACGCGGTCGCTCCAGAGGAGTTCGCCGGAGGCCACGTCGAGGAGCTGCACGTTGACTCTCAGCTTGTCGCCGGCGCGCAGGAAGCTCGAGGCGAGGACGGTCGAGACTCGCAGCTCGCGCCCGGCTTCGAGCGGGTCTATTTCCTTGCCCTGAAACTTGACGATCTGCGAGGAGGGCCGCACGACGAGCGACTTGAGGCGGGCCAGCTCCGTGATGACGGCGTCGGCGAGAGAAAACTCGTAGAAGCCGACCTCGGGGTCGTTCGAGAGATTGCGGAAGGGAAGGATGGCGATTGACTTCTGGCCGTCAACGACGCTCAGGTGCGGAGTGTCGTGCAGCTCTCCGCGCGGCGGCGCGGTCGAGCCGGCGGCGGGCGCGGCGCCCCGGCGCGCCGCGGCGGGCGGCAGCGATGTGGGCTGGCCCTCGCCGCCCGTCAGGCTGCGCAGCCAGCGTCGGAAACTGCGGCCGAAGCCGCCCTGCTGCTCGTGTCGGGGCCGCACGGTGGAGACGACGCCGGGGATGTCGCTCACCTCCGCGCCGGCCGCCGCCGAGCCGCCGGCGCCGACGCCCGCGACCTCGCGCACCACGGCGCGCAGCTCGTCGCGCATCTGCTCGATTTTCTGATAACGCTTGTTCGGGTCTTTGGCGAGCGCGCGGTCGATGATGGCCTGGAGGCGCGGCGGCGGGTTGTCGCGGCGGGCTTCACTGATGGGCTGGGGCGTGTCGTGGAGGACGGCGTAGCGCACCTCGACGCTGGTCTTGCCGCGGAAGGGCCACGTGCCGGCGAGCATTTCGTAGAGCAGGACGCCGGTGGAGAAGATGTCGGCGCGGTGATCGACCTTCTGCCCCGTGGCCTGCTCGGGCGCGGCGTAGGTGGCCGTGCCGTAGGGGACGCCCATCTCGGTGAGGTGGATGTTCTCGGGTTTGTCTCCGCGCTCCTCGCCGGTCTCGTCGAGGAGCTTGGCGAGTCCGAAGTCGAGGACTTTGGCTAACCCTGCGTCGGTGATCATGACGTTGCCGGCCTTGATGTCGCGGTGGATGATGCCGCGAGCGTGGGCGGCCGTGAGCGCGTCGGCGACCTGCGTGGCGACGGAGAGGGCCGAGGGCAGGGCGAGCGGGCGGCCCGCCACAAGCTCGCGGACGTTCTTGCCCTGAATGTATTGCATGGCGATGAAGTGGAGGTTGTCCACTTCGTGCAGGCCATAGATGGTGCAGATGTTCGGGTGGTCGAGCGAGGAGGCGAGCCGGGCCTCGCGCTCGAAGCGGCGGAGGTTGACCTCGCGCGCCGTCAGCTCAGGCGCGAGCACCTTGATGACGACGGTGCGGCCCAGACGCTCGTCGATGGCCATGTAGACCGTCCCCTGTCCGCCCGCGCCGAGCTTTTCCGTGATGCGGTAGTTGAGGAGGGTCGTGTCGATCATGGGATGAGCGGTTGGCTGTTAGCTATTAGCTGTTAGCTGTTAGCTTTCAGCCGGAAGCGAGCGGCCCTCGATGCGCGACGGTGGCATTCAGGCGACGGCGTCTGCCGTGCGGCGCTAACAGCTAACAGCTTGAAATGGCGACGACCGGGGATTGTATTCCTCCGGTCGT
This sequence comes from Pyrinomonadaceae bacterium, assembly GCA_036380435.1. Lineage (GTDB taxonomy): Bacteria > Acidobacteriota > Blastocatellia > Pyrinomonadales > Pyrinomonadaceae > DASQDT01. The sequence continues at coordinate 7,987 of DASVES010000210.1, read as the reverse complement.
CATTCTTCAAAGTAAATTCAAAAGCTTCGGTCTTCGCCCGCGGTGTCGGGCCGGCGCACGGCCGGCCTTTAGTCGTGGACGGTTCAACCGCGCGGCGGGTTGCCCCAGCCCGAGCCGACATACTCCCCGTTTTCGACGATGCAGGGCACCGTGGGGTCGCCGTCCGAATAGGCGAGCATTTCTTTGCGCCGCGCGCGGTCGGTCTGCGCGTCATACTCCGTCCACTTCACCCCTTGCGCGAGGTAGTGGTCACGCGCCTGCTGGCAGTAAGGACACCCCGGCTTGACGTAGATCACTAAACCCAATGGTTCGCACCTCCTTCTCGTTTCCGACAGTTTAGCAAAAGCGCTCGCGAATGGATAAGGCCGACGCCGCTCGCGGGCGGCCTGAGTTTTCCGCTATACTCGACGCGCCACTTTCGCCCCCGTTCGTCCGAGTTTCGACCTTTGAACTTTTTTATCCTGTGTTCGAGAGCGACCTGTTAGACCCATATGAGCGGCTCCTCCGCATCGAGGTGCTCGGCCGCGCCGTCGAGGTGCCCGAGAGCAACACACTGCTGCGCTGCTTCCAGTTTCTCTCCGTGAACACCATCTCCTACGGCGACTTCTGCTGGAACGGCGACTGCACCAACTGCCAGTTCTGGTATCACGACGCGGGGCAGACCGAGGAGCAGGATCGCACGGCGCTGGCCTGCCGCCACAAGGTGCGCGAAGGTTTAGTCGTCACGCGCCTCAGCCGCTTCATCGAAATCGAAGGCATCAACAAAGGCATCAACAAATGACGCGCACGGCGCGCGCGCCGACGCCCCGCCGGGGGACGTTCGCGCGCCGAGCCGACGCGCGAGGGATTAATCCGAACATGCAAACATTCGAAACGCTCGCCGCACGCGCCGCCGCGCGGCCCACTACACAGAGTCGCGCGCCGCGCGCCGCGTCCACCGCCGCCCTCCTCATCCTCTTCATCGCCGCCTGCCTCTTCAGCGCCGCGTGCGACTCCGGGGTCGGCGGCGGCGCTTCGGGCAGCGGCGCACTGCGTTACAACGCCGACGACATGGCGCTCCTCGCCGAGACGGTGCTGCCGCCGCAGCAGCGCGCGCTGCTGGCGACCGATGCGGAGCAGCGCAAGGAGTTCGTTGACGACGTGGCCGAGCTTCTGGCCGTCTCCGACGAGGCCCGGAAGAACGGCGTCGCCGACCGGCCGGAGATGAAGCAGCGGCTGGAGCTGACGCGCGCGGTCGCGCTGGCGCAGAGCTACGTGCGCCAGCAGCGGGAGGCGGGCGTCTCTCCCGAACAGATCGTCGCGCAGGCCGATGTCGATGCGTTCCTCAAGGAGCCGGGCACGGCCGAGAGGTTCGAGCAGGACTTGCAGACAGTGCAGTCGCTCGGCAGCATGCCGCCGGGCGATCTCCCGCAGGAGCAGAAGGACCGCATGAAGGGCGAGTGGGGGCGGCTCATGCTGGCCGCGCGCAAGGCCGAGGAGTCGGGATTCGCGCGCGAACGCCGCGTGGCTCTCTCGGTCGAAGTGCAACAGTCGGGGATGCTGGCCGAGACCTTCCTCAAGGAGAAGGCGGAGAGCTTCACGCCCACCGAACAGGAGATCGACGCCTTCCTCGCCAAGCGGCAGATGAGCGGCGAGGACGCGCGCAAGACGGCCGAGGACGTGCTCCGACGCGCCCGCGCCGGCGAAGACTTCGCCGGCCTCGCGCGCGAGTACTCCACCGAGCCGGGGGCGAAGAAGAGCGGCGGCAGCCTCGGGTGGTTCGGCCGCGGCCGGATGGTCAAGGCTTTCGAGGACGCCGTCTTCGCGCTTCAGGCCGACCAGATCAGCGACGTGGTCGAGACCGACTTCGGCTACCACGTCATCAAGAACGAAGGCCGGCGCACGCAGGAGCCGACGACGCCGGGCGCCCAGCCTGAAGAGCAGGTGCGCGCGCGCCACGTCCTCATCACGTCAACCGATAAGCAGAAGGGCGGCCCCACCGGCGGGATCACGCGCGAGCAGGCGAAGACCGCGGTCCAGGAAGAGAAGCGGCAGGCGTTCGTCGATGATTTGGTCAAGCGCGCGGGCGTCCGCCTCGCCGAAGACTTCAAGGTCACGGCCCCGACGCCGCCCCCGAACCAGATGCCGTCGCTCGGCGCGCCCCCGGCATCAGGCGGCGCAGTGCCAGTCCCTCCCGCCAACCCGCAGCGGTGAGGGCCGCGGGCGGCGCCGAACGCGCGTGATGAGCGACGCCGACAGGTGGGACGAGCGTTACCTGCGCGGCGAGCACGCCTCCGCTGAAGCCTCGCGGCTGCTCGTGCGCGCCGTCGATGATTTCGCGCTGGAGGAGGACTCGCCGGCTGCTGCCGCTTCGTCTTTGAAGACGACGCCACAGCGCGCGCTCGACGTGGCGTGCGGCGCAGGGCGACACGCACTGGTCCTTGCCGCGCGCGGCTTCCGCGTCACGGCCGTCGATGCTTCGCGTGTCGGCATCGAGATGACGCTTGACCGCGCGCGCGCGCGTGGGCTCGATTTGGACGCGCGCGTCGCCGACCTCGCGCGCGGCGAGTTCACAATCGAGCCGGACGCCTACCAGCTCGTCTGCGACTTTTACTACCTCCAGCGCGACCTCTTCCGAGCCATGCGCGCCGGCCTTCGGCGTGGCGGCCTCTTCGTCGCCGCGATTCACACCGTGGACGAACACCCATCGGCGCGGCCCGCTAATCCCGACTTTCTGCTCCGCCCCGAAGAGCTTCGCGAACAGTTTCGCGGCTGGGAGATTCTGCACTACCATGAGACCGAAGGGCGCGACGAAGACGCGGGCGAACACAGGCGGCCGTCGGCCGAGATCATCGCGCGCCGCCCCGCGGCCTGAGCGGCCGGGCGGGTGAAGCCGGAGATATGAGGATGACGAAAATCATGTTGCGCGTCCTGTTGCCGGCGACGCTCCTCATCGTCTTCGCGGCGACGCAGGAAGCAGCCCCGGCCCACGGCGCGACGGCGTCGCAAAAAAGCGGCGGCGCGGCGCAGGCCGCGTCGGTCGTCCGCACTTTCTACAATGACCACTTCGCGCGCCGCCAGTGTTGCTTCGACGAAGCGGGCCTGAAGCGCCGCCGGCAATGGTTCGAGCCCTCTCTCTACAACGCGTTGCTGAGGGAAGTGCGGAAGCCGGCGCCGGCCGATGAAGCGCCCTACTTCAACGGCGACCCGTTCACCGACTCGCAGGAGGGGCCGGCCGATTTCTCCGTGGGCCACGCGAGCGCGGGCGGCGGCCGCGCCACGGTGAGCGTGCTGCTCCGCTGGGCGGACAAGGGCAAGACCGTCGAGCGGCGGACGCTGCGCATCGAGCTGACGCGGACGCGCGGCGTCTGGAGAATCGACGACATCCGCTACCCCGACGGCCAGTCACTGCGCGGCCAACTCAAGCAGTCGGGCTGAGGCGCGCGTGCGCGCCCGAAGAGCGAGCAGTACAAAAGAAACGGACGGAGACTCATCCGGTGGCGACAGTAAAAATACTTGGCGTGTCGGGCAGCATGCGCGAGCACTCGCGCAGCCGCCGCGCGCTCGACCTCGTGCTCGAAGCGGCGCGCGAGCGCGGGGCCGAGACACAATTGCTCGACCTGCACGCGCTCGACCTTCCGATGTATCGGCCCGACGGCGCGAAAGACGCCGCCTCAGTCGCCGGCGCGGCGGAGGCCGTCAACTGGGCCGGCGCCTTCGTCCTCGCCTCGCCCGACTATCACGGCTCGATGTCGGGCGCGATGAAGAATTTCCTCGACTACTTCTGGACCGAGTTCGCCGGCAAGGTCTTCGGCTATCTCTGCGCCTCGCACGAGAAGGGTCTCACCGTCATGGATCAGATGCGCACGGCCGTGCGCCAGTGCTACGGCTGGAGCCTCCCCTACGGCGTCGCCATCCACGGCGACGAGGACTTCGACGCCGAGGGCAACGTCTCCCGCCCCGCCGTCGAGCGACGCCTCCGCATGCTCGCCCGCGACACCGTCGTCTACGGCTCCCTCATCCGCGAACAGTTCGCCCGCGACCTCGTCGCACTCGACGAGCCGCACACCTTCGCGGCACGCTACCGGAAATGAAGCCAGGAGTCAGGAGTCAGGAGTCAGAATAAAAACCAGGGTCGCCCTTCTCATTCTGACTTCTGACTCCTGACTCCTGACTCCTGACTTTCATGCACGACGTGATCATCATCGGCGCCGGCCCGGCCGGACTCTCGTGTGCGATGTGGTGCGACGAGTTGGGCCTCGACACGCTCGTGCTGGAGCAGGAGGAGGAGGTCGGCGGGCAACTGCTGTGGGTCTACAATCCTGTTAAGAATCATCTGGGCGTGGAGGCGGAGGACGGGCGCGAGCTGCGCGAGTTGTTCGCCGCGCAGGTGAGCGACAGGGATTTTGATTTGTGGACGCAAGTTCGGATTGAAGAGGTTGACCTGCGGGCGAAGCGCGTCAGGCTCGGGAGCGGTGAGGAGTTGCGTTCAATCGCCCTTGTCGTTGCGACGGGCGTCAGGCGCAGGCGTCTCGGCGTGCCGGGCGAGGAGGAGTTGCGTGGGCGCGGGGTGATCGAGTCGGGGCAGCGCGACCGCGACGTGGTCGCGGGGCGCGACGTGTGCGTCGTCGGCGGCGGCGACGCGGCGGCCGAGAACGCCCTGCTGCTCGCCGAGGTCTGCCCCACGGTGACGCTCGTCCACCGCGGCGAAAAACTCTCGGCCCGGCCCGGCTTCGTCGAGCGCCTGCGCGGCGAGCATTGCATCACGGTGTTTACGGGCGCGAATCTTCTGCGCGTCATCGGCTTCGAGCAGGTGGAGGCCGTCGAAATCATGCGGCGCGGCGCCATCAAGCCCTTCCAGATGGCCGTCGGCGGCGTGCTCGTCCGCATCGGCGTCGATCCGAACACGGAGCTTTTCCGTAGCCAGCTCGACGTGGACGCGCGCGGCTACGTCCGCGTCGATGCGCGGCAGGAGACGAGTGTGGAGAACGTCTTCGCCATCGGCGACGTGTCGAACCCGCTCGCGCCGACCGTGAGTGGAGCGGTCGGCGCGGGCGCCACGGCCGCGAAGGTCATCGCCTCGCGCCTCAGCCGCGCGGCCGGTTGAACGTCGCTCAAGCCTGCGGCGCGAACTCCGCTTCCTGCGGCGCCTCCGCGGTGAATGGCTGCTCCCCACATTCAAGTGACGAGCTTTTCCAAAAACGATCATTATTAACTTCTATTCGTCCGCCTCGGCGGAACTACGAACGTTTTCGTTGACAATACGAAAGACTTCGTAGTATGGTGCCGTTCACCCTGTCCGGGAGAGGATTCTTTGTCCATGCCGAAGCGAGAGACACCGAGACCGACCGACACCGAGTTGCAGATTCTGCGCGTGCTCTGGCGGCGCGGCCCTTCGACCGTGCGCGAGGTGCACGAGGCGCTGGCCGCCACGCACCCGACCGTCTACACGACCGTCCTCAAGCTCATGCAGATCATGGCCGAGAAGGGACTGGTCAGTCGCAACGAGGAGCAGCGCGCACACGTCTACGAGGCGCGGCTCGCGCGCGAGGAGACGCAGGCGCAACTGCTCGGCGACTTACTCGACCGGGCCTTTGAAGGCTCGGCCACGAGTCTCGTCATGCAGGTGCTCTCGTCGAAGCGCGCCTCGGCCGAAGAACTCGAACAGATTCGCGCGGTGCTGGACGAACTGGAGGGGGGCGAGTGATGTCTTTAACGGAAATGAACTTCGCACAGAACTTCGTCGAGAACATGGGGTGGGCGCTGCTCCACTCCGTCTGGCAGGGGGCGCTCGTCGCGCTGCTCCTCGCGTGCGCGCTCTCCGCACTGCGCCGCGCCTCGGCCTCGGCGCGTTACGCGGCCGGCGCCGCTGCGCTCGCCGCGATGCTCGCCGCGCCCGCGTTGACCTTCGTCCACCTCGACGCAAGGTCGGCCGCGGGCGGCGCTTCCGCGCGTTCGTCTGAAGCGACGTGGGCCGCGCTTGAAGCTGGGCAGTCCGCGTCCGACGGCGACGACGGATACAGGAGACGCTTACACGAGGCAGGCGGCGCGACGGCCGGCTCGACCTCCGCGAGTGCGCCCGCGCGCTGGTGGACGGCACGCGGCGTCGCGCCCGCCGTGCGCTGGCTCGTCGTATTCTGGCTCCTCGGCGTGCTCGTCCACACAGTAAAACTTTACGGCGGCTGGCGGGTCGCCGGGCGACTCAAGCGACAGGGCGCCAGGCCGTTAGGGGCGGTCTGGGAGGAGTCGCTCGCCCGCCTCCGCCTCCAGTTGGGGGTGCGCCGCGCCGTCCGCCTGTGCGAGTCGGCGCTCGTCGAGGTGCCGACGCTCGTCGGCTGGCTCAAGCCCGTGATCCTCGTCCCCGCGAGCGCGCTCTCGGGTCTGAGCACGCAACAGCTCGAAGCACTCATCGCGCACGAGCTGGCGCACGTCCGTCGTCACGACTATCTCGTCAACCTGCTCCAATCGGCGGCCGAGACTTTGCTGTTCTACCACCCGGCGGCGTGGTGGGTCTCGCGGCAGGTGAGGGCCGAGCGCGAGCACGCGTGCGACGACATGGCCGTGGCGGCTACCGTGGGCGGCGCTCTCTCTTACGCCCGCGCCCTCGCCACGCTCGAACATCTGCGCGCGGGCGTCGGCTCGTCGTCCCCGGTCAGTCTCGCCGTCGGCGCGGACGGCGCATCGCTCGTCGCGCGTGTCCGCCGTCTCATCGGCGCGCCGCCCATCGCTCCCGCGCCGCGACGGCTCACGCCGCTCGCCGCCTCGGGCCTCGCGCTCCTCGCCCTCGCCTGCGTCTACGCCGGCGCGCAACACGCCGCGAGCGGCGCCGCCATCCTTGACGAACAGATGATTGAAGGCGGCGACGCGGCTGCCTCGGGCCGCACGGTCGCCGTCACGTTCGTCGCCGTCCCGAGCTTCCGCCCACAGTTGAACTCCATCGAGACGACGCGGAAGGCGACGAAGAAGCTTTTGGCTGACATGGACGCACACCAGATTCGCGCGGTCGGCTTCGTCGGCGAGGGGCAACTCGGTAGCGAAGACAATCGCGTCCGCGAGGCGCGCGTCGATCTGTTGCGCGCGTGGCTCGACGCCGGGCACGAACTCGGCAACCAGACCTACCGCCACATGAATCTCTACGACACGCCGCTCGACGCGTGGCAGGAGAACGTCGTTCGCGGCGAGTCGCTGCTGCGCCGACTGCTCGGCGAGCGTGACCAAAAGTTGCGCTGGTTCAGCTACCCTTACCTCAACACGGGGCCGGACGCCGAGACCAAACGCGCCGCCGCGGAGTTCCTCAAGGGGCGCGGCTACAGCGTCCACCCCGTGACCATCGACAGCCTCGACTTCCTCTTCGCCAACGCCCATCAGGAGGCGCTGCGGCGCAACGACGCGGAGACGGCCCGCCGCGTGGCCGACGAGTATGTCCCCTACATGGAGCGGATGATGGAGTTCTACGAGGGGCTTTCGCGCGACGTGTTCGGGCGCGAGATACCGCAGGTGTTGATGCTGACGACGAGTCCCGTCGTCGCCGACCAATTCGACGAGCTGGCGTCGATGCTCAAGCGGCGCGGCTACCGCTTCGTCACGCTCGACGAGGCCATCCGGGACGAAGCCTACACGCAGCCGGAGACGTACACGGGCGAGTGGGGCGTCTCGTGGCTCCAGCGTTGGGGCTACACGAAGAACGGCGCGCTCCGACGGGAGCCTTACCTGCCGCCCTACATGCGGCAGTTCAGCAAGGGCGAGGGCCTTCCGCCCGAGGAGCGCAAGCAGACACGCGACTGAAGAGGCCGCAGAAGAGGCCGCACCGGACAAAAACTTCGCCGTGTGGGCGACGCTTCCGTGAAGCGTCGCCCTTCCTCTTTCAGGCGCACACGGTTTGCGTTCTCACGAACGGGTTGGTAGCTTTGGGCGCGGAGGTGACAGGCGTTTGGACTACTCGACGATAACTCCGGCGGAGTTTGCGGAGCGCAAGGGGCGCGGCGACGACCTGCTGCTGATCGACGTG
>DASVES010000209.1:0-4782 GCA_036380435.1 Pyrinomonadaceae bacterium | reverse complement strand
CTTGCCCTCGAAGTGGGCTTCGATTTCGGCGGGCGCGCGCCCCGTCATAATCTGGTAGACGCTGAGGAGGTTCGTGACGCCGGGGCGCGACTCGTCGAAGCGAATCTCGGCGCCGGAGTCGGTGACGGCGCGCTTGAACTTGCGGCGGATGGCGTCGGCGTCGTCGGTGAGCGAGATGCGCCCGGCGTCGTTCTCGTCCGACTTCGACATCTTCTTCGACGGGTCGTCGAGCGCACAGATTTTCGCGCCGACCTTCGGGATGAAGACATCGGGCAGGCGAAATGTCTCGCCGTAGTCGCGATTGAATCGGGAGGCTATGTCGCGCGTCAACTCAAGGTGTTGCTTCTGGTCGTGGCCGACGGGGACGAGGTCGGTCTGGTAGAGCAGGATGTCGGAGGCCATCAGCGTCGGGTAGGTCAAGAGTCCCGCCCCAACCTGCTCGCGGGCCTTGCGCGCCTTGTCCTTGAACTGCGTCATCCGCTCAAGCTCGGAGATGCGGGCCACGCAGTTCAAAACCCACGCCAGCTCCGTGTGCTCGGGCACGTCCGACTGGATGAAGACGGTGGAGACCTTCGGGTCGATGCCGGCGGCGAGATAGACGCGCGCCAGCTCCCGCGTCTTCTCGGCGAGGCGTCGCGGGTCTTGCGGCAACGTGACGGCGTGGAGATTGACGATGCAGAAGAAGCTCTCGTACTCGTGCTGCAAATCGACCCAGTTGCGCAGCGCGCCGATGTAGTTGCCGAGATGCAGGTTGTTGGTGGGCTGTGCGCCGCTGAAAATCCTTTTAGCCATCTCTCGCGGTAAGCCTCGTCCGGCGCGGCCGGCGGCCCCTCAACCAGGAAATCCTAACAGCAAACTGTAGATTAACAGGGCCACGGGGCGGAAGATCGCGCCGAACAGTCCGAGGAAGACGGCCAGCATCAGGATGATGTAGCCGTACTGTTCGAGCGTATCGAGGATGGGCTGCGCGCTGGCCGGCAGGATGGTTTCCAGCACCTTGCTCCCATCGAGCGGCGGGAACGGCATCAGGTTGAAGACAGCCAGCGACGCGTTCATAATCAGCATCGAGTTCAGGAACTTTGCCACCGGCTCAATCAACAGGCCCGTCCCGCCCCGGTCGAACACCACGTATATGAACAGCGAACGGTCGAGCGTCCCCGAGGCGAGCAGCGCCTTGAGGATGACGAAGGCAACGATGGCCAGAAGCGTGTTGACCATGATGCCGGCCAGCGAGACCATCACGTTCGCCACGTCCTTGTTGCGCCACCTGAGCGGATTGACGGGCGTCGGCTTGCCCCACCCGATGAGCGGGATGGTGACGCCGGCGCTCGCGCCGATGAAGCCGACGATGGGGATGAGCAGGGTGCCGATGGGGTCGGTGTGCGCCACGGGGTTGAGCGTCACGCGCCCGAGCAGGTAGGCCGTGTCGTCGCCGAACTTGTAAGACATCCACGCGTGCGCCGCCTCGTGCGCCGAGATCGCCATCAGCAACACGACGAGGTAGATGAGCAGGTTAGCGACGATGCTTGCAGGGTCTTCCATACTCTATGCAGGAAACGTATCACGCCCATTTCGAGGGTGTCAAAAGAGTGAGCAGTGAGCAGTAAGCAGTGAGCAGTTAAAAACAAGTACGATGTTGAACGGTGGCCCGCACGGGCGGCCTACTGCTTACTGCTCACTGCTTACTGCTCACTACACCAGCGTCCCCCGAATCCCGAGCGGCAGACTGTAGACCGCCTCGTTGGTGGCGACGAGCATGTCGCCGGCGGAGTTGAAGGCGAGGCCGACGACGTTCATGCCGGCGACGACGAGGCGCGCCTCGCGGCCTTCGCGGTCAATCGCCACGACGCCGCGCCGGCCGCGGTAGGAGGCGGCGACGTAGAGCGTGCCGTCGCGGTCGAAGGCGAGGCCCTGCGGACGGCCCAAGCCCCGGAAGAAGGTGCTGCGGCGGCCGTGCTCGTCGATGCGCGTGACGGTGTCGTAGCTCGACACGGTCGGCCCCGTCAGGTAGAGCGACGCGTCTGGGCCAAAGGCCATGTGGTAGGCCGAGACCGAGGCTTCGGAGCGCGCCCACTCCTCACTCTCGCCCGCGCCGTTGACGCGGAAGATTTTCCCCTGACGGTCGCCGACGTAGAGGTAGCCGAGGCGGTCGAAGGCCAGCCCCGTCGCCACGCCGAGGTCGCTCGCGAAGGGCGTCACATCCTGATCGGCCGTCACCCGGTAGACCGTCCCGTCGAGCCGGCTGGAGACGTACATCCTCCCGCGGTCGTCGAAGGCTATTCCCGTAGGGTTCGTAATCTCGCCGTGGAGGCCGTGGAGTTCGCCGTCGCGGTCGATGCGATAGAGCGAGACGGGAACCTGCTGGCCGCGCGAGCCGGAGCGCGTGACGACGACCGAGCCGTCCCCCGGATCGACGGCCGGGCTGGCGACGAGATGCAGGTCTTCGGCCAGCTTCTTCCCGGCGACGATGCGCGCCGGGGCGCTGCGCACGTTCTCGCCGTCTTCCAAGACGACATCAACCTCGCCGCCCTCCTCGAAATCGGGCAGGAGCGCGAGCAGCCGGCGCGGCGACGCCCCGACGAGCCAGGCGCGCTTCTCCTTGAAGAAGACCTTGCCGTCACGTATGCGCCGCCGCTCGAAGTTGCGGCACTCGACGACCACCTCCCCGCCCGCGATGGCGGCCGAAGGATCGACCCGCACGATCTCCAAACTATCACCCATCCCTTTTCATCCCCTGCCCCGCCGGCCCTTGAAGCCCCGTCGGGCCGGCTCTCGTGCAAGCTATCGCCGTTGATTTGAAATCTGGAATTTCAAATCACAAATGCTGTCCGTCGCAAGTTCGTTTTTGTGCCCTCGTGCCGTTGCACGCCATCATACGACTACGCGTCGCAACTGTCCAAGCAGGCCGTCCGCGCGGGCGTGCGGCCCGGACGCGCTGTGCTATAATCCGGCACGGTCAGGAACCTTCGCGGGCCATGCCGGCAAGCAAACCGGGCAGTTTCCGCGACGCGTGACGACCAACCGCAACTGTGTCTCTGCGAAGAGAAACGTCCGAGCTTTCACCCAAGCGTCCGACTCACACCGCTCGCTCCCCTCTCCCTCTAGCCACACGCGGCCGGAAACGCTGAAGGGGCGAAGTGTGCCTGCGTAGCGGTTTGTCGCCGCGGCGCGGGCGAAGGTGTTCGAGCGGCGCTTTCCGCGTCTGGAGGATTTTATCAGCAGCGTACAAGGCAACACGCAGGGCCTCAAGCCCAACCAACTGCGGCGCATCGAGAAGCTCTACTCGCGCCGCATCGCGCCCCAACAGATCGTCACGCCGGAGTTCGCGCGCCAGCTCACGGAGCTGTCGCACGAGACGGGCCGGCAGCTCGGCGCACTCGTTGACCGCAAGGGCTACGTCGAGGCCGTCGTCGTCGGCGACGCGCGCCGCATCGAGTGGCCCGACCTGAAACGCACGCGCGTCGGCTCCGACCGCTTTCGGGGCTTGCGCGCCCTGCACACGCACCTGCGCGGCGAAGACCTCACGCAGGACGACCTGAATGATCTCGCTCTTTTGCGTCTCGACCTCGTGGCCGTCGTAGATGTGGACGCGCGCACGGGGTTGCCGGGAAGAGTGCGCGCCGCACACCTCCTGCCGACCACGGCCGCCGAGGTGGCGGACGGCAAGCACGATTTGGCCTACGGCTTCCTCGAAGCTCCCTTCCCCTCGCAGCTCGACGTTAATTTCCTCGAACTCATCGACTCGCTCGAAGAGGAGATGGCGCGCAATCGCAGCGCCGGCCGACGCGCCGAGGTGCGCGAGCGCGCTATCCTCGTCGGCGTCACCACGGGGTCGCTCGCCGACGCGGAGGAGTCAATGGCCGAGCTGCGCGAGCTGGCCGCCTCCGCCGGACTCTTCGTCATCAACGACATCATCCAGCGGCGACAGAAAATCGACCCGCGCACCGTGCTCGGCAAGGGCAAGCTCGAAGAGTTGATCGTCCGCGCCCTGCGTCTCGGCGCCGACCTCATCATCTTCGACCGCGAGCTGTCCCCCGGACAAGTGCGCTCCATCAACGAGGCCACCGACCTCAAGGTCATCGACCGCGCCCAGCTCATCCTCGACATCTTCGCCCAGCGCGCGCAAACGAGTGAGGGCAAGATTCAGGTGGAGCTGGCGCAACTGAAATACCTCCTGCCGCGGCTCATCGTCGGGCAGGACTCGGCGTTTTCGCGTCTTGCCGGCGGCATCGGCGGGCGCGGCCCCGGCGAGACGAAACTGGAGACCGACCGACGGCGCGTGCGCGACCGCATCAACCGGCTCGACAAAGAGATCGACGCCCAGCGCATGCGCCGCAAGGAGCGTCGCAAGGAGCGCACGCGGCGCGAGCTGCCCGTCATCTCCATCGTCGGCTACACCAACGCCGGCAAATCCACCCTGCTCAACACGCTCACCGCCAGCCGCGTCCACGCCGAGCAGCGCATGTTCGCCACGCTCGACCCGACCTCGCGCCGCCTGCGTCTGCCGCGCGAGCAGGAGGTGATTATCAACGACACGGTCGGCTTCATCCGCGACCTACCGCCCGATCTCCTCGCCGCCTTCCGCGCCACGCTCGAAGAGATCGACCAGAGCGACCTCCTCGTGCATCTCGTGGACGCCTCGAACCCGCGCTGGCAACAGCAGCTTGAATCGGTCGAAAACATCCTCGGCGAACTCGGTCACACACAGATTCCCCGCATCGTCGCCTTCAACAAGGCCGACCTGCTCACGCCCGACGACGTGGACGCGCTCCTGCGACAGGC
>DASVES010000208.1:0-6304 GCA_036380435.1 Pyrinomonadaceae bacterium | reverse complement strand
GAATCGCCTGAAGGGCGTCATCGAGGAAGTGAAATCGTCGCCGCAGCCCATCATCCTCTTCATCGACGAGGCGCACACGATGATCGGCGCGGGCGGCGCGGCCGGACAGAACGACGCCGCCAACCTCCTCAAGCCCGCGCTCGCCCGCGGCGAGCTACGCACCATCGCCGCGACGACGTGGGCCGAGTATAAAAAATATTTCGAGAAAGACCCGGCCTTAACGCGCCGCTTTCAGGTCGTCAAGGTCGAGGAGCCGACCGAGGACAAGGCCATCGTGATGATGCGCGCCTTCGCCGGCTACTTGGAGAACCACCACAAGGTGCGCGTTCTCGAAGAGGCCATCGAAGACTCGGTGCGTCTGTCGCACCGCTACATCTCCGACCGCCAGCTCCCCGACAAGTGCGTGAGCGTGCTCGATACGGCCTGCGCCAAGGTCGCCATCGGGCAGGGGGCGACGCCGCCGCCCGTCGAGGACGCGCAGCGGCGCATCGATCAGATCGGGACGGAGCTGCGCTCGCTGGAGCGCGAGTCGATTACCGGCACCGACCACGCCAAGCGCGTCGATGAGCTAAGGGCGGCGCTGACTGAACAGGAGGAACGCCTCGCGCGGCTCAGGGAGCAGTGGGACAAGGAGCGCGGCATCGTCGAACGCATCCGCGAAGTCCGCACGCAGTTGGAGCAGGCCGTCGGCGGCAGCAACGGCGGCAAGCCGGAAGTGGCGACGGCCGCGGCGATGGCGGGGAACATGGAAGCCGCCACGGCCGCCGCGTTGACGCCGGCCGTGCCCGTCGATACGGAAGGGTTGCGCGCCGAACTCGGCAAGCTCAACGACGAGCTGTCGCAGGTGCAGGGCGAGACGCCGCTCATGCAGGCGACCGTCAACTCGCAGGCCATCGCCGAGGTCATCTCCGGCTGGACGGGCATCCCCGTCGGCCGCATGATGGCCGACGAGATCAACACCGTGCTGCGTCTCAAAGACATCCTCGAACAGAGAGTCATCGGACAGTCGCACGCGCTCGACTCCATCGCGCAACGCATCCGCACCTCGCGCGCCAACCTCACCGACCCGCGCCGGCCCGTCGGCGTCTTCCTCCTCGTCGGCCCCTCCGGCGTCGGCAAGACCGAGACGGCGCTGACGCTCGCCGAAACGCTCTACGGCGGCGAGCGCAACCTCGTCACCATCAACATGAGCGAGTATCAGGAATCGCACACGGTCTCCAGCCTCAAGGGATCGCCTCCGGGCTACGTCGGCTACGGCGAGGGCGGCGTGTTGACGGAGGCCGTGCGCCGCAAGCCCTACTCGGTCGTCCTGCTCGATGAAGTCGAGAAGGCGCACCCGGACGTGATGGAGCTGTTCTATCAGGTCTTCGACAAGGGCATGCTCGAAGACGGCGAGGGCCGCGAGATCGACTTCAAGAACACGGTCATCCTGCTCACCTCGAACGTCGCCACCGACACGATCATGAACCTGTGCGCCGACCCCGACACGCGGCCCGAGCCGGAGCCGCTCGTCGAGGCCATCCGGCCGGAGTTGATTAAGGTCTTCAAGCCGGCGCTCCTCGGCCGCATGTTCGTCGTGCCCTATTACCCGATCAGTGATGAGGCGATGCGCGAGATCATCAAGCTCAAGCTCGGGCAAGTCGGCCGGCGCATGTCGGAAAACCACGACGCCGAGTTCGACTACGACGAGCGCGTCATCGAGGAGATCGCCAACCGCTGCAAGGAGGTGGAGTCGGGCGCGCGCAACGTCGATCACATCCTGACGCGCACCCTTCTGCCGGAGATGTCGGGCGAATTCCTGTCGCGGATGGCGGCGGGGCATCCGGTCGCGCGCGTCCACATCGGGGTCGGCGACGGCGGGCAGTTCGTGTATAACATCACGTAGGGTGGTGAGCGAGTGAGTGTGCGGGTGTGAGGTAAGTCAGTACCGCGAGCGGTAGCGAGCGGGTCGCTGACGCAACTACACCCGCTCGCTACCGCTCGCGGTACTGACCCAGTGGCGTGGCCGGGGAGCGGAGGACGTAAGACTTGCCAACGAAGTTCACGCAAGAGAATCGACGGATCCAAATCTTCACGCCGCTCGGCGAGGACGTGCTCCTCCTCCGGGGCTTCGAGGGGAGCGAAGGCGTCTCCAGTCTCTTCCGCTTCGACCTCCGTCTGCTCTCCGAGAACCGCTCCCTCGCCTTCGACGCGCTGGTTGGCAAGAACGCGACCGTCAAGGTGAGTCTCGCCGACGGCTCCGTGCGCCACATCAACGGCATCTGTAGCAGAGTCTCACAGGGCGACACGACCAGCTACGCGCAGGAGGGCACGACGGGCCACCTCACCGAGTACCGGGCCACGCTCGTCCCCTGGCTCTGGCTGCTCACGCGCACGAGCGACTGCCGCATCTTCCAGAACCTCTCCGCGCCCGACATCATCCAGAAGGTCTTTCAGGATTACGGCTTCACCGACTTCAGCAACCGCCTCCACGGCAGCTACGACGTGCGCGAGTACTGCGTGCAGTATCGCGAGACGGCCTTCGACTTCGTCTCGCGCCTCATGGAGTATGAGGGCATCTTCTACTTCTTCGAGCACGAGGCCGACAAGCACACTTTGGTTCTCGCCGACGCCCCCAACGAGTTCAAGCCCTGCCCCAATCTGCCCGCGGCCTTCTACACGTCGGCCATCGGCGAAGACGCGGCGCGCGAGGCCGTCAAGGAGTGGCAGAAGGTGCAGGAGGTGCGCCCCGGCAAGTACACGGCCAACGACTTCGACTTCCAGAAGCCGGCGCTCGATCTCACGGCCAGCGTCGAGGGCCGTGACACGAGGCATTACGAAATTTACGACTACCCCGGCGGCTACGTGACGCGCGATCAGGGCGAGCGCCTCGTCGGCGTCCGCGTGCAGGAGCAGGACTCACCGCTCGTCGTCGCCCGCGGCGCGAGCAGCTACGCCGCGCTCGCCTCCGGCTACCGCGTCGATCTCAAGGGCCACTACCGCCGCGACATGAACGGCCCCTACGTCCTCACCTCCGTCCAGCACTCGGCCGACCTCGCCGCCGGCTACGGCTCGGGCGCCGAAGGCGCGTCTGAGGCCATCGACGGCTACTCGAACACCTTCGAGTGCATCCCGCACCCCACGCCATACCGGCCGCCGCGCGTGACGCCCACGCCCGTCATTCAGGGCACGCAGACGGCCGTCATCGTCGGCCCCGCGGGCGAGGAGATTTACACCGACAAGTACGGGCGCGTGAAGGTGCAGTTCCACTGGGATCGCGAGGGCAAGAACGACGAGAACAGCTCGTGCTGGGTGCGCGTCTCGCAGAACTGGGCGGGCAAGCGCTGGGGCGCGATGTTCGTGCCGCGCATCGGTCAGGAGGTGATCGTCGATTTCCTCGAAGGCGACCCCGACCGCCCCATCATCACTGGCCGCCTCTACAACGGCGGGGCGATGCCGCCCCACGCCCTGCCCGACGCGAAGATGAAGAGCACGATTAAGACCTACTCGACGAAGGGCGGCGGCGGCTTCAACGAGATGTCGTTCGACGACACCAAAGGCAAGGAGAAGGTCTTCCACCACGCCGAGAAGGACTTGCACGGCCGCGTCAAGAACGACCGCGTCGAGTGGATCGGCCGCGACACTCACCTCATCGTCAAGCGCGACCAGCTCGAACAGGTCGAGGGCGACAAGCACCTCAAGGTGACGGGCGACCAGAACGAGCAGGTTGACGGCGGCTACTCCTTGAAGGTCGGCCAGGACGCGCAGACGAAGGCGGGGACGAAGTTCAACGTCGATGCCGGACAGGAGATACACCTCAAGGCCGGGATGAACGTCACCATCGAGGCCGGGACGGCGTTGACCATCAAGGTCGGCGGCAACTTCATCAACATCAATCCGGGCGGCATCTTCATCAAGGGCACGATGGTGATGATCAACAGCGGCGGCTCCGGCGGCTCCGGCTCCGGCGCCTCGCCCACCGCCCCGACGGCGCCGCTCGAAGCCGACACGGGCGAGCCGGGGCAGGCCCATGAGATGCCGCCGGCGAGGCAGCCGGGCGTGCCCGTCGTCTACAGCCCGGCGGCGCTCGTGATGCGACAGGCGGCGCAGAACGGGGCGCCGTTCTGCGACATATGACCGCAGCAGGACTCGTAGCCCGTGCGGCTACCCGAACAGATGGAAACAGAAGAGATCACGGAAGCGTTGGACGCGGCGCTCTTTACGGAGGACGGCGCAAACGCCTTCGCCGTCATCGACGGGGCGTCGGTTGCGGGGCTGCTCGATAAGTTGTACGGCCTCCAGCCGGAGTTCGCCTGCCTCTACCGCGGGGAGCTGGCGCCCGACATGGCCGAAGTCGCGCCCTATCTCGTCCGGCTCGAACCCGCGACGGAGTTTGCCGACTGGCTCGTCTCCGAAGGCTGGGGCAAACACTGGTGCGTCTTCGCCCTCGCGCACACCGGCTTTCGCGAGATGCGTCAGCACTTCCGCTCGTTCCTGACGGTCTACGACCCCGAGGGCAAGCCTTTGCTCTTTCGCTACTACGACCCGCGCGTGCTGCGCGTCTATCTGCCGACGTGCGACGCGCGGGAGCTAGAGACGATCTTCGGCCCCGTCAGGGCCTACCTGCTCGAAGGCGAAGACCCGCACGAGATGTTCCGCTTCGAGTTATCGTCCGGCGCGCTGCAACAGCGAACACAGCCGCTCGCGCCGGGCTGAGGAGTTAACATGGATGGACAGGATGTGCAGGATGAAGAACAGATGATTTGAGATTTCAGATTTGAGATTTCAAATCTTCTTATCCTATCTATCCTGTCCATCCATGTTAATTTTCTTGGCGGAGTGTCTATCACTAGAGGCGCACCGCTTTACTTGGAGGAAGACAAATGCCGACAGGGCCGGCCGCCAGAATCACCGACAACGTCGTTCACCCGCTCCCGCCCGTCCTGACGCCGGGGCCGGGAAGCCCGAACGTGCTCATCGGCGCCCTGCCCGCGTGGCGCGGAGTTAATGCGGCGGCCGCCGCGGGGTTGCAGGCGGCCAAGCAGGTCTCCGACGCGGCCATCAAAACGCTGGAGGCGGCGACGGTGGCCGCCGCGCCGACGCCGGGCGCGCCCGCCGCCAAGGCCGCCGAGGAGACGGGGAAGGCGACCGCCGCCACGACGATGGGGACGGCCATCACCGGGGCGGCCGGCGGCGCCGACATCCACTCGTGCATGACGCTGCTGCCCGTCCCGCCGCACGGCCCCGGCGTCGTCATCGACGGCTCGAAGACCGTCCTCATCAACAACCTCCCGGCCTGCCGCCTCGGCGACACCGTGCTCGAAGCGGTCGGCCCGCCCAACAAGATCGTCCGCGGCGAGATGACGGTCATCATCGGCGGTTGAGGTCTGTAACTGAAAGGGCGCGGGGCCGCGGCGAGACGAAGGTCGGCCCACGCGCGCGCATTCGATGCTAAAGATTCGTTCGGAACAGTTCGAGGCCTTCAAGCCGGTGGCGGAAGACGGCTTCGTGCGCCGCCTCGCGGAGCACGTCCGCGCCCGACACCCGCGCGTGGTCGTCCGCCTGCCCGAGCGCCTGACGGTCGCCGGCCGGCTCGACGACGAGACGCTCCGCGCGCTCGTGCGCGGCGGCGTCGCGCGCGCGCGTCGCTACGGGATGGAGGCTGAGTCGGCGCTCGCCGCCTTCGTCGTGACGATGTTTCTGACCGCGCCGAACTTCGACGAGCACCCGCTCATCCGCCGCGTCCTCGCGGACGATAAAATTCCGCCCGACGGAAAAATCGATCAACTTCTCCAGTCGGTCACGGCCAAAAACCTGAAGGTCGTCAAGGACACCTACAATCCCGCGGCCTGGCATGAGGCATCGGAGGGCGGCGCCGCGTGAGCATGAACCCCATGGGCCAACTCGGACAGGCGGCCGGCGCGGCGCAGGCGCAGGCGGCGCAGGCCACACAGGCCGCGCAAGCCGCGGTCGCGCAGACGACGCAGGACGCACTCCAGCAGGCGCAACAGGCCGCCGGCGCGGTCGCCCAACAGGCGCAGGGCGCGGTCGAGCAGGCCGCCGCTCAAGTGAATCAGGCGACCCAGCAGGCCGCGCAGCAACTCCGTCAGACCACCGATCAGGCTCTCCAGCAAGTACAACAGGCGGCGCAGCAGGGGGCGCAGGCGGCACAACAGGCCGTGCAGCAGGCGCAGCAACAGGTGAGCAGCGCCGTCGATGAGGCCGCTCAGCAAGTTCAGCAGGCGGCGCAGCAGGCGGCGCAACAGGTGCAGCAGCAGGCACAACAGGCCGTCCAACAGGCGCAGCAGGCCGGCGCGATGGCCGC
>DASVES010000207.1:0-3342 GCA_036380435.1 Pyrinomonadaceae bacterium | reverse complement strand
GGTGATGAACCTCAAGATCAAATATCGCGAATCGTTTCGGCCGTTCGCTCCTTCGGTGCTGCGCGAGAACGTGTCGGAGTGGTTCGACCTCGACACCGACAGCCCATACATGCTGCTCGTCGCGAGTGTGCGCGAAGACCGTCGGCGGCGGATGACCGAAGGCGAGGAGCGTCTGTGGGGCATCGAGCGGTTGAACGTCGCCCGCTCGGAGATTCCGGCCGTGACGCACGTCGATTACTCGGCGCGCGTCCAGACCGTGCGGCGCGAAACGAACCCGCTCTACTGGGAGATCATCGAGGCGTTCCGCCAGCGCACCGGCTGCCCCGTCGTCGTCAACACCTCCTTCAACGTGCGCGGCGAGCCGATAGTCTGCACGCCCGCCGACAGCTACCGCTGCTTCATGCGGACGGAGATGGACGCGCTCGTCCTCGAAAACTTCATCCTCGACAAAGCCGGCCAGCCGGCGTTTGCAGACCGCGCCGACTGGCGCAAGGAGTTCGCGCTCGACTGACCGGGGCGAGGCGAACGGCAAAAGTAAAAAGGCAAAAGGCAAAAGTTAAGAGAGCACGAGCACACTTGCCTTTCCACTTCTTCCTTTTACCTTTTTACTATTTCCTTTTCATAATGACGGCCAACGAAACTGACCCCCGAAGCGCGCGGCCCGCCCCGGCGACTAACGCCGCGAGGCGTCGCCGGCGTCTCCAACGGGTGCTTCTCCTGTGCGTCTCGTCGCTCGTCGCTCTGGGGCTGGCCGAGGCGGTCTTGCGGCAGGTCGAGAAGTCTTCGTTCGGCGACCACGCGACGACGGAAGAGACGTTCCTCACTGACGCCGTGCTCAAGCATCGGGTCAAGCCGTTCACCCTCGGCCACGACGCCAGGGGCTTCCGCAACGACTCCGTCCCCGAGCGCGCCGACGTGGTCGCCCTCGGCGATTCGCAGACGTGGGGCGTCAACGTCGAGCGCGAGCAGGCGTGGCCGCAGGAGTTGGGCCGGCTCACGAACCGGCGCGTCTACAACATGAGCCTCGGCGGCTACGGCCCCGTCCAGTACTGGACGCTCACGGACGAGGCGCTCACGCTTCGGCCGCGCACGCTCGTCGTCGGCCTCTACTTCGGCAACGACCTCTACGACGCCTACGCGATGGCCTACCAGTACGACGCCCACGCGCCGCTGCGCCGCCCCGACGCGCCGGCCGACATCGCCGACGACACTGTCGGCCGCCGCGCCGAGGAGTACTGGAACCATGAGCGCGCCTTCACCTATGACTACGGCGCCCGCGGCGCGGGCGGCTGGGACGACTGGCTGCGCGGGCACACGGCCATTGGCCGACGCCTCGACCGCGCGGGGCTGTGGCCCTCCCCGGTCAACCTCCAACACAAGATCGGCCGGGCGTGGGCCGAGCGTCACCCTGAGCGCGGCGCCGTCTTCGAGGGCGAAGGGGCGGCGCGCACCGTCTTTACCATTGCCTACCGGCAGGCGGCCGTAGACCTCTCGGAGCCGCGCATCGTCGAGGGCTTGCGGATCACGAAGGAGTTGCTGACACGCATCAATGTGAAGGCCGAAGCGTCGGGCGCGCGCCTGCTCGTCCTGCTTATCCCGACGAAGGAGTCGGCCTACGCCGACGTGCTGCGCGAGCGCGGCGCGCGTCTGCACGAGACGCACGAGAAGCTGATCCGGCAGGAGGCCGCGGCGCGCGCGGAAATCCAGGCCATGTGCGAGCGCGAGCGGATCGTGTGCGCCGACGCGCTCCCGCGTCTGAGCGAGGCCGTCAGGAGCGGCGCGCGGGTCTACTCGCAGAGCGCGGAGAGCCACCCGCACGCGAGCGGCTACGCACTGATATCGGCCGTCGTGTGTGACGAGCTGGCGAGGCGCGGCTGGTGACGCGCGCGGCCGACGGCGCGGCCGTCAAGAGTCAGATGAAGATCAGCGTCATCATCCCTGCGCGCGACGAGGAGCGCAGCATCACGGCGCTGCTCGACGCGCTGCTCGCACAGACGCGCGCGCCCGACGAAATCGTCGTCTGCGACAACGGCTCGACCGACCGCACGGCCGAGATCGTCGAGGGCTATGCGCGCCGGGGCGCGAGCGTCCAACTCATCCGCGCGGGCGCGGGCTTTCCCGGTCGCGGCCGCAACGTCGCGGCGGCCGGCGCCTCGCACGAGTGGCTCGCCTTCATCGACGCCGGCATTCGCCCCGAACGCGACTGGCTCGAACACCTCGCCGCCCGCGCCCGAAGCGAGCCGGAGGCCGACGTGGTCTACGGCAACTGGGAGCCGGTCACGGACAGCTTATTCACGCAGTGTGCGGCAATGGCCTACCTGCCTCCGCCGGCCGAGGTCGAAGGCCGATGGTTGCGGGCGCGCTTCATCGCGTCGAGTCTGGTGCGGCGCGCGGTCTGGGGCGCGGTGGGCGGCTTCCCCGAGCACCTGCGCTCGGCCGAAGACATCCTGTTCATGGACGAGTTGGAGCGCGCCGGCTACGCGGCCACGTATGAGCCGCGCGCCGTGGTGCGCTGGGACATCCAGCCCAACCTGTGGCGCACGCTGCGCCGCTTCACCTCCTACTCGCGTCACAACCTGCGCGCCGGACTCTGGCGGCAGTGGCACGCGCCCGTGCTGCGCCGCTACGCGCTCCTCGCCGCGCTCCTGCTGCCCGCGCTGCTCGTCGGCGCGTGGTGGCTCGCCGTAGTCGCGGGGCTGTGGCTGCTCATGCTCACGGCGCGCGCGGGCGTAGCGCTCCGCCGCAATCGACACATCTATCCCGCGAGCGCGGGGCGGCAACTGCTCCGCCTGTGCGTGCTCGTCGCCATCATCGCCACGCTCGACGCGGCGACCATCGCGGGCAGCATCGACTGGCTGTTCCGAGACAAGCTGCGCGGCGACGCGGCGTCGGCGGCGAAGGGAACAAACGAGCGTTCGGTATAATTGTAGGGGCAGGGCCAAGTCCGCTGCCCTAGTTTTCAGAATTATTAACATGGATGGACAGGATGGATAGGATGAGAAGATTTGAAATCTCAAATCTCAAATCTGTTCTTCGTCCTGCCCATCCTGTCCATCCATGTTAATTCCTTTGGCGCCACGGGCCGCGGACAAGCCCTGCCCCTACAGTTTTATCAACATTGTTCGGCGGGGTGGCGACGACTGATAGTCATCGGCGGATGAAACATAATTCTTCAATCGTTGTTGAAGAGTCTCACGCGGCGGCGGGCCGCGAGGCCGTCGCGTCGCTGAAGTCCGTCAGCACGCTCTACCTCTGTTACTTCGGTCTGCGCGAGCCGCTCGTGCAGACGCAGGTGCTGCCCTACCTGCGACAGCTCGTCGCGGCCGGCGCCGTCGTTCACCT
>DASVES010000206.1:0-6162 GCA_036380435.1 Pyrinomonadaceae bacterium | reverse complement strand
AAGACGCCGGCAGTCGAGTCTTTTAAAACGGCATCTGCCTCAACTCTGAAGCCACCAACACAGGTAAGGACGAATGATTCGGCGCGCGCGGAAGCGGCAACTGCCCCGGCGCAACGTCCCGCGCCGTCGCGCTCGTCTTTCGGGACTTCGGTGCTCGGTCTCAACCGTTCGATGGAGGAGCTGGAGGCGGAGGTGGAGGCGCTTGAGCAGGCCTACTCCGCGCGGTTCTCGCGCGCCATCTCCGCCACGCGCGATTCGCTCTCCGAGAAGATCGACACGGTCTTCCAGAATCGCAAACAGATCGACGCCGAACTCCTCGACGAACTCGAAGAGGCGCTCATCGCCGCCGACATCGGCGTGCCGACCACGCTCGAAATTCTCGACAAGGTGCGCCGCGCCGTCTCCCGCAAGGAGATCGACGACATCGACGCGCTCAAGGCGGCCCTTAAAAACGAACTGCTCACCATCCTCAAGCGCTCAGAGGCGCAGGGCATCACGGACGAGGCGAGCGTCGCGGAGTCGGTCGCGCCTTACGTCATCATGGTCGTCGGCGTGAACGGGGTAGGGAAGACCACGACCATCGGCAAGCTCGCGCAACGCATCAAGGCCGAGGGCAACGACGTGCTCATCTGTGCGGCCGACACCTTCCGCGCCGCCGCCTCCGAACAGCTCGCCATCTGGGCCGAGCGCACCGGCGTGCCCCTGATCCAGCAGAAGCACGGCACCGACCCGGCGGCCGTTCTCTTCGACGCGCTCAAGGCGGCGAAGGCCCGCGCCTCCGACGTGCTCATCGTGGATACGGCCGGGCGCTTGCACAACAAGTCGAACCTGATGGCCGAACTCGAAAAGATGAAGCGCGTGGCGGGACGAGAGGTGGAGGGCGCGCCGCACGAGACGCTGCTCGTCGTGGACGCCGTCACAGGCCAGAACGGGCTGGAGCAGGCGCGGCAATTCCTGAAGGTCGCCGGCGTGACCGGCATCGTCCTGACGAAGCTCGACGGGACGGCCAAAGGCGGCATCGCCGTCGCCATCTCCCGCGAGCTGAACTTGCCCATCCGCTACGCCGGCATCGGCGAGAAAGTGGACGACCTCGTCATCTTCGACCCGGAGCAGTACGTCAACGGACTCTTCGCTTAAGTTCAAAGTTCAAAGTTCAAAGTTCAAAGGGAAGAAGTCGGAGCCGCCCTTGTAACTTTGAGCTTTGCCTTTGAACTTTGAACTTTGAACTTTGAACTTTGAACTTTCAGAGATTGACGAGCGCCTAATGCGCCGCGCGCTGGAACTCGCCGCGCGCGGCGAGGGGCGCGTGAGTCCGAGTCCGCTCGTGGGGTGCGTCGTCGCAAACGCTGACGGCGAAGTGGTCGGCGAGGGCTTCTACCTCTACGATGGGCTGAAGCACGCCGAGACGCTTGCGCTCGAACAGGCGGGAGGCCGTGCGCGGGGCGCGACTGCTTACGTCTCGTTGGAGCCGCACGCGCACACGGGGCGCACGCCGCCTTGCACGAGCGCGCTCATCGAGGCCGGCGTCAGCCGCGTGGTCGCCTCAATCGAAGACCCGAACCCGCTCGTGTCGGGGCGCGGCTTCGAGCATCTGCGACGCGCCGGGGTCGAAGTCGTCACCGGGGTTCTGGCCGCGGAGTCGGCGCTCCTCAACGAGCAGTACGTCCACGCCATGACACACGGCCGCCCGTTCGTCCACCTGAAGCTCGCGTGTTCTCTGGACGGGAGAATCGCCACGCGCACGGGCGACGCGCGCTGGATCACGGGTGAGGAGTCGCGCGCGCGCGTACACGAGCTGCGCCACCGCTACGACGCCATTCTCGTCGGCGCGGGCACGGCCGTGAAGGACGACCCACTGCTCACCGACCGCAGCGGCCTGACGCGCCGCCGCCCGCTCGTCCGCGTCGTCCTCGACGAGCGCCTGCAAATCTGTGCCGACTCGAAGCTCGCCCGGACGGCTTCAACTGAACCGCTCATCGTCTTCACTTCCGCGCACGCCGACGAGCGTAAGGCGCGGGAGCTTGAAGCGCGCGGCGTGGAGGTCGTGCGCGACGCGGGCGGGTGGCGCGCGCCCGCGGCCGTCCTCGAACAACTTTACCGGCGCTCCTTGCAGGGCGTCCTCATCGAAGGCGGCGCGCACGTCGCCGGCGTCTTCCTCGAAGCGGGGCTGGTAAACAAGGTGAGCTTCTTCGTCGCCCCGCTCATCATCGGCGGGGGCGAGGCCAAGTCGGCCGTCGGCGGCAGCGGCGCCATCACCGTCGATCAAGCCGTCGCGCTCGACGCCGTCGAAGTCGTGCGCCGCGGCCGCGACGTAGAGATCACCGGCTACCCCAAAAGACGTAAATCGTAAATCGTGAATCGTGAATCGAAAATTCGATTGCTTATTACTCAACTTGCGATTCATCCTTCACGCCGCGTTAAGCCGACCACGATTGACGATTGACGATTGACGATTCACGGCTCTTATGTATCCGAAGGCGAAAAAGAGGCTGGGGCAGAATTTCCTCGTTGACGGCGGGGTGGCCGAGCGCATCGTCCGCGCACTCGGGCCGGGCGCGGACGAGACCGTCGTGGAGATCGGGCCGGGGAGGGGCGCGCTGACGGAGCGGCTGCTGGAACGCGCGGGAAGAGTCGTGGCGCTGGAGTTCGACCGCGACCTCGTCGCATACCTGCGCGGTCGTTTCGGCGCTCATGACAACTTCACTCTCGTTCAGGCCGACGCTCTCAACGCGGATTTCTGCGAGTTGGTCGCCCCGGCGGCGCGGGCGCGCGTCGTCGCGAATTTGCCGTACAACATTTCGACGGCCATCCTCCAGCGTCTCATCAGTCACCGCGAGTGCGTGAGCGAGATGGTGCTGATGTTGCAGCGCGAGGTGGTCGAACGCATTACGGCGGGGCCGGGCGACGCCGAGCGCGGATACCTGTCGGTGATGGTCGAGAACTATTGCGAGGCGGAAGGATTGTTCGACGTGCCGCCGGGCGCGTTCCGGCCAGTGCCGAAGGTTTGGAGCACGGTGGCGCGTCTGCGCATGAGGCCGAGTCCGGCGGTTGTCGTCAGAGACGAGAAGCTGCTGTGGCGGACGGTGAGCGCGGGCTTCGCGCAGCGGCGCAAGACCATCAATAACAACCTGCGCGGCGCGCCGCCCGACTTGCTCGCGCGCGTCGAGGCGGCGGGCGGGGCTTCGGCCGTGCTCGCAGCGGCCGGGGTCGAGCCGGGCCGCCGCGCCGAGACGCTCGCGCTCGGAGAGTGGGGCCGTTTGGCCGACGCGCTCGAAGCCGGGTCGCGATAATTCCAAATCGATATTGAGTTGAGGGTAAAGCAGGTCGGATTCAACACAGAGTCGAAGTGGACGCGAAGTTCACGCAGAGAGTAGAGTGGATTCAAGTCTGC
This sequence comes from Pyrinomonadaceae bacterium, assembly GCA_036380435.1. GTDB lineage: Bacteria > Acidobacteriota > Blastocatellia > Pyrinomonadales > Pyrinomonadaceae > DASQDT01. The sequence goes on along the minus strand of DASVES010000206.1, from coordinate 2,771 downwards.
GGCGCCTCCTCCGCGCCCTGCGGCGACTCTGCAACAGGGACGTGCGCCGATACGCAGAAACGGAGTTTTATGTCCGCTTTCGAGATGAAGACGTTTCCATCCTACGCGTTTGGGCCATTTGTTCTCAATGGCTCCGAGCGGTTGCTATTGCGTGGCAATGAAGTCGTCGCGCTGACGCCAAAAGTATTGGAAACCCTGTTTGTCCTGGTCGAGAACCACGGTCGGGTCCTCACCAAGAACGTCCTGATGGAAGCCCTCTGGCCGGATGCTTTCGTTGAGGAGAGCAGCCTGTCCCAGAACATCTCGCTGTTGCGGAAGGCTCTGGGCAATGGCCAGGCTGATCAGGTGTATATCGAAACGCTGCCAAAGCGCGGCTACCGCTTTGTCGCCGACGTGCGCGAAATTAACGCTGAACCCGGCTCGATGAAGTCAGGTCTGGATGCGCCGCTAATTCAGAGCGATGCGGCCAATTCGGAGGGTGTCGAGGCGCCGGATGAAGAGCGGGTGAAGCCTTTTGGATTACCCACAGTCCGGGACATTCGCCCCCGTTTGAAGTGGCAAACTTTAGGAGTGCTTGTTTGTCTCATCGCCGTATCAGCCGGCATGTTCTATTGGTGGCGCATCCGCACAGCAAAGAGACAAGTGGGAATGGCCTTAAAGTCGGTCGCGGTGTTGCCATTCAAAACCGTGGGGGGCGCGGCTGAAACCGAACTGCTGGGGTTGGGGATGGCTGACTCGGTAATCCTCAAACTTACCAGATTTGAACGACTCAGAGTGCTGCCGACGAGTTCGGTTTTCAAATATCTGGGCGCGGAAAAAGACGCGCTCTCGATAGGACGGGAACTGGGTGTTGACGCTGTCCTCGACGGCACGGTTCAACGTTGGGGCGACCAGGTCCGGGTGACTGCTCAATTAATTACTCTCAAAGACGGGAAGACGCTCTGGTCCGGCAAGTTTGACGAGCAATACCGAGATATTTTCTGTCTGCAAGATTCGGTCTCCGAGCTTTTAGCGGGCGATTTAAGACTGCAAGTCTTAAACCTGCAACGGAAAGCCGAAGCGAGGCCGATTACCAAAGACCCGGAGGCTTATCAGGCGTACTTGACTGGACTATATTTCTGGAATCAACGATCAAGTGAGTCGTTGCCGAAGGCTATCGACCACTTGCAGCGAGCCGTCAGTGAGGACGGGAATTTTGCGTTGGCCTATGCGCTTCTGGCCGATTGTCATTACGTCAGCCTTGGGATGCTCAAAGGCGATCAGCAGGGCGCCACGACGGCCATGCAAAAAGCGGAAGCCGCGGTCGCGAGGGCCATCGAGCTTGATGAGACACTTGCCGAGGCTCACACCGCTATGGGGGGGCTGCTGTCTCATAAAGGCGACGGGGATGGAGCGTCGAAAGCATACCGACGAGCACTCGCACTCAATCCCAATTATGCTACCGCTCGTGTCAGGTACGCGTACTTTTTATTCACACTTCTTGATCCGGATGGGGCGCTCCGCGAGGCACGGCTGGCTCAGGCTCTCGACCCAATGTCGTCGGTCACTAACGCAGCATTGGGGTACATGCTCATGATGAGACGTGAGTGGGAGGAATCCATCCCGTACTTTGAGCGTTCACTCGAACTCAACCCGGAGGCAACCGGGAGCCGCATCAAATTAGGACTAGCACACCTCCACTGTGGGCGTTTCGAGGAGGCCGTGGCGGAGTTTTCCACGGTAGCCAATCGAGACCCGATCTCTTCTCAGAGGCATCTGGCGCTGACATACGCGAGGCTGGGGCGACGAGATGAAGCTCACAAGCTGCTAGATGAGATTTTGCGATCACCGAGCCGCAATCAGTCGAGCAACTACGACCTCGCCATTATCTACTTCGCCATGGGTCAAAAGGAACGGGCGTTCGAGCTGTTGCGAAAGTCAACGCTGAGCTGGACGGAAAGGGCTTTGCTAAAACTCGACCCTGAACTGGACAACGTCAGATCAGAACCGAGGTTCGTGGCGCTCATTAACAAGCAATCCTACCCCGGCCAGAGTTCATAGTATTGCGGAACAGCACGGTGTCTCTCCCCTGTCTTATGCTTTTCTAAGACCCAACCCCGGTCAAGAAGAATTAAGAAAACCACACCGGAAAAGCGAAAGCTTTTCACCGCGGCGCGTTCTATTGCGCCTCTGCGGTGAATCAATGTTCGCTTTCACTCAAGTGAAAGTCGCTCTAAAGCCTCTTTCGCCTTCTTAAATCACCTCATAGAAATCTATCAGGATTTTATCAGAAGTCTTTTAGGACTTTTCGCGCTCGGCACGTTTACGATGTGCCGAACGACGGGGTTCTTTTATCTCGCGTTAAGAACATATTCTCCCCACTTCTCGCCCCGAAACCAAAAAGGATCGGAATTTCCATGCTAACAACCTTCTGTAAATCAAGTTTACGGCTGAGAGTCTGTCTAACTGTGGGCCTTGTAGGGCTGACGCTAATGGCGGTCGGAATACGGGGGGGAAGTGCGAGGAATGTCACCCTTCCAGTCGGGCCGTTTCACGGGATGGGAATCGTCAGCAGTCGTGTCAGCGTCCAGACGACTCCAGAATGGATCTCTCAAACGAGCGGCACATCGGCAGTCCTGCTCGGTGTCGCGTTCACGGATAATCAGAAGGGTTACGCCGTCGGGACAGGCGGAGTGATCAGGGTCACAACCAATGGCGGAAACACTTGGTCGGGGCAAGCCAGTGGGACAACAAGATTTCTGAGGGATGTCTACTTCAGTGATGCGACACAC
>DASVES010000205.1:0-3705 GCA_036380435.1 Pyrinomonadaceae bacterium | reverse complement strand
GGAGGTGTCTAAGAGCAGCGCCACCTCGAAGGGCGCCTCGGTGGTCGCGAAGTTGACGATCTGCTGCGGGCGTCCGTCCTCGAAGACCTGAAAGTTGTCGGCGCGCAGACCCGCGACGGGGCGGCCCGCACGGTCGGTGACGACCGTGGGCACCGAGACGAGCTGCGTGTCCACGCGCACCACGTCGTCTTCGCCAACTTCCTCGCCGGCGTCGGGTCGGGGCGAAGGCGTCGCGCGCGATGGCGGAGCAGAGGGTGCGGTCGGGTCGGGCGTCGCGGTGGCGCCGCCCACGCGGCGCGGACGCTGCACGGAGTTCGGCTGCTGTCGCCTCGGCGCGCGCGCTCCATGCGCGCCGGCCGAGAGCGGCGCGGCCGTCAGGGCGAGCAGCGCGCCGACGAAAACAATTGCCGCGAGCGTCGCCGACGCTACGGCCCGCCGCCTTCTTGCCGGACTACCCGACACCGTCTTACACTCCCCGGTAAAGCAGTTCACGCGCTCAATATAGCCACAAACGCGCCGCGACGGAAAGGAGGCAAACGCGCACATGAGTGTCATCGGACGACTCGACGATCAGGTGGACGCCGTGCTCATCAAGCCGCTCTCGAAAAAAGGTGAGCGTGTGGACGCCCATGAAGACGCCCCGGCGCAAACCTCCACGCCCCGACCGGCCGACGCCGCGCCGGCTGCGGACGACGCGACCGACCGAGAACGCCCGCCGCGAGAGTTGCCGGTCTGGTTGTTGTAGGCCCGCGCGCCCCGACCTTCACGCGCAACTCCTGGGGCGGTTCCTTTAACTGATCATCGTCTAATTGATCGGCGTCTCGTCGGCACATGCGCTTGACACGCCGCGCGGCCATTTCGTAAATTGAAATCACGCTCGACACTTACGAAGTTTGAGACGCTAGCCGGGCGGCAGTTTTTTTGAAGGCACGTATGTCAACGGTAGACGGCCACCCTTACAAGGTGGAGGTTGGGGGTTCGAATCCCTCCGTGCCTACCAGATGAGCGGCGGCCGACCGAAGGGGCGCACGCCGCGTTTGAAAATTTCAGGTTCCCGTGCGGAGCCGTAGTTCAGTTGGTTAGAACGCCGGCCTGTCACGTCGGAGGTCGCGGGTTCGAGTCCCGTCGGCTCCGCCAAAATTAAGCGCGCGCCTGATTCGTCAGGCGCGCGCTTATTTACTTTTACCGCGATCTTGCAGCCATTCTCCAGGGGTAAAAGTCTTGGGCTTGTGCGCCAGACTGAAGGTATTACGTCCTCTCTACTTCCTTGAGTCCCGTCAAAATTCCCGCCGCTGTGTGGGAGGCATATTCCTGTCTGCTTCGTCCTCGGTTAGAAAATCGGTAGGCTCACTGTCGAATTCAAAATTTCTTAGGTTCTTGTGGGAGGTATTGTCTGGCTACCCGGCTCCCAGACCTTGGGGAAGGAATGCAAAGTTCGGTGCCCCGCACTACCTCATTCTTGTTACCGCTCGCTGACATCTATTACGGGATGCGCCCGCTGAGAGGTGCAAGTGCTTACGCCTTTTTCACGCTACATGACCACACTACTGTCCTAACTTTGTCACGCACGAATTCATGAAACAATTAAAACGTGAACCGCCATGGCGGTTCGTAAACTATTCATCGTTTCAGAGTTGTGAGTTAACCGGACGATGGCCTTGACTCGTCAGCGCCCGTCGGTTCTCCTAATAACGTGGCGCGCACCCTTCGTGCCGCTTGGTTGAGCCTATGACTGAAGGAGACAAAGTATGGAATTGGCTGAGATGGGAAGCGTTCGGTGGGAGGACGTCGATGACGTCGAGGGCGTCGCGCGCCTGGTGGCGCTACAGGATCCGGAGGGCGGGCGGCTGCTTGAAGAGTGTTGGCCGGAGGTGATGAGCCTTGAGGACATGGGCCTCTACGGCGAGGCGGCCTACGAGTGCCGCAAGATGCTTGAAGTCTCCGAGCGGCCGCAGGTCTACCGGCTCGTCGCGCTCGAGCACGTCGTCTGCGCTGAGCGTGCGCGGGCCGTCCTCCTCGGCCGCGAGTGCGTCGACGACGATCCGTCAGACCCCGACCGCCACCGCGTGCTCGGCGACGTCCACTTTGACCTGGAGTGCTACGGGGATGCTGCCAGGGCCTACCAGAGGGCGGTGGAACTCGGGGCCGGCGACGCCGGCTTGCTACTCTCTCTCGGGCTGTGCCACGCCCTGCTCGGCGACTACGGGCGTGCGGCCGTGTGGCACGGGCGCGCTCTCGCCGCCGACCCGGAGTCGGAGGACTCTCTCCACGAGATCAGTTGGGCCTACCACCGTCTCGGATGCAGCTCTAAGGCGATAGCGGTACTCGAGCGCTCACTCGCACTCGAAGCCGACCCTGGGTGCGCGGAGTGCCGGGGCAGGCTCGCCGCGACCTACAGGGCGCACGGCAGGCACGCGGAGGCCGAGGCGGCGGACAGGCAGCCGGCGCGACCCTGGGGCAGGCGGCGGTCTGAGCAGAAGGTGACGGCCGGGAGGGGCCGCGTGCCGTGACGGGAGCCGTTCGTCGGCACGCGTAGCACTATTCCTATCCACCGGCTGGTTAAGGAACTCGATGGACAGCCAGCGCGATCGAACTCATCGAGGCCGTGATGATGTTCTTTCTAGGAGCGAGCTCCTTCCCGGTCATTACAGTCTGTTCTGAGTGCATTTCATAGTCCTCACCTGACACTTACCCAATCTATATAGTCGCCTCACGCCCACCGTTATCCTCCCGCGCCCACAAGATGCATGGAACGCGTGGTGCTGGAGCCTATCTTTGCGTCGTCAATACGGGTGATTTGGGAACCACGCCGACTCGACCATGCGCCTGAAGTGAAATTCAGCCGGCGGTGGCCGCCCGTTCGATCATTCCTCGCAGGCTGACCTGGCCCGTGTAATTCCCGAACAGGAGGCGGCCCGGCGTGGCGCACCACGTCTCGCGCGCCTTCTGCCAGACCGCCGGGAGCGTGACAGAGTACTGCGGGATGGCGCGCCCCCAGCGGCTGATGACGAGGCGTGCGGGCGCGCCGCGCACGCCGAGCAGGTCTTCTAGTTCGTCGCGCACGGCCCGCTCGATCTCCGCGTCGGTGGCATTTACCCAGTGGGGCTGCGAAGAGCCGCCGAGAAGTACGGAGAAGGAGGCGTAACGCCCGTCGTCTGTGACGCGCCCCTCGAACGAGCTGGAGGTGAAAAGGATGCCTAAGGATTTGCGCCCCTCCCTCGCGGGCACGAGCGCGCCGACACCCTTGACTTCGCGCGTGAGGGAGTCTACGGGGACGAAGGCCGTGACCGAGACGATTGGGGTGTACCTGACTTCGAGGAGCAGGCGACTGAGTTCGGGCGCTAAAGGTTCGAGCAGCCTCGCCGCCGCGTAAGCCGGGGTCGCGAGAATGACGTTCGGCCCCTCGGGGACTTCTTCGACGCGTACACCGCGGCGGAAGCGCCCGCCCAGCCGCTCCTCCAGACGCCTTTCGAGCCGCCCCGTCAGGTCTCCCATGCCGAAGCGCGGCGCAACCATGCGCCTGCGCTCCCTCCCTTGTTTCTTCGCGCCGCCGCCATTAGAGCCGTTGCTGTTCTTCGGGGGTCGTTTGAGTGCCTTGCCGAACATCGTGCCGAGGAGCGTGCGGCCGGGCGCGACGGAGAGCGTGGGGAAAGCGGCCTCGACTCCGAGTTCGGCGGGCTGGATACCGTAGATGCCGCGGACGAA
>DASVES010000204.1:0-8801 GCA_036380435.1 Pyrinomonadaceae bacterium | reverse complement strand
AACGCCGGCGCCCGCGAGATGAGCGACGCGAAGATCGGCTTCCAGCACGGCGAGGGCGGCGGTGCGGGTCGCGGCAAGGGCCGCGGCGTCATCGAGCGCACCTTCAGCCCCGAGTTCCGCAACCGCCTCGACGCCTGGATCGCCTTCGACGCCCTCTCGTTCGAGACCACCGAGCGCGTCGTCGATAAATTCATCGGCGAGCTTGGCGCGCAGCTCTCCGCCAAGAACGTCTCCATCGAACTCACCGACGGAGCGCGCCGCTGGCTCGCCACCCACGGCTACGACAAACAGTTCGGCGCCCGCCCCATGTCCCGCCTCATCCAGACCGAGATCAAAGCGCCCGTCGCCGAGCAGATTCTCTTCGGCAGTCTTCAGACCGGCGGGACGGTGCGGATTGAAGTGCGCGGCGAGAAGCTCGACCTGCAATTTCTCAACAGTCAGTGACCCTGCCGAGCGACGTGCGCCGGCGTCCTTTGAGGCGTCAGAACACGGAACACGGATGAGACGGATAAGACGGATAAGCACGGATCAAATCCGTGTAAATCCGCTCCATCCGTCTCATCCGTGTTCCTTCTATCTTCCTCCCGAAGTCGGTAACTCGTTGCCGCGTGCCCTACTGCTGCTTCTTCTTCCTGAACGACGCCGTGTAGGTGGTGTTGACCGACGGCGTCGTGATGGTGTGGGTCTGCGCGCCGCCGTCCGACCACGAGCGGAAGGTGTAGGAGAAGTTGCCGACGGACTGCGAGGGCGCGGCGATGGTGCGCGTCATCCCGACCACGCCGACGAATGAATGTGGCGTCGCCACCGGCTGGCCGTCAAGTGTGAGTTGTGGCCCCGAGGGCGAGGCCGCCAGTGTGATCGTCACCGTGCGGGGGCGCACGTCGCGGAAGGTCGTGTGCGTCAGCCCGCCGGAGTCGGCGACCGTCAGGTGAATGCGGTAGAAGACGTTGGCCGAAGTCTCGCCCGTGCGCGGGATGGTGAAGGAGCCGCCCGTCGCGCCGGAAGTGGGCGGGATGAACGGGTGCGTGTGGGTGTCGTGGTGGAAGACCACTTCCCACGTGAAGGCGCTCGCCGGGCGTGTGCCGTCCTCCGGGTCGGTGCCGGTGCCCGCGTAGTTGATCGTGTCGCCGCCGCTGTAGAGCGCGCCGGCCGCGGGCTGCGTGATGGTGGCGACGGGCGGGCGGTTGGAGACGACGGTGAGCACGGCCTCGTTGCTGGTGGCACTGCCAAAGGCGTTCGAGACGAGGCAGCGGAAGCGTGCGCCGTTGTCGGCCGCCGAGACGGGCGGGGTCGTGTAGGCGGACGAGTTCGCGCCGTTGATGTCAACGCCGTCCCTCTGCCACTGGTAGGAGAGCGGGCCAGTGCCGCTGGCTGCGACGCTGAAGGTGGCCGTCTGCCCCGCGGAGGCCGTCTGGTTCGACGGGTGCTGTGTGATGGCGGGCGCCTGGTTGGCCGTGTATTCGACACGGAAGACCACGCCGGCGCCGGCGGACGCGCCGCGGGCGAGGTAGTAGAGCGCGCCCTCGGGGCCGACCTGTAAGTCTACGGGGAAGGAGATGCCCGAGGCGAAGTTCGCGACGGCGTTGGTGTTCGATGGGTCGGTCAGGTAGTTGATCCAGCCGCCGCAGTAGTCGGCGAAGAAGTAATCGCCCCCGTACTCGACGGGGAACTGTTGCGTGGACGGGTTGTAGAACGTGCCGCCGGTGATGGCGCAGCCCCCGAAGAGGCCGCCGCCGTGGCCGTAGTAATAGAAAGGCGTGCGGAAGTTGGGGTTCGTCGTCGGCCCCTCCGTGTCGGGCCAGCCGTAGTTCGCCCCGACGAGACCTTCGTTGACCTCCTCGAAGGTGTTCTGCCCCACATCGTTGATGAACATGCGGCGCGTCACCGGCTGGAACGCGAAGGTGTAGGGGTTGCGCAGGCCCAGCGCCCAGATCGCGCGGTTTTTGCCCACGGCCTGTGTGAAGAAGGGGTTGTCGGCGGGGATGGTGCCGTCGGAGTTGATGCGGAGCATCTTGCCGAGGAGGTTCGAGAGGGTTTGCGAGTTCGCCCCGTTGGCGTTCTCGCCGACGGCGATGTAGAGCTTGCCGTCCTCGCCGAAGTGCATCGCCCCGCCGTTGTGGTTCGTGGCGGCCGACAGGTTATCAAGTTCGAGGAGGATGGTCTCGCTGCCGCCGAGGGCCACGTCGCCCGCGGCCGTGAAGCGGCTGACGCGGTTATGGATGGCCGGCGTCGTCGCGGTGTAGTAGACGTAGACGAACTGGTTGGAGGCGAAGTTCGGATCGAAGGCCACCCCGAGCAGTCCCCTCTCACCTGAGGCGCTGACGCTGAGCGTGACGAATGGCGTCGGCAGCAGCACGCCGTTTTTGATGACGCGCAGTTGGCCGCCCTGCTGGCAGACGAACAGGCGCCCGTCGGGCGCAAAGGCCATCGCGGTCGGCGACGAAAGCCCGCCGGCGACCTGCGTCTCGGTGAAGCCGCTCGGCAGCGTGGCGGCGGCGACCGCCGGCGCCGCATGAAGCAGCGCGCCCCACGCGGCGAGCGCGCAGGCGAAGCGCGTTAAATGACCGAGGCGGCCGCGCCGCGCGCTCGGCCCGCCCCAGGAACTCTGACCGTCAGTAGATACACGTTCCCTCATCATCATTTTCCTCTTTCGGCTAGGTGAGGCCGTCAACCTGAAGGGGCGATTGATATTGCGCTTGGGGGTTTGAGCTGAGGGCAGGATTATGTTTCGCGCTCGGAACGATGTCAAGGACACTTCGAGTTCAGCTCACAGGCAAGACATGGATCGGCGGAGGCTCTCAATCTTATGAAGAGCTTCCATGCACTGTGCGGCGTTGGGCGAGTCCGAATTCATCGCCTCGTTAAAGCGACGATTGTTTTACCATCGATGATAGGCCGGGTGGCCGGGGCGGACGGCGACGAAGGTGCCGCGACAGGTGGCGCAGATTTTGCCGTGGCCGATGAGTTCGGCCTCGACCGTGGCGCGGTCTTCCGTGGAGGAGACGACGCGGGCCGCGAGCCGCAGCGGCGCGTCGGTCGGGGTGGGCCGGAGGAGCTTGATGGAGTAGTCGGCGGTGACGGTGCAGGGCGCTTTGTCGAGGCCGCCCTTGAGCATGAGGTGGTGGATGGCGGCCCAGTTGGAATGACAGTCGAGGAGCGTGCCGACGATGCCGCCGTTGAGCATGCCGGGGTACGCCTCGTGGTGCGGCTCGGGCTGCCACTCGGCGACCACCTCGTCGCCGCGCGCGAAACTGCGGATACGCAAACCGCGCTCGTTTACGGGGCCGCACCCGAAGCACGCGCTCGCCGGCGAGTGTGTCTCTTGCAGGCTTTTCTCATTCATAGGATAAGAAGGTGATAAGTGATGAGTGATGAGTGATAAGAAAGAGCAGACGGCTTTTCTTATCACTTATCACTCATCACTTATCACTAGTCCACTGGTGGATCGTTGGCCGTGGCGGGTTCGCCCGCGCGCTCGGTGGCGCGGATGATGCCGGTCTCGTCCATGTAGAAGGAGCGGCGGCCGTTCTTGCCGAACTCTCTGGGCGTGGCCGTGACGGCGTACTTGTCGCCGGCGGCCGTCAACTCGAAGCGGTACTCCTGTTTTTCGAGCGCGAGTTTCGAGAGCGGGTGCTCCCATTCCGCCCCGTGCCTCGAAGCGCGCCGGGCAGGGGGCGCGGCGAGTTCATCGAGCGTCGCGTAGCTGCCCTTGCCCTTGCCGTCCTTGTGGGCCTGTTGCATGTGGCGGATCATCGTCAGCGTCGAGAGGGCCGAAGTTTCGCCCCGCTTGACCGGCCCCGTCTTCGTCTCCAGCATCGCCCCGGCGGCGAAGTATTTGACGATGGCCGTCGGCAGGCGCAGCTCGTGCAGGAGCATGCCGCCCTCGTCCGTTGCGGCGTAGGAGGCCGGCGCGGGCCTGATGTTCAGACGCGCGAGCATCTGTTGGACTTCGGCGTCCTTCGGGTCAACCCACTTCGTGACCTCCGTGAGGAGACTGTCGGCGAGGGCGCGCGAGACGTAGACCTCGGCGAGCTTCTGACGCGGCGACCAGCTCGTCGCCGTGCGGAACGCCTCGTCGGCGGCGAGCGCGCCCTGCGACGAGCCGGAGTCGATGAGTCGCTTCATCGCGGGCACCTCCGAGGAGAGCGCCACGAAGTTGCCGATGTAGGCGACGGCGAGCGAGCCGTAGACGTGGATGTCAACGCCGCCGTGGCTGACTTTCTGCTCCGCGGCCGTGAGCGGCTTCAGCCCCATGACTTCGAGCACGCGCGGGAGCATCCGCCGCATGGCCTCGGCGTTGTTCAAAGAGACGAGGACGACGGCCCCCTGCCGCTCATCCTTGGCCTCGGGCCGGTAGCCGTGGTTGTGGCCCGATTCGCCCATCACCCACTTGAGCGGGACGGAGACGGCGACCTCGTTGCCGAGGGCCGGCAGAAAGTCTCCCTTGATCTTGAACCCCAGAAGCTTCTCCGCCGCCGCGATGGTCGCCTCGGCCTTGTCCGGGCGCTCGTCCGAGATTTTGTTGCCCGCGCGCTCGTCCGACATTTTCTCGCCCGTCGCCTCGCGCGCCTGCGCCTCGCGGCTGAACGACTCGTCCATCGACGCGAGCATGCGGTCGTACATCTGCGCGAGGTCGAGCGACGCGCTGACGTAGATGTCCGTGTTGGCCGGGGCCAACGACGCCGCCTGCGGCGTCAACTGCGGCCCCGAAATGAACACCGGGAGGAACGGCACAGGATGCAGCTGAGCGCCGGCCGAATTGAGAAGCAGCGCGCGGATGACGAACGTGTCGCGTTCGAGCGCGAGCGCGGCGCCGACGGCCTCGGGCCAGCGCGACGCCCCGGACATCCCCATGCCGAAGAGCATCGACAGCATGAACTCGCCACCGCGTCCCGCCGCCGCGCCATCATCGCCGCCCGCCTGCCCTCCTTCCATCCTGCCGCTCAACGTCGGCGAAGGCGTTGTCTCGACCGTGACGGCCGAACTCTCAACCGCGACCTCGGGCGGGGCCATCATTTCGGGGTCGCCCTCCCCCTCCTCTTCCCCCTCTTCGGCGGGGCCGCTCTCCCTCGCGGCCTCGGCTATTTGCGCCTCCGCCTCGGCTTGCGCCATCACCTCACGCATTCTCCTCTCAGCTTCTTCTTCTTGCGCGGCCGCTTGGCCCGGCCCGCTCCCGTTTAAAGTCTCCTGCTCTTTCTGCGCCTGCTCCCTCCGCTCCCGGTCGGCGGCCTCGCTCTTGTCGAGGAGCTTCACGTCGAAGTAGAGGAAGACCGGCTCGGAGGAGAGACGGCTGCGGAGTGTCTGGAAACGCGTGTTGTGAGTGAGCGGCGGCTCGTCCTTTCCCTTGAGGCTCTTGAGCGTGAAAGGCTCGCCGCTCATGAGGATGAGACGGCCGTAACGCTTCACGACGATTTTCGGGTCGGGCGTCGCGGGAGTCGCCGCGCCCGCGCCCTGCTTGCCGGCTTCGGCAACGGTCGTCGTCGCCCCCGTCGGTTCGGCGGGGTTCGGCGTGGGGAACACTTCCCGGTAGGCGCGCTCGTACTTCTGCATCACGGCGCGCGCCTTCGGCTCGAAGTTCTTTGCGACCTCGACCGAGGGGAACTGATATGCGCCGACGAATTGCGGGAGGCCCGCGCGCGTGGGCATCATCAGCGTGTAGGCGTTCACGTCGTTGAGCTGCTCGGCGTTCGCGGTGAAGAAGTCGATGTATTCACTCACCTGCCTCGCCTCGCTCCCAACCATGACGAGCCGGACAAGCTCGATCAGCTCGGTCAACTCCTTGGTGCGAACGAGATGTCCGAGAGCGCGCAGCTCGATGTAGAGCGCGTACCCTTCCGCGGCGACGACTTCTTCGAGCGGAAGGTCGATCTCCGTCGCGCCCCGCTCGTCCTCGGCCTCCCTGACGACCGGCGGGACGGCCGTCCGCGCGGGCTGCCGTCTGACGCCGGCGGCGGCGGGAGTCGGCTGCGGCTGCGGCGGCTGTTGAGCGCGTGCCGCCGGCTTCTGCGCGGCCCGTGTGCTCGCCGCCCGTCGCGGCGCACGCGCCCGACGCCTCTGCGCCGACGCTAAGGGCGCCAGGAGCAGTAACACGGCCAGAGCCACGGCCGAGAAGATTTTCAGATGTTTGGCTGATTTCATGGGGGACGAAAACTCCATCAGAATTTCACGACGACGAGGCGGGTTCGCGAATCCGTGTAACGGACGGCTTCCTGTGTCAGAGATTAACACACGGGTAATGCCTTTGAAATGACTTTGGGAAGTTGTAGGGGCAGGGACAAGTCCGCGGCCCGCATCGTAGGAAGCAATTAACATGGATGGGCAGGATGAACTGGATGAGTCCTCGGCGTAGGACAGGGCAGTAGCCCGACCGTGAGGGAGGGCGTCAGGAGTAGGCAGTAAGCAGTGAGCAGTCGGCAGTCAAGACGGTCACGCGCCCTGACGGCCGTCTGCCTCCTGCCGACTGCCGACTCCCCGCCGCCCTCCCTCACGGTCGGGCTACTGCCATGAGCGCCCCCGTTGAAATCTCGAATCAGCTCTTTCTTCATCCTACCTATCCTGTCCATCTATGTAGATTTCTTTCGCGTCCGGCGGGCCGCGGACTTGCCCTGCCCCTACAATTTTACACGTCGTCCTCGGCGATGATTTGACTTGAACGCCCCGAGGGGAATAGAAGAAAGCATCTCGCTTTCACATCCTGTCCGAGCAGAGGCTTTGATCGATGATACGTATGCACGCCCTTCTCCTGCGCGCCGCGCTGCTGTCACTGGCCGCCGCCTGCGCCGCCGGCTGCACGACCGAGCAGCCCGCCGCCGTTAACCAGAACACTTCGCCGTCGCCGGCCGCGCCCGCCGCCATGAACGTGTCGGCCGATTTGAAACCCGCCGTCGAGAGCCTCACCGCCGCCGACATGCTGCGCCACACCACGGAACTCTCCTCGGACGCCTACGAGGGGCGCGGCCCCGGAACGAAGGGCGAGGAGCTGACCGTCAAGTATCTCACCGAGCAGTTCCAGCGGCTCGGCCTCAAGCCCGGCAACCCCGACGGCACATACGTCCAGAAGGCCCCGCTCGTCGGCCTCAAGGCCGAGCCGACCGCTACTCTTTCGGCGGGCGGCAAGGAGATGGCCCTGAAATTCCCCGACGACTACGTCGCCGTCACTCGTCGCACGCAGCCCGACGTGAAGGTCACGAACTCGGATGTCGTCTTCGTGGGCTACGGCGTCGTCGCGCCCGAGTACGGCTGGGACGACTACAAGGACGTTGACGTGCGCGGCAAGACCATCGTCATGCTCATCAACGACCCGGCCGTCACCGACCCGGCCGACGCCTCGAAGCCCGACGAGAAGATGTTCAAGGGCAAGGCCATGACCTACTACGGCCGCTGGACGTACAAGTATGAGATCGCCAGCGCGAAGGGCGCGGCGGCCGCGATCATCGTCCACGAGACGGAGACGGCCGGCTACGGCTTCGAGGTCGTCAAGAGTAGCTGGGGACGCGAGAACTTCGACATCAAGTCGGCGGACGGAGGCGCGGGGCGCGTCGGCGTCGAGTCGTGGATCACACTCGACCGTGCGAAGGAATTGTTCACGGCCTCGGGGAAGAATTTCGACGAGTTGAAGAAGGCGGCGCTGACCAGGGAGTTCCGCCCCGTCGCGCTCGGCGCGAAGGCGAACTTTCAAATCAAGAACACGGTGCGCGAGGTGCAGTCGCAGAACGTCATCGCGCGTCTCGAAGGCTCCGACCCGGTGCTCAAGGACGAGTACATCGTCTACACCGCCCACTGGGATCACCTCGGCCGCGACGAGTCGAAGCAGGGCGACCAGATTTTCAACGGCGCCATCGACAACGCCTCGGGCACGGCGATGCTCTTAGAACTCGCCGAGGCGTTCACGAAACTTCCCACGCCGCCCAAACGCTCCGTTCTCTTCCTCGCCGTCACGGCCGAGGAGAAGGGTCTGCTCGGCGCGAAGTTCTATGCCGAGAACCCGCTCTACCCGCTCGCCAAAACGCTCGCCAACGTCAACGTGGACGGCGTCAATCAGTGGGGCCGCACGCGCGACATCGTCATCATCGGCCTCGGCAACTCCACGCTCGACGACCTCACGCAGGAAGTCGCTTCTTTGCAGAGTCGCGTCGTCAAGCCCGACCCCGAGCCGGAGAAGGGCCTCTTCTATCGCTCCGACCATTTCGAGTTCGCCAAGCAGGGCGTGCCCGCGCTCTACACCGACACTGGAACAGACTACGTGGGCAAAGACCCGGCCTTCGCCATGCAGAAGCGCGCGGAGTACGATAAGAACGACTACCACTCGCCGACCGACGAGGTAAAACCCGACTGGGATTTGTCGGGCGCGGTCGAGGACGCGCAACTCCTCTTCGTCATCGGCCACCGCGTCGCGCAGGGCGACAAGTTTCCCGAGTGGAAACCCGGCGCCGAGTTCAAGGCCAAGCGCGAGGCGACGCTAAAGAAGTAGCAGGCAAAAGTGAGGAAGCTGAGTCGCAAGCGTCCACGAGCCGCCGGAGGCGGCGGCAGAATGTAGCCCACGGCGCGAGCCGTGGGGACACGTAGGATTGAAAAAAGTGAAGCCCCGGAGGGGCGAAAGAACCTCGACGTTGACGTGGGACGCACGTGAAGATTCTTTCGCCCCTCCGGGGCTTCCTTGTGTTTTCTAAACCGCTGACCCCGGTCTCACGACCGGGGCAACACTGCTGCCGCCGCTCCGCGGCTCGTTGATGCCTGCGACTCGGCTTCCTCACTTTTGCCTTAACAAAGGCGCGGGCCGGCCGACTCCCCCAAGTCGGCCG
>DASVES010000203.1:0-4775 GCA_036380435.1 Pyrinomonadaceae bacterium | reverse complement strand
GAGATCGACGTAGCGCTGGCGCTGGCGGATTTCGGGGTCGGCGACGCCGTGCATCTTGTCGGGCATCGGCAGCAGGGCCTTGGCGAGAAACTGTAGCTCGCGCACATGTATCGACAACTCGCCCGTCTTCGTGACGAAGAGGTAGCCATCGACGCCGACGAAGTCGCCGTGGTCGAGCAGTTGAAAAAGTTTCCAGCCGCCCTCGGGGTCGTCGAGAGGAGCGCCGGTGTCGTTGCTGACGGCCTTCGCCTCCTGTCGGCGGACGTAAATCTGCAAACGCTCGCGGCCGTCCGAGAGGTGGACGAAGGCGGCCTTGCCCATCACGCGCGGGGGCGTGGCGAGGCGACCGGAGACGCGCACCGACACTTTGCTTAGCTCCGCGTTCGCCCCCTCAAGCTGCTCCGGCGTGGGCCGCGCGCCCGCCTCGACTTCCGGCTCGTGCTTCCTGAATTCGCGGACGAGCGCCGTGACGGTGTCCTCGCCCTCGCTGCTGGCCGTGACGTTCGTGCGGCGGAACTTATTGGGGTAGGCGTTGCCGACGAGCGCGCGCGCGGCCTCAAGGTGCTCGCGGCGGGCGCGCGTCTGGTCGTTGTCTTCGAGAATGGATGGTGGCAGGCTCATGTTTGTTTTCGGCTTCGTGCGCGAGTGTTCGCGGATTATAGAGTAAGGAAGTCGTGAATCGTAAATCGTAAATCGTGAATCGGCGGAATCTTCGCTTTACGATTCGCGATTTACGATTTACGATTGGCGAAACGGCAATGGATGAGAAAATCTTACGGGGGCGGGACGAGGTGCGCCGCGTGCGCGCGTCTTTGCGCGCGGCAGGCCGGCGGCTGGTGTTCACCAACGGCTGCTTCGACCTCCTGCACGTCGGGCACACACGCTACCTGCAACAGGCGCGGCTGCTGGGCGACGCGCTGCTGGTGGCGATCAATAGCGACCGCTCGGTGCGCGCCCTCAAGGGGCCGGGGCGTCCGGTGATGTGTGAAGAGGAGCGCGCCGAAGTGCTGGCGGCGCTCGCGGTCGTGGATTACGTGACGGTCTTCGACGAGGAGTCGCCGCGCGCACTGATCGCCGAGGTGCTGCCGGACGTTTTGGCGAAGGGCGGCGACTACGCGCTCGAAGAGATACACGGGCGCGAGGAGGTGGAGCGCGCCGGCGGGCGCGTGGTGGCGCTCCCCTTCGTCGATGGCGTCTCGACGACCGATGTCATCGAGCGTATCAAGTCGGCGGCCGAGAGGGGGCCGGCGGAGAAGGAAGGGTGATGAAGCTGTTAGCTATTAGCTGTTAGCAGTCAGCCAAACGGGAGCCGAAGGCGCTTCTGATGAACGAAGCCCCGGCTCGTCCTCTTCTGGCTGAAAGCTAACAGCTAACAGCTAATAGCTAACAGCTTCAAAGTTATGAGCAGTTCTGTCGAGACAGTTTCGGTGTTGCAGGGTGTGCTGCGGCGCGTGACCGAGTGGTCTGAGTTCGGGCGGCTGGCGGCCGAGGTGGCGGGCGGTGCGCGCGTCGTGTCGGTGGGCGGGCTGACTTCTGCGCCGGCGCGTGCGCTGGCGGTCGCGGCCCTGCGGCGCGAGACGGGGAAGCAGCTCGCCGTCGTGGTGCAGGCCAACCGCGACCTCGAGGCGTGGGAGCGCGATTTGTCTTTCTGGGCGGGCGCGCTCGGCGAAGACCCAAGGGGCGGGGTGCTGACGCTGCCGGCCTCCGAGGGCGACCCTTACGCGGGCACGTCGCCGCACGCCGACACGCTCGAACGCCGCGCGCTCTCTCTGTGGCGTCTCGCTCGTGGCGACGCCCCCTTCGTGCTGCTCTCGGCGCGCGCCCTCGTGCGACGGACGCTCCCGCCCGCGCGTCTGCTCGAAGCGGGGGCCGTCCTGCGGCGCGACGAGGACTATGCGCCCGAGGAGTTGGTCGAAAAACTTCTGGCCACGGGCTACGTGCGCGAAGACCCCGTGGGCGCGGTCGGCGAGTTCTCCATACGCGGCGGGATTCTCGACCTCTGGTCGCCGGGGCAAGACTCGCCGGTGCGCGTGGAGTTCTTCGGCGACACGGTGGATTCCATCCGCGAGTTCGACGCGGAGACACAGCTCTCCGTGGCGCAAGTTCGGGAGACGGAGGTCGTGCCGATGCGCGAGTACGCCGTCTCTTCAGGCGACTTCCGTCTGTGGGCCGAGGCGGCGCGCGAGCGTTGGGCGGACGAGAGGCGCGGGCGCGCGTTGAAAGATCGAACCGTCCACGCCGGCGAGGGCGAGACGTTCGCGGGCTGGGAGTGGCTGATACCGCTGCTGCTCACGACGGACGCGAGCGCGCTCGACTACCTGTCGGCCGAGACCGTGCTCGTCGTCGATGAGCCGGCCGGCGTCGAGCAGTTCCTCGGCTCGACCTACGACACGCTCGCGGCGCGCTTCGAGGAGAACGAGGCCGCCGACGAAATCGGCCTGCGCCCCGACGAGCTTTACCTGACGGCCGAAGAGCTGCGCGAGCGCCTGCGCGACGCGCGACGCGTGGAGCTGCGCGCGCTCGGACGCGCGGCGGCCGTCACCGACGAGAGGTTCGTGGGCGAAGCCGAACAGCCGCAGGTTCAAATCGGGCGCGCGCGCGCGCAAGGCGCCCCGATGTTTCTCTTCCCGGCCGTCGAGCGGGCGCCGGAGGTCGAGCTGCGCTCGCTGCCCGCGCGCCGCTACCACGGGCGCGTCCCCGACCTCGCCGCGGATGTACGACGCAGATATGAAGAGAGGCGGGCCGCGACGCTCCTCGTGATGCCGAGCGCGGGCGTGGCCGAGCGCATCGGCGAAGTGCTCGCCGACTACAACGTCGCGGCGCGTGTCGCACTCGCGGGCGAGGACGCATCCGCACTCGGCGAGGAGACGGGGCAGGCCGTCGTCACTTCGGGACGCCTGTCGGGCGGGTTCGAGCTGCCGGAGGCGGCCCTCGTCGTCCACGTCGAGACGGATTTATTCGACGAGGTGAGCGACGCGGCGGTCGAGCGCCGCGCGCCGGGCACGGGAGAAAGGCAAAAGGAAAAAGGCAAAAGGAAGAAGTCGAATGCGGCGGCGTTCCTGTCGGACTTTCGTGATTTGAAGGTCGATGATTATGTCGTTCACATCGACCACGGCATCGCGCGCTTTGGCGGCTTGCAGACCTTAGACCTCGGCGGCGGCCGCTCCGGCGAGTTCATGCTGCTCTTCTACGCCGACGACTCGAAGCTCTACGCGCCCGTCGAACGGCTCGACCTCGTCCAACGCTATTCGAGCGCCGAGGGGCACACGCCCACGCTCGACCGCCTCGGCGGAATCGGCTGGCAGAAGACGAAGGCCAAGGCCAAGCGCGCCATGCGCGACATGGCCGACGAGCTTTTGCGACTCTACGCCGAGCGCAAGCTCGTCGGCGGCTACGCGTTCGCGGCCGACTCGCCGTGGCAGCGAGAGTTCGAGGAGGGCTTCGAGTACCAGCCGACGCCCGATCAGGAGACGGCCATCGAGGACGTGAAGCGCGACATGGAGGCCGCGACGCCGATGGACAGGCTGCTGTGCGGCGACGTGGGGTATGGGAAGACCGAGGTCGCCATGCGCGCCGCCTTCAAGGCCGTGATGGACGGCAAGCAGGTGGCCGTGCTCGCGCCGACCACCGTGCTCGCCTATCAGCACTACGAAACTTTGCGCGCGCGCTTCGCGCCGTTCCCCGTCACGGTCGAGCTGCTCTCGCGATTCCGCTCGGCGCGCGAGCAGAAGCCGATTGTGCAGCGCGCCGAGGCCGGCGAGATCGACATCGTCATCGGCACGCACCGGATACTGTCGAAGGACATCAAGTTTCGCGACCTCGGCCTCGTCGTCGTGGACGAAGAGCAACGCTTCGGGGTGGCGCACAAGGAGCGTTTGAAACAGTTGAAGAAGAAGGTGGACGTGCTGACGCTCTCCGCCACGCCCATCCCGCGCACGCTCAACATGTCGCTGATGGGACTGCGCGACATGTCGGTCATCGAGACGCCGCCGCGCGACCGCCTCGCCATCCAGACGCAGGTCGTGCAGTTCTCCGAGTCGGTCGTCAAGTCGGCCATCGAGCTGGAGATCGGACGCGGCGGGCAGGTCTTCTTCATCCACAACCGCGTGGAGACCATCGACACCGTGGCCGCGCTCGTCCAAAGGCTCGTGCCGCAGGCGCGCATCACGGTCGCCCACGGGCAGATGAACGAAAAAGAGATGGAGCAGGTGATGCTCGACTTCGTCGCCTACAAGGCCGATGTGCTTGTGGCGACAACGATTATCGAAAACGGCATAGACATCCCCCGCGCCAACACCATCATCATAAACCGTGCCGACAATTACGGGCTTTCGCAGCTTTACCAGCTCCGCGGCCGCGTCGGGCGCTCGAACCGAAGGGCTTACGCCTACCTCCTGATTCCGTCCGAGACCGAGCTGACGCCGATTGCGCGCCGCCGCCTCGCCGCCATCCGCGAGTTCTCGGATTTGGGCGCGGGCTTTCGGGTGGCGGCGCTGGATTTGGAGCTGCGGGGCGCGGGCAACCTTCTGGGCGGAGCACAGTCGGGGCACATGGACGCCCTCGGCTTCGATCTTTACACGCAGATGCTTGAGCGCACGATGTCGGAGCTGAGGGGCGAGGACGTGGAGGACGAAGCTTCGGTCTCGATCAGTCTCGGCGTGGACGTGGCCATCCCCGAGAGTTACATCTCGGACATGGGGCAGCGGCTTCGCACCTACAAGCGCGTCGCCTCGGCGCGCGACGACGAGACGCTGTCGCAGATACGCCGTGAGACT
>DASVES010000202.1:0-15770 GCA_036380435.1 Pyrinomonadaceae bacterium | reverse complement strand
TGAGGACGCCCTCCCTCACGGTCGGGCTACTGCCGTTGCCTGCCCGGTGGTCACTGCGGGAGCTTCTGGCCGCAGTAGGGGCAGTAAGTCCACTTGGCGGAGACGCCGGCCTTGCAGCGCGGGCAGTCGGGGACGGCCGTCAGCGCGTCGAAGGGAGTGCGCCA
This sequence comes from Pyrinomonadaceae bacterium, assembly GCA_036380435.1. Classification (GTDB taxonomy): domain Bacteria; phylum Acidobacteriota; class Blastocatellia; order Pyrinomonadales; family Pyrinomonadaceae; genus DASQDT01. The sequence goes on along the minus strand of DASVES010000202.1, from coordinate 15,606 downwards.
GGTGAAGGTCGCTTCGCGGAACCGGGCGTCGGCCTTGAGCAAAAGGGTGAGACTATCCCTGCGCGTCACGTCCACGACCGTCTTGCCCGCGCTCGTCGCGGCGGGGAAGACGAGGACGTGCATGTTCTCCCGGTCGGCGCCTCCCTGCTGCGCCATGAGCGCCTTCATCGCGGCGACGATGGCCGTGAGCTTCGGCGGCGCCACGTCGAGCGGGCGCACCTCCGTCCCGTCCGCCAGCTTTAGCCCCGCGCGCTTACGCGCCTCGGCATCGCTCGCGTACACGCTGGCGCCGTCGGGGCGCTCGATGCTGCTCATCACGAAGAGCGTGAGGTACGACTTGAGAAACCCCAACTCCTTCTCCATCGACTCCCTCGTCATCGTGCCGTCGGCCGTGCCCGCGGCGACGAAGAACTCGTAAGGCAGCCACATCACGAGGTGCTGCTGTGTGCCGTCGAAGCGCAGGAGCATGATCTCTTTGGTGAACGCCCCGAGGTCAACGGACTGTCTCTGCGCCGCCGGCTGCTGCGCGGCCACTGTTAGCGGCAGGAGCGCCAGGGCCGCGAAGGCGAGCGCCGGGAGAGTGATCGTTCTACGTTTCATCTCGTTCTCCTCACTCGGTCAGGAATGCTGGGGGCCGCGACGGGCTGCGCGCGCGAGAAACGCGTGTCCTTTTCTCGCGCCCTGCGGGGCCGCCCCACTCTACGGCCGTGAACCCCCGTGCGCGATGGCGTTGAAGAGCAGCGGATAAGTGGCGAGCGACTGCGCGCGGTACTGCGGGCGGAAGCCGAAAAGTATCACGCGCCCCTCACCCATGCCGACCTCGACGAGCGCCGCGCGCCCGCGCAGATGCTGCTCGCCGAGGAGCCAGCCCGAGAGCAGAGGGTTCCCGCTCTGCGGGTAGCGCGCCACGATTTTTACGCGGGGCAGCGCGGCCGGGTCGCCCGCGATCTCGAAGGCCGGCGAGTCCTCGAACCACGCGACCGACTCCTGCGGCATGTCTTCCGTGATTGGGTGCGACTTGTCGAGCACGATTCGCAGAATCGAGCCGGGCACGAAGAAGTCCGTGCGGCGAAGGCCCGCGAGCGCGTTGCGCACCGGCAGCTTCAAGTGCTCGATGGCGAAATTCGACGCGCTGTTCAGACAGACGAGCGTCCCACCCCGCTCGACGAACTCGCGCAGCGCACGGACGCCCTCCTCGCCAAGTCCGCCCGTCAACTCGTCGGGCATCGTGCCCTTCCGGTGTCCCTCGAAGATGGCGCGCGCCGACTGGTCGGGGAGGACGATTGCGTCGTACTTCGCGCGCAAGGAACCGGCGCGCGCCTCCGCGTCGAGCAGCGAGCGATACTTGAAGCCCTCCTGCTCCAGCACCCAGCGCGTCCAGCCCTCGTCCATCGATGCGACGTGCGATTTGTAAAGCCCGACGCGTGCCTGCGCTTGCGGTCGGGCCGGCTCGGCGGGAGGCATGACGAATGAGACGCCATCGCGCTCGGCGCTGCCGACGCGGACGGTCGGCAACGCGACGGTGCGTATCGGCTCATAGACCGGCTCGACTTCGACGCCCATCAGAAGCGGCAGCGTGTGCGCCGTCACGTCGTAGGGTTGGATGGGGTTGCCGGCCGGGTCGCGCAGGTTGGGGTAGTTCTGTTTTTCGAGGAGCGCCTTGGCGAAGCCGCCGTAGGGCTGGGCGAGGGGGACGAAGAGGTCTGGCCCCAATTCGTCCATCGCCGAGCGACGGCCGCGGCCCCTCCGCGGCGTCTTGACGGGGACGTTGCGAACCTCCAGGCCGCCGCGATCCAGGATTTCAATCAGGGCGTTGGTGTTCGGGCCGCCCAGAATCTTGTACCCGACAAGCTCGCCGCGCCGGCGCGGGCGCACGGCCTCGCGGCCGACTTCGTAGAAGCGCCGCAGCCAATGCTCGCGGTTCTGCGCCGCGTGTTTCATCAACTCGAAGGCGGCGCTCGTCATGTAGCCGGTAATGTCTCGCAGAGACCAGTCGCCGCCGGGCCACGGGTCGGGGAAGTTCGCTGACTCCTTGCGCGGGTCGTAGCCGTCGTCGGAGCCGGCGCGAAGCTGTTCGGGCTTCACGGTCGTCGGCGTGGCGATGCGTGCGGAGGCGGTCTCGGAGAGGATGCGCGCACCGCCGTGGTAGTGGGAGTAGGCGCGCGCCGGAGTCCAGGCGTCGTAGATGGCGTCGGTGACGACGCCCTTCATGCCTTTGGCGCGTAAGCCAGCGGCGACCGCGCGGCCGAGTTCCGTGTAAGCCTCGACGACCGGCACCGGCACGTTCGGCTCGACGGGCTGCATGTAGGGCGGCAGGAAGATGCGCGCGCCGGTCGAACCCATCTGGTGAATGTCGTGGACGATCTGCGGGCGCCAGACGTTGTGAATCTTATCGACGGTGAGACGGGTCTCTGCTTGCGTGAAGGCGTACCAGTCGCGGTTGTTGTCGTGGCCGACGTAAGGGTGATAAAGCTCGGGCGGGGAGGTTCCCTCGTGGGGCGTGCCAAGCGTGCGGTCGTACCAGCGTTTGACGATGTCCACGCCGTCGGGGTTCAAAGACGGCACGAGCAGGACGATGGTGTTGAGCAGAATCTCGCGCACCTCGGCGTCGTCGGAGGAGGCGAGGCGGTGCGCGATGAGCATGGAAGAGAGGTAGGAGCCGACTTCCGTCGAGTGGACGCCGCAGGTGATGAGGACGACCGCTTTGCCGCGTGCGACGAGCGACGCGGCGCGGCCGTCGGGCCGCCGCCCGAGCAGACGCGGGTCGGCGAGGCGGCGCTGGATGTCTTTGTACTCCGAGAGCCGCGCGAGGTTCTCGGGGGCGCTGATCGTGGCGACGACGAAGGGCGCGCCGAGCGTCGTCTTGCCCAGCTCCTCGAAGCGGACGCGCGGGCTGGCCGCGTCGAGGCGTCGGAAGTATTCGACCACCTGCGCCCAAGCAGCGAGCTTGCGGTCGTCGCCGGGGCGGAAGCCGAGCACGGACTCGGGCGCGGGCACGGCCGCCGCCGCGCGGACGCGCGCCCCGCCCTGCGCCGTGGAGCGAGCGCGGGCCGCCTCGCCCGCGGAGGAGCGTTGTGTACGTGCCTGTAAAGAGAGTGTCGAAGAGAGGGCGAGCGCGGAGGCGAGCGCGGGGGCGAGAGCGCGTGCGAACATCAGCAGTCTCCGAAGAAGAGTGGATTCATGGAAGAGCCGGCGAGCGCGCAGTGTATCACACGAGCGGGGGCGGGGCCGCCGCGCCCAAAAGGGGCTTGATTCCGCGCGCGGAGCGCGTGTAAAGTAGGCGGCAGTTTTTCCCCGTAACAGTCTCTTCCAACGCAGGCGAGAATAAACGATAGTCGGAGGTCTGACCTGATGGCGACTGACGCTAACACCATGAAGTCCGTGGCCGTGACGAACGAGTACCCGGACATCGTCGGGGCGCGCCCGGAAAATCCGCTCGCCGCCTCCTTCCGCCCGTACATTCCGGCGCACGTCGAGATGCCGGAGTTGACCGTGCGCGCCGTCGTCGTGGGCACCATCCTCGGCATGGTCTTCGGCGCTTCGTCGCTCTACCTCGTGCTGAAGGTGGGCCTGACCGTGAGCGCGTCCATCCCCGTGGCCGTCATCGCCATCACGCTGTTCCGCGTCTTCGCCGGCTTCGGCGCGCGCAACTCGACCATCCTCGAAAACAATATCGTTCAGACGGCCGGCTCGGCCGGCGAGAGTATCGCCTTCGGCGTCGGCGTGACGATGCCGGCGATCATGATTCTGGGCTTCGATCTGGAACTGACGCGCGTGATGCTCGTCGCCGTGCTCGGCGGACTGCTCGGCATCCTGATGATGATTCCCTTGAGGCGCGCGCTCATCGTGCAGCAGCACGGCATCCTGAAGTACCCGGAGGGGACGGCGTGCGCCGAAGTGCTGAAGGCGGGCGCGACCGAGGACTCGCGCGCCGCGGCCGACCCGCTCTACCGCGACGCCGCGGACGAGCGCGGCGGCACGAACACCGGCGCCAAGACCATCTTCACGGGCTTCGGCATCGGCCTGCTCTACACGACGCTGATGAAGTCGTTCTACTTGTGGAAGGAAGTGCCGGAGAAGATTTTCGGCGCGCCCTACCGCAACGGCTCGGTGGCGGTTGAGGCTTCGCCCGCGCTCCTCGGCGTCGGCTACATCATCGGGCCGCGCATCGCGGCGATCATGGCGGCGGGCGGCGTGCTCGCTTACATGGTGCTCATCCCGATGATCTCCTTCTTCGGCGACTTCCTCGGCTCCGCAATCATCCCGCCGGGCACGACGCCCATCGGCGAGATGACGCCGAACGGCATCCGCGGCGCATACGTCCTCTACATCGGGGCGGGGGCGGTCGCCGCCGGCGGCATCATCAGCCTCGTCCGCAGCTTGCCGACCATCTGGCACGGCCTGCGCGCCGGACTGGCCGACCTGCGCGGCGGGCAGGCGCAGACGGCGCGCTCCCCGCGCACGGATCAAGACCTCTCGATGAAGTTCGTGCTGGCCGGCATCGTCGCGCTGCTCGCGATGATCATGGTGCTGCCGCAGCTCAACCTCCAGTTCAACATCCTCGGCGCGATTTTAATCATCGCGTTCGGGTTCCTGTTCGTCACGGTCTCGTCGCGGCTGACGGGCGAGATCGGCTCGTCGTCGAATCCCATCTCGGGGATGACGGTGGCGACGCTGCTTTTGACCTGTCTCGTCTTCCTCTTCATCGGCTGGACGGGGCCGAGCTACTACGTCACCGCGCTCTCCATCGGCGCCATCGTCTGCATCGCCTCCTCGAACGGCGGCACCACCTCGCAGGATTTGAAGACCGGCTTTCTGGTCGGCGGCACGCCCTACCGGCAGCAAATCGCCATCCTCATCGGCGCGCTCGCCTCGGCCCTCATCCTCGGCCCGATTCTGCTCCGCCTCAACGACGCCTCGACCGTCTACGTCCCGGCCGCGCAGGCGAGCCTGCCCGCGACGGTGCGCGCCCCCGACCCCGCGCAGCTCACCGAGCGCGAGACGGTTCCGGCCGCGCAGGGGATTTCGGACACGCAGCAGTACCGCGTCTGGCACAAGATTGACGAGACGGGCAGCCCCGCCGGCAAGTATCTCGTCAACGAGCAGGGCGTCCCCGTCTACCGCGTCGATCCCGGCATCAACGGCAACATCAGGACGCGCGCCGACGGCACGCCCGTGGACAAGTACGACGCGCCGAAGGCCACGCTGATGAGCTACATCATCAAGGGCATCCTCAACCGCGAGCTGCCGTGGGGGCTGGTGCTCCTCGGCGTGATGATCGCGGTGGTGCTGGAGATGGCCGGCATCCCGTCGCTGGCCTTCGCCGTCGGCGTCTATCTGCCGCTTTCGTCTTCGAGTCCGATTCTGGTGGGCGGGCTCGTGCGCTATCTGGTGGACAAGAAGCTGCGGCAGCGGCTCGCGCACCGCAATCTGACGGAGGACGAGCTGGTCGCCGAGGGCGACAAGAGTCCGGGCGTGTTGATGGCCTCGGGCTACATCGCCGGCGGCGCGATTGCCGGCATCATCATCGCCTTCATGGCCGGCGTGCTGACGGACACGAACCGCCGGTTCGTCGAATGGGCCGAGGCGAACAACCCGTTCCACGCCGGGCCGTGGGCCGACGTGCTGGCGCTCATCCCGTTCGGCATCCTCGTCGTCCTGCTCTACCTCGTCGGGCGCGAGAAACTGCTCGCCGGAAGGCGCGTCGGGGATATTTCCTAAAGGGGCCGACGCGCGGCGCTGGCCGAAGTGTTGATTAGATGGTTAGCCGTGAGCGCCGCCCGAGAGCACTCACGGCTAACCTTTTCGCTTTCGCGGACAGCCCTTCAGAAGTCCGCCGAGTCGAACACATGAAGACCAAACTTTTGCGCGCCGTCTCCGACAGGCTCTTCGTCGCGCTCGCCCTCGCCTCCCTCGCATGCGTGTGTCTCGCGGCGTGGGGCATCGAATCGCCGCCGGCGCACGCGCAAGCGGGCGCGGCGCAGCAGGAGGGACGACGCGACAAGACGCCGAAGGCGGCTGTCTACGGCCGCGTCGTCTACGAGGGCACGAACCGCCCCGTCCGCCGCGCGCGCATCATGCTGCTCAGTCCCGACGGGCGCGGGCCGGAGCAGTTGATGGGGCTGACGGATGCGCGCGGCGAGTTCCGCATCAAGGGGGTGAGCGCTGGCCGCTACATCGCCGCGGTGGACGTGGCCGGCGTCATCTCCCCCATCAGTTTCGCCGCGCTCGAAAGTGTGCGCTCCGACTTCCTCAACTTCGACGAGATCGTCAAAAACTTCGACGTGTTCGAGACGACGGGCAAGGCCGACAAGGAGGTGACGGTGCGCGCGCGCCGCGGCGCGGCCCTCGGCGGGCGCGTCACCTACTCCGACGGCGAGCCGGCCGTCGGCCTCACCGTCCACCTCATGCGAAAGACCGGAGGACGCTTCGCGAAGACGCTGACGGGTTTCAGCATCGGCTCGAAGACGGACGACCGCGGCCGCTTCCGCATCGCGGGTATGCCGCCCGGCGAATACGTCGTCGCCGTCTCCGAGTCGGCGCAGCACAACGAAGCAGGGGAGGGGCGCTCGGCCTTCTTCATGCAGGGGGTGGCCGAGGTGGGCGGCCTCTTCGGCCAGTCGCTCTACATGACCTTCCACCCGTCGGCGACGACGGAGAAGGCCGCGACGGTCATCAAGGTCGGGGCCGGCGACGAGCGCGAGGACGTTGACATCACGGTGGCGGAGCGCGATTCGCGCACCGTGGCCGGCGTCGTCCGCGGCCGTGGCGACCGCCGCCCCGTGGCGCGGGCCATGGTGGCGATCTTCCCCCGGCGGCCAGACGCGGCGCAGGGTGCATTCGAACTCGCGTCGCTCGACGAGGTCTTCGAGAACGGGGCGCAGACGGACGAGGAAGGCCGCTGGGTTCTGAAGGACATCCCCGACGGGTCGTACACGATCTTCGTCAAGCCGCCCGACGCCTACGAGCCGACACCGCAGCTCTTTCCCCCGGACGGGACAGCGGGCATCAGCAACGCGAACGTGACGGTCATGGAGATGAATACGAACATAACGGTCGGGAACTTGAACACGGCCATCGTCAACGACCCGCCGCGGCGCGTGAAGAAGTACGCGCCCGCGCGCGTCGAAGTCGAGGTCGCGGGCGGCGACGTGTCCGAGCTGGCAATCGAACTGGGCGAGGGCGGGCGCGTCTCCGGGACGATCAGCTTCGAGGGCAGCCGGCCGCTCCCCGATTACGTACATGTCCACACGACGCGGGTCGGGAAGGGCCTCTCGGGCGCGGTCGAGGCGACGGCGAGCGCGAGCGCGAGCGCCTACAAGGGCCGGTTCACGCTCGACGGCATGGGGCCGGGGAAGTACCACCTCCACGCGAGCTTCTACGACCGCGACGGCAACACCTTCCACCTCAAGTCGATCACGTGGCGCGGCAAAGACCTGATGCGCGAGCCGCTCGACATCGCGGAGGGCGCGGCGGTCGAGGGCGTGAGCATGGTCTACACTTCCGACGGGGCGACCCTCAAGGTGAACGTCCGTGCGGCCTCGGAGAAGACGGCGGGCGTCGGCGTCCACGTGCTACTCGTGAGCGCCGACGCGGCCCGCTGGTCGGCCCACGACGCACAACAGTTCCACTGCTCGACGCGCGCCGGCGACTCCTGCGAGATCAAGGCCGCGCCGGGCGACTACGCCGTCGTCGTTGTGCTGACGCCGTCGTCGCTCGTGGGCGGCTTCGAGGAGGAAGTCAGGAAGCGTGCGGCCGGGGCCACGCGCGTCTCCCTGCGCGCCGGCGAGACGAAGACCGTCGAGGCCGCCGCGCCGGAACCGTAATGGGAAGGCAAAAGTAAAAAGGCCAAAGGCAAAAGTGAAGAGGCAGGGTCGCAGCCGTCAGCGCGCCGTGGAGCGGCGGCTGATGAACGCCTCCGGTGCAGCCTTTATAACTTTTGCCTTTTGCCTTTTACCTTTTGCCTTCTCCCCCGGGGCGCGGCTCATGTAATATCGAAAGCGCGTCGCTTTCCCCACTTCAGCCGGCGCCGAAGGAAACGAACCACAGATGAAGACACGCCACCCACGCTCTCGCACACTTCCGTCTTTGCCTCCGCCGACCCTCGCCCTCGTGCTTTGTCTCGCGTCGTGGGCCGCGCCCGGTCTCGGAATGAGGACTGTCGCGCAGCAGCCGGCGGCCCCCGCCGCGCCGCCGCCGCCGCAGCAGAAGGCGGCTCCCGGCTCGCCGTCCTTCGCGGTGCAGGAGTTCTACCGGCTGATGCGCGAGCGCCGGTTCCGCGAGGCGTTCGCGCTCTCCATCTTCGCACCGGCGCTCGAAGGGCTGAGCGCGGCGGAGTACGAGGACTTGAAGCCGGACTTCGAGCGACAGGCGGGCGAGGTGCCCGAGCAGGTGGCCCTCACCGGCGAGCAGATGAGCGGCGACGACGCGACCGTCTTTATGAAACTCGGCACGGACGAAGCCCCGCAGGTCGTGCCACTGCCCCTCATCCGCGAGCGCGGCGCGTGGCTCTTCGGAGACCGCGAGGGACAGAAGCTCGTCAAGAAGCAGGGCAAGAAATATTTCTTCGAGGCGCGCATGGCGGCCCATCAGGACGACGCCGAGAACATGCTGCGGCGCATCTCGACGGCGCAGATTATCTACAGCGCGCAAAACGGCGGCCTCTTCGGCAACCTCCAACAGCTCGTGCGCTCCGCCCTTATCCCCGCCGACGTGCTCTCCACCGCATCGACCGGCTACCACTTCCACGTCGAGACCGCGCCGGGCGGCAAGAGCTACACGGGCGGGGCCGAGCCGGCGCGCTACGGCCGGACGGGTCGCCTCTCCTTCTACATCGACCCGTCGGGGCTTAAGAAGGACGACAAAGGCGGCAAGCCCCTCAAGGGAAACTGAGCCGTCAGTGCCGCGGGATTGCGCCGCCGCGCCCCCGCTCGTAGAATGAAGGCCGTCCCCGCGTCCGTCGTAAGCCGACACGTTAGCCGACAACCCCCACACGCTCCGCGCGGGCGCCCGTCCCGCGTCGGGCCGCGAGCCAGGAGCGCGGCAGGGGCGCTCGCGAAGATTTGCCCCGTCCATTCTTGCTCCCGACGGCGTCTCCCCAGCGAGGCGTCACGCGAGGCTGACCGAGGCAATGCCCGAACGTCTCCGCACACTCGTCAACCACCTGCGCCGGTTCGTCAGCGACCGCCGGCACGCACCGCGCTACCCGGCGCACCTGCCGGCCACCGTCTCGCACGTCTCTTCGGCCGGCAACGCGCGCCACCACGCCGGCCGGCCGGCGCCCATACTCAGCGGCCACACGCGCGACCTGAGCGCCACCGGCATCAGCCTCGTCCTGCCCGCCATCCGCATCGGCGACCGCTACCTGATGGGCGAGGGCCGCCCCGTCCAGATCACGCTCGAACTGCCCACCGGCGCCGTCCAACTGCGCGCCGTCCCCATGCGCTACGAACGACTCGGCGACGAGGAGGGCGGCGAGCGCGGCTATCTCGTCGGCGCGCACATCATGGAGATGGACCCGGATGACATGATGCGGTTCGGGGAGTTCGTGAGGGAACTGGCGAAGGGGTGAGCCGCGCAGTCGCGGATGTTGTTTTGAAAGCAGCGCCGTCATCACTTGAAGGCGAGCCAGCCGAAGCTCTCGGGGACGTGGAAGTTGGGGGCTTCGGTGTGCGTCGGCTGCCAGGCGAGGTAGCGGTAGACGGGGTCGGGGCCGACGCAGCGGAAGAGGTTCGCGCGCCAGCGCTCCCCCGCGCGCGGGCTTCGGCCGAGCGACTTGAAGGGGATGCGGATGGTGACGCTCAGCGAGTCGTCGGCGACGAGCGCCGCCGTCTGCATGTGTGAGCGATAGCGCCAGTCAGTCTCGCGCCCCTGTGCGCGCCAGTGAATCGCGAGGTCGATCCACTCGCCCGTCGGCGCGGCCTCGAACTCGAAGTAACGTTCGGGCGCCGACGGCTCGGGCGCGAGAAAGATTTCGCACACGTCGCGATCCCAGAGGCCGATGGTCTTCTCCCGGAGGTTCGGCGTGCTGCTGACGACGAGCGGCTCCTCCTGCCGGCAGTCGAACTTTACGACGAGCGCCGCGTCCGTCCACACGACGCGCGCCTCGGCGTGCCGCCCCTCCGGCGCCGCCTCGCCCGACCAGTAGCGAGCGATGTGCGCGGGCCGCGCCCGTCCCCACGCCTCGTGCCCGAAGTCCGCGACCGCCACCTCCGCGCCGGCGTGCCGCGCCTCGACGATGTTTTCGATTTGATAACTCACAGTAGTCAGTCGTCAGTAGTCAGTTGTCAGTGGTGCGGGCTTCCAACCTTCAGATGTCCGATGTCAGCGGCGAGTCGCCACACACACACAACTGACAACTGACTAGAAGCCATCTCAAAAATGGTTTGATAAACTTCACGGATGGCACTTTCGTGTTGAAATAGCTTCTAATCATAAGCAGTAATCATGAATAAAATAATATACCTGGTAAGACACGGTAAGGCGACGGGGCAAGCCGCTGATGCCCCGCTAACCTCTGAAGGCATAGATCAAGCGGAGGCTCTTGCAGAATTTTTGTTAGGAGTTGGAGTTGGTCAGATTGTGTCCAGTCCATTTGCTCGGGCCCTTAAATCAATCAAACCCTTATCAATTCGCTTAAATATTAAGATTAAATTAGATGAACGATTGATTGAAGCAGCATTAAGTACAATTGATTATTCTGACTGGCCTGATAAATTGCGAGGAACTTTTTCAGACTTTGAACTCTCCTTTGAAGGAGGAGAGTCGAGTCAAGCCGCAACTGATCGGGCCATAGCTGCTATCAATGACGCTCTTTTGTTAGATACAAATCCGATAGTGGTGGTTACTCACGGACGATTACTGACTTTAATTTTAAAGCACTTCGATTCAAAATATGGTTTTGAAGAATGGCAGCATCTTACGACACCAGATGTATTTCGTATTGTGATAAAAGAAAATGAGTCTCAAGTGGATAGGATATGGCAATAAAATATATTTTGTATATACACCGTACTGATTACTGACGACTGTTAAAAAAGCCCGCGTACCCAGCCGCCGTCAACCTGCAAGGTGACGCCGGTGATGTAGGAGGCGCGCTCGGAGGCGAGGAAGGCGACAGCGGCGGCGATCTCTTCGGGCCGCGCCATGCGCCGCGCCGGCACCTGACTGGCGCGCGCTTCGATCATCTCCTCAATCGACTTGCCGAGCCGGGCCGCGTTGGCCGCCTCGTGCTCTTCCTGTCGCGCCGTGCGTGTCCAGCCGGGCGCGACGTTGTTGACCGTCACCCCGTCGGCGGCCACCTCGTTCGAGAGCGTCTTGGCCCACCCCGTCAGCCCCGCGCGGATGGTGTTCGAGAGCAGCAGCCCCTCAATCGGCTGCTTGACCGAGACCGAAGTGATGTTGACGAGGCGTCCCCAGCCGCGCTCGCGCATCCCCGGCACGACGAGGCGCGCGAGCCGCACGGCCGAGAGCGCGTTCAGCTCGAAGGCGAGACGGTACAAATCGAGGTCGGCCTCGGCGAAGGTCGCTTTCGGCGGCCCGCCCGCGTTCGTCACGCAGATGTCCACGCCGCCGGCACGCTCCTGCGCGGCGGCGACGAACGCGGCCACGTCCTCGTCGCTCGTCACGTCCGCACGTAAGCCGACGACTTCCGCGCCCGTCTCGGCCGCGATCCGCTCGGCCGCCTCCCGCGCCCTCCCCTCGTCGCGCGAGCAGAGGAAGACGCGCGCGCCTTCCTGCGCCAACTCCCGCGCGACGGCGAAGCCGATGCCTCCGCTCGCCGCGGCGACCAGTGCCACGCGGCCCCTCAAGCCTAAATCCATCTCAACTCTCTCCTCTCGCCGCTGACTGCCCCGCGCCCACACGCTTCGACGAACGAGTGGCGATGATAATTGATTGGACGCTCCCCTGTCAGTCGCCGTGAGCGGCGGGCGCGTCGCGTCCGGCGGCGACCGCCGTCGCTTCGCCCGCCATGTCTGCGCCCGCGTGTGCCTCTTCCTCGCCGCGATCCCACCAACGCTCGGTCGCGAGCCAGATGACGCCGGGGATGATGAAGAAAACGCCGAGGGCGATGGCGACCGTGCGCGGCGCGACGTGGAAGCTTTCGAGAGCCTCGCCGGTCGCGTAGTTGGAGGCGGCGAGCGCCGCGGTGAGCAGCGTTATCTCGGCGGCGAAGACACGGCCGCGGAACTTTTCGTCCACCGCCCGCTGCAAGAGCACCGTCGAGTGAATCCACAACGCGCTCCCGCCCATGTGCGCGAGCGCGACGGCCGCGAGCGCCACGGGGAAGCTCGTCGCCAGACCGAAGGCGATGTAGAAGACGCCGCCGACGATAAACGAGATGCCGATGGCCTTCTGCATCGCGTGCCGGCCGCGGCCGCCGACGCGACGCGCCGTGAGCGGCCCGATGGCCGTGCCCACGCCGCGTGCGGCGTAGAGCGCCCCGATGCCGCGCGCCGCGTTGTCGCCGAGGCGGAACACCACGTCGCCGAAGACGGCCAAGAGCGACAGAATGCCCCCGCCCAGACACCACGCGAACTTGACCAGCATCAACGCGAGCACGCGCCGGCGCGCCCCGATGTAGCGGATGCCTTCGAGTGTGTCGGTAATCCCGAGCGCCTTGGCGAGCGTGAGCTTCGACTTCGGGCGGGGCGCTCGCTTCGGCAGACGTATGGGGAGGAGGAGGGCGGCCGAGGCGAGATAGGTGACGGAGTCGAGCAGGAAGGCCGCGTCGGCGCCGAAGCGCCCGGCGACCTCGCCGCCCGCCACCGCGCCGACGGTGAGCATCACAGACCATGTGACGGAGGAGACGGCGTTGGCCGGCACGAGTTCGCGCGCCGAGACGATTGATGGCAGCGCGGCCGATTTGGCCGGCTCGAAGAAGGTCGAGAGCGCGAGCTGAGCGAGCGTCAGCGCGTAGATCATCCAGACGTGCTCGGGGCGGCGGACGAACAGGAAGCCGAGCACGACGACCGCGCGCAGCACGTCGCTCGTAATCATAATCGTGCGGCGGCTCGCGCGGTCGGCGACGACGCCGGCGAGCGGCCCGAGGACGATGGTCGGTAGAAAGCGCGCGACGAGCACGAGGCCGACGGCGCGGCGCGACCCCGTCAGTTCGAGGACGAGCGTGTAGACGGCGATGGTGTTGAACCAGTCGCCGAGCTGGCTGACGACCTGCCCGAGCCAGAGCTGTCGGAAGTCGCGGTTGCGGCGCAGCAGCTCCAGATACCCGACGCTCGCGCCTTCAGTGAGAGCGGCCACGGTCAAAAGTTTATTGCCGGAACGGAAAATAAAAATTGCTGACGAGAGAGTGGGCCGGCACGCCGGCGCTTGTCAACCGGCCGCTGCCGTCGGTTATTCTGTGACACTACGTATGAGTGAAAAACTACGAGTCAGCTTCGAAAGCCCGCAGAGCGGGTGGATGTCTTTGCGACTGGAGGCGGGAGCAGACAAGTTCGTCACGGCCGTCTCGCACAAGCCATACGACTCGCTGCGCGATTTGATCGAGGCGCTCGTCGCGCTGCTCGAAGGGCGCGAGTCGGCCGGCGTCAGGTGGAACTGCGAGCCGGATGAGTTCGATCTGGGTTTCGAGACGCGGGGCGGCGAGGTCTTCATCGAGGTCGCGCACTATCCCGACCACCGACGCCTCACGCGCGAAGTCGTCTTCACAACCCGGCAGACGGAGTCGGACTTGTACAGGGCATTCTGGCGCGAGCTGCGGCAGCTAAGAAGGCGCACGGTGACTGACGAGTTCGAGCAGAACTGGCGGCGCGCCTTCCCCGAAGACGAGCTGCGCCGCTTCACCAAAACTTTCAGGGCGCACCAGAGACGCCGCGACGCCGACGCCGCCGTCTCCCCGCGCGAAAGCGTCTGAGCCTCTACTCCTCCACTCGCCTTCGGTCACATTCACACGGGCCTTCATCCTGACCATGTCAGCTTGAACGCGCGCGCTTTGAAGACTAGAGCGCCACTGCCCTCGCGCGTGCTGCGCCCCGCATTTTTAATAGCCGAAACGAACATAACCGAGAATTGACACGCGCGGCACGGCGCTTGTTATCTCTATCTGCGCGCGGCTTGAAGGGGCGTCTTCGGACGCTCCACGGGGCCACCGCACGGGAACCGTAAAGCCGCGCACCATTTTGAAAAGGGCAGCCCCTCATTGGGTTTGTCTTCCGGCGCGTAGCGAGTCGCCCTTATCGGGGCCGGCGGCGCGCATCACTTCTCACCCAGCACGGCGGGCGAGTGTCACAGTAAGGCCCGCCGCTCTTGTCCCCCCAATCCGCCGCCGAAAGCGAAAGCCGAGTTGCTCCCGGCTCTCACTTTCGGCGGCGGCCCTTCAAAGGGATTGATTCATTGATTCATCGGTTCATTGATTCAATGGAAAGGCAGCGCCTGTCTTTAATTGAATCAATGAACCGATGAATCAATGAATCAATCATGCGAATTGACTCAGGGCCGGAGAGAACTTTGAGATTCATCGACATGTCTGACTACAGCCCGGCGGCGCGCGCCTACTGGTTCGCGCTCGTCGCGGCGGGCGTCGGCGTCGGCGCATGGGCAGTCGGCGGCCTGCTCGCGCTGCCGACGACCGGATGGGCGCAACTGCTCGTGCTCCTCAGTCTCATCGTCATCTCGGGCGCGCGCCCCCTGCGTATCCCCGGCACGAAGGCGAGCGTGACGGCGGGCGACGCCTTCACCTTCCTCGGCGTCATCTTCCTCGGCGTGCCGGCGGCGGTGCTGCTCGGCGCCGTCGATCTGCTGGGCAGCTCCGTGCGGACGACGCGGCGGGCGACGAGCTGGCTGGCCGCGCCGGCCGTCTCGGCCGTCACCGTCTTCGTTGCCGGCCACACCTTCTACGCCGCCCTCGTTAACCATTCGGGCGTCACACTTAACCCTCTGGGCACGACCGCTCACGTCGGCCTGCGCGCGCTCGTCCTGCCGCTCGTCCTCATGGCGCTCGTTCAGTACTTCGTCAACGGGCTGGCCGTGGCGACGCTCATCGCGCTCAAGAAGCGCCGGCCCGTCTGGGCCTACTGGAGCGAGGGCTACCTCTGGACTTCGTGGACGTTCTTCGCCGCGGCCGTGGCGGCGCTCGTCGTCTACGAGGCGGTGATGCGCTTCGGCGTGGCCTACGTCGTCCTGAGCGTTCCCGTCATCTGGGCGAGCTATGGCACCTACAGGAAATATTTCGAGCACGTCAACGAGGCCGAGCGCGAGGCCGTCGAGATGGGCCGCATCCACCTCTCGACCATCGAGGCGCTCGCCACGGCCATCGACGCCAAAGACCAGACGACACACTGCCACGTCCGCCGCGTGCAGATTTACGCCGCGCGCACGGGCGAACTCCTCGGCCTCTCCGCGGGCGAGATCAAGGCGCTCAAGGCCGGCGCGCTCCTCCACGACATCGGCAAGCTGGCCGTCCCCGACCACATCCTCAACAAGCCGGGCAAGCTCACGCCCGCCGAGTTCGAGCGGATGAAGGTGCATACGCTCGTCGGCGCGCAGATTCTGGAGCGCGTCGAGTTTCCATACCCCGTGGTGCCCATCGTCCGCCATCACCACGAGCAGTGGAACGGCCGCGGCTACCCCGACGGCCTCTCGGGCGAG